>NZ_CZQA01000010.1:0-300000 GCF_001458735.1 Candidatus Nitrospira nitrosa
AGAGGTGGCTCCGGTTGGTTGGACAGTTTTTACCAGTTCATAAGTGGCGCCTGGCGGATTGCTGACTACGCGGCAGTCCGTCGTGTGGTCAGATTGTCATAATAGACCTGGTCGGGCGTCTGGCCATCAAGCGCCTGATGCGGTCGGGTCTGGTTGTAGAACAGCAGATAGCGCTCCAGCCCCTGATAGGCAGTGCTGACCGTGTCATACGCGTGCAAATAGACCTCCTCATATTTCAGGCTTCTCCACAACCGTTCCACGAAGACGTTATCCCGCCAGCAGCCTTTGCCGTCCATGCTGATCTGAATGCCGTGGTCTTTCAAGAGTCCCGTGAACTCCTGGCTGGTGAACTGGCACCCTTGATCCGTGTTGAAGATCTCGGGGCAGCCATGCTGCGTGATCGCCTCTCGCACGGCGTCGAGACAGAAGTCCGTGGTCAACGTATTGGAGAGCCGCCAAGCCAACACTCGGCGACTGGCCCAGTCCAAGATAGCGAAGAGATACACGAAGCCGCGTCGCATCGGAATATAGGTGATATCGGCCGCCCAGACATGATTGGGACGACAGATCGTGAGATCACGGAGGAGATACGGGTAGATGGTGTGGGCCGGATGCCGCCGACTCAGATGCGGTTTCCGATACAGCGCCTCAATCCCCATCCTGCGCATGAGGGTGACCACCTGGCGTCGCCCAATGGCATGGCCCTCCTGCTGTAACAGATCGCGCAGCATCCGAGCCCCGGCAAAGGGATAGTTCAGATGCAGCTCGTCAATCCGCCGCATCAACGCCAGCGTCGTCTCGGAGGTCGGCGTCAGCTGGTAATAGGCGGTCGAGCGGGCCAGCTGCAGGAGTTGGCATTGCCGCACAACCGGCAAGGGATGCGTGCGATCGATCATCGCTTTGCGCTCAGCAAGCCGGCCTTGGTGAGCGCGCCTTCTAAAAAATCATTCTCCAAGGTCAGTTGCCCGATCTTCGCGTGCAGGGTCTTGAGATCCGGAGCCTCCGCTGATGGTTTCGTCCCACCAAATACGTCCGAGGCTCGCGCCAGCAACTGCTGTTTCCATTCTGTGATCTGGGTGGGGTGGACGCTGAATTGCTCGGCCAATTCGGCCAGGGTCTTATCCCCTTTGACCGCGGCCAACGCCACCTGTGCTTTAAAGGTGGCTCCGTGATTCCGTCTCGTGCGTTTCATTGCCTCGCTCCTTTGTGTCGCCACCTTCCGGTGGCGTTGGTGAAGCCAGGCTCCCACTTATCACACTGTCCGAATTTCCGAAGCCCTCTCTTATATCCATCATCAGATATCTTAATCCCCAAACTTGCTCCGCCAGAAATATCGAGCCAGGCTCCACGACGGAATACCTTCAGCACCTCTTTAGTCAGACGTTCCTGCGCCTCGTCATTTAACCGAAGAGCTTGAAGCGTGTTGCTCGGGACTCCTTGCGCAGTATCAAAACTTCCCGTTCCTTGCGTGATCATCAGCCGGTTTTCGATAAATAGCGCTGAACACTCCAGTAACCCCATCTGTTGCAAATATGCGGTTGACTTTGTTCCTTCCCTGATGGGAGCTTGTACAAAATTTTCATGTTGCTCATATAGCTTCTCTAACTCGTTCTTGTCCCAACCCCCACCAATTCCTACATGAGTTCCATACTGGTGCCCTAGCTTCTTATAGTGGTAAACATTGCCTGAACTGACCACCTCTTCAATATCATTGGTAGATGTAAAATGTTCGATAAATTCTCTTACTGGAGGAAGACCGCGATAGGACAACTCCTGAGCAACGAGGAGTTTTTTCTCAACTCCAGACACAGCGCTGTGGATCTCTCGAAGAAGAGTTGTTTTGCCGGAAGAGTTTGGGCCAACAACAACGATTAGTCCCCTTAAGGTCAACGGAGTGATTCCATGGAGTGAGACCGCTTTAATCGGAGAAAATCGAAATGCATCCCCCACAGCTATACCTAGCCCTTCTTCCGCCCTATCTTGCTTTCCGTCCCATTTCGCAGCCGTTCAATATTCCCTTTATGTTTGATCGCAATCAGCCCGCTCACGGCGAGAGAGAAAAGCATGAATGCTATTGATGGATGGATCAGCGCGGCAATGACAGGAAAGAGGCCGAAGGCCGTCAGTGCTCCGCCGGAAGAATATCGCCAGATAGCCACAGCCGCAATCCAAGCCAGCAGCAGTAAGAGCCCAACCAACGGCGACACACCGAGGACAGAACCGAGCGCCGTTGCCACGCCCTTCCCGCCTTTGAATCCCAGAAACGGTGAGAACACATGCCCGAGGAAGGGAGCCAGCGCGACAACAAGAATTGCCCATTCATCCTGCAGTAGATGCATCGCCGTAAACCCCATGACCCAGCCTTTGCCCATATCGCCGATTAACGTCAGGATACCAGCCGGCTTGCCGGAGACACGCAGGACGTTCGTAAACCCGACGTTCTTGCTGCCGACCGTGCGAGGATCGGGCAGACCCATGGCCTTAGAAATGACCACGCCAAACGGCACTCCGCCCAGCAGATATCCGACGACCGCAAGTCCAACAATGAGCCCCAGTTGTTCCATGCTATTCGCTTTCTCGATCGCTTCCGACCATCATAAAAACTTCTCCGGATGCGTAAAAAAATCCAGCATCACCCTATTCAAATTCGGCCAGTCACGATGGCTGCCGGCTCCTTCGCAGTAGAGTGTAGCCCCACCTGCTGCGCAGCCTTGATACACCAGACAGCCAGCGTCAACTGCCTTCGTCTTAATCACATCACAGTTATTGCACTTCGCCCACCAGGCCGAGGTTTGCGCGCCCCAACCTGGAAACAGACTGTCGTTCCTGCCATGCATGACCATGACCGGTATAGGATCACGGCATTGAAACTCTTCGAGATCTTTTCCTGTCCATCCCGCTGCGCTTGGCGCAATGGCTGCTGGAATCTTTTTCGTCTTGTCGAGCACAGCCAGTGCCAATGAAGCCGTACCGCCATCTGAATGGCCGGTCGCATAGATTCGCTTCTCGTCGATACACCATTCCTTGGCTACCAGCTCGGGAATCTTCCCAAGCTGTTCAACGGTCTGAATATTCAACTGCTTGTGATCAACGTAGACCACCACAAATCCAGCTCTGGTCGCCTCAGTCGTGAGACCTGTGAGCCGTTCCGACGCCCACCGGCTCGTTCCCGCCGGAGCATAGACCATCAACAAGGAGTGAGCAAACGTACCATCATAGTTCAAAGGCGTCCGCACCATATACTTGATGCCCTCAGCTGAGACCCGTCCATCCGTTGCCCCAGCAGCGCCAGAACGTGAACCGGCAAGGCAATGCCCTGTTGTCGTGGGATAGGCGAACGCTTCGAGCTGGGGAGGCGTCGTGTTCTCGCTACAGGCTGTGATCAGCAAGAAGAGACTGGCACAGACAACAACCTGTTGGTGAAGTCGCGACGGAACAACCACTGGGCATTTGAAACCCATCTCAGATCTGATCGAGGAACAGAGAATACCGAAGAACGTTGATGGTTGAGTCCAATCCAAGCTACTACAGGATGCTTAAACTAGACATCCAGCGAGGCCGCAGCGAGTGAAGAGCCGAGGCATAAACCCTCTCACCCACCCCACCCCGAGCAGCTAAAGCAGCTCTGTCCCGAGGGGTATGTTGAGGGCCTGAACGATGCGAGAACAAAGCTGGAGGCTAGTTTCAACATCCTGATTACAGCCCTTTAGCCACAACCTGCTTCCAAAAACTCCACACATACTGACCACCGGAGATGTACCCGAGGACCAGGGACAAATACAAGGTGACCGTGCCGGCTAAGTGCATGTTGCCGAGTTCTGCAAACCCGGTCCCTTCGAGGATCAGGAGAATGATCGCGACAACTTGGAGCGCCATCTTGTACTTACCGGTCGTCTCCGCGGGAATGATCATTCCTTCTCCCGCAGCGATCGCACGGATTCCCGTCACCGCGACCTCTCGACCAATGATCAACAAGGCAACCAACGCGCTGACACGATCCACATTCATCAATAATATAAGCGCCGAGAGCACCAAAAGCTTGTCCGCGACCGGATCCAGCAACTTGCCGAGCTTGGTCACTTGGCCTGTTCGCCGCGCGATATAGCCGTCCAGCATATCCGTCACCGCTGCGACCGTGAAGACAATAGCCGCTGCCAACGATTGATCGGGGGTCGGATTGACGAAGAGAATGATGAAAACCGGGATCAAGAGAATGCGGAATAGCGTCAGGAAATTCGGCAGATTGAGCGAATCCTGCCCGATGTCACGCCATATTTCCAAAACTCGGTTCATTGCTCTATTCTGCTCCTACCACATCCTCAAAACACCAACTCGACCGATAGACACCCACAGGATGGTCAAAAAGGCTGTCCAGCAAGGCCGCAGCAAGCGACGTGGCGAGGCGTACACTTCGGTACGTTGAGCCTCTGAGCGACGCGAGAACGACGCTGGCAGACGTTTTCAACATCCTGTTAGACGATCCCATTCTTTAAGAGATCATGCAAGTGCACGACACCTTGAATGGTGCGCCCGTCTTCCGTCACGACCAGGGTGGTGATGGAAAACCGCTCCATCATCTCCACGGCCTTCGCCGCCAATTCATCAGGCCCGATAGATTTAGGATTGGGTGTCGCTAACTCTTTGGCCGTCACATTCACCAAATCCGTCCCGCGTTGAATAAACCGTCGCACGTCGCCGTCGGTAATGACGCCGAGCAACGCGCCATCTTGATCAACGACCGTCGTCATCCCGAGTTTTTTCGCCGTCATTTCCAGCATCGCCGCCATGCCTCCGACGGTGCCTTGAACGATCGGGATTTCCGGATCAGCATGCATGAGGTCTTTCACTTTGACCAGCAAGCGCCGCCCCAGACTGCCTCCCGGATGGAACCGGGCAAAGTCTTCTGCTTTGAATTCTCGTTTTTGCAGCAAGGCCACGGCCAGGGCATCACCCAAGGCCAGCGTCGCCGTCGTGCTCGCGGTCGGAGCCAACCCCATCGGACAAGCCTCTTCGGCGACCGACACATCCAGTGCGACATCAGAATTTTTCGCCAAGGTCGAGTTCATCCGTCCCGTCATTGAGATGACCGGAATCCCGAGGCGCTTCACAAACGGAAGCAACTGCAACAACTCTTGGGTTTCTCCGCTATTGGAGATCGCAACCAAGACATCCCGACGAGCCAACATGCCGAGATCGCCATGGACCCCCTCTGCCGGATGCAAAAAGAATGAGGAGGTTCCGGTACTTGCCAAGGTGGCGGCTATCTTTTGCCCGATCAACCCTGATTTCCCCATCCCTGAGACCACGACCTTCCCCTTGCATCGCACGAGCACATCTACGGCCTTGACGAATCGGTCATCCAGCCGACTGATCAACGCCTCAACCGCCCGAGCCTCGACCTTGAGTACACGTCGTCCTTCGGAAAGACTCTCTTCCAGTTTGGCGGATTTTGATTCTCGAGCAGCCGGCTTTCCCGTCATCGTGCAGCAAGTCCTCGTCTCGCACCCATTGTCATTGCTCTGCACCCTGTACGATCATTCTTCAGCTTGTCGGTTGTGCGGCATCCCAAACCCGCACCACCCGTTCCAATAACGCTTTCAATTGATGCAATGGCACCATATTGGGTCCATCGGACAGCGCTTCATCGGGATTCGGATGGACTTCCATAAAGAATCCGTCGACCCCTGCCCCGGCTGCGGCACAGGCCAACGGTTCGACAAACTCCCGCTGGCCGCTGGACTTCGTCCCGCCCCCACCCGGCAATTGCACGCTGTGGGTGGCGTCGAAGACGACAGGATACCCGAACTTCCTCATGATAGGGAAGGACCGCATATCTACGACGAGATTGTTATAGCCGAAGGATGATCCTCGTTCGGTCAGCACGATCCGTTGACTCCCGCACTCTTCGATCTTTTTGATGGCGTTTCCCATTTCGGTCGGCGAGAGAAATTGGCCCTTCTTTACGTTGACGACCTTTCCCGTCTTGGCCGCCGCAATCAAGAGATCCGTCTGCCGACAGAGAAACGCCGGAATCTGCAGAACATCCACGACCTTCCCGGCCTCCGTCGCCTGCTCTTCGGTATGGACGTCGGTCAACAGGGGCAGTCCCAGCTTCTCTCTCACCTGCTTCAACACCACCAACCCTTTTTCTAAGCCCGGACCTCGGAATGAATGGATGGATGTTCTGTTCGCCTTATCGAAGGACGACTTGAAGATGTAGGGAATTCCCAGGGCCTTTGTTATCTCAGCAACTCGCCCTGCCGTATCCAGGACGAGCTGCTCGCTCTCGATGACGCAAGGACCGGCAATCAGGAACGGCCGCTGCCCTTGCCCGACTTTGAAGGAACCGATGTCGACAAGATGTGCCATAAATTTCGAACTTACATTACGTGAGATGCTCAAACCGATTTACCATTCTCATCCGCCCAACCCCGATGGCGCCGAGACGCCATCTTTTCCACAGGAAGGCCGCAGGCGAGTCGAAACCGGAGGTGTACCCTCCGGGGTACGTTGAGGATTTTGATGGGCCGAGAACACGGTTGGAAGTCGGTTTCAGCATCTCACTCAGTGTCCCAGCTTCTTGCGGAGAGCCGCACCGACAAACCCGCTGAATAACGGATGTGGCCGATGCGGGCGAGAACTATATTCAGGATGAAACTGGGTTCCCAAGAACCAAGGATGATCCTTCAGCTCAAGAATTTCGACCAGCCGCCCATCCGGCGAGAGGCCGCTCAAGACCAGTCCCTTGGCACTCAATCGCTCACGATACGCATTATTGAACTCGTACCGATGGCGATGGCGTTCACGAACTTCGTTTACGCCGTACATTTTCTGGGCCAACGTCCCCTCTCCTAACTTACAGAGATAGGAGCCGAGCCGCATCGTGCCGCCTTTGTCGCTGACGCCCTGCTGATCCGGCATGAGATGAATCACCGGATGAGGCGACTGCTCGTCGAACTCCGCACTGTTGGCCCCTGTCAATCCTGCCACATTGCGCGCAAACTCAATCGCGGCACATTGCATCCCTAAACACAGCCCAAGGAACGGCACCTGACGCTCCCGTGCATATCTGATGGTGGTGACTTTTCCCTCAATCCCTCTCGTCCCAAATCCGCCGGGAATCAAAATCCCATCCGCTTCACGAAGAATGCGCTCCGTCCCTTGCCGCTCAATATCTTCGGACTCGATCCAGTTGATATTGACCTTCGTTTCATGGTCGATTCCGCCGTGAATCAGCGCTTCTCCCAAGCTCTTGTAACACTCCTTCAGCCCCACATACTTGCCGACCAACGCAACGGAGATTTCATGTTTCGGCCGCTTGATTTTCTGCACCATCGCGTCCCACTCGCGAAGATTCGGCTGACCGGTCTCGAGATGCAGCTGACGGACGATCAATTCGTCCAACCCTTCTTTACGGAAGACGATCGGCACTTCGTAGATCGTCTCGACGTCTTTGGCCGTAATGACCGCATCCTTATCCACGTTGCAAAACATCGCAATCTTGCCCTTGAGCTCCGGGGGAATATACCGGTCGGTTCGGCACAAAAGGATATTGGGTTGAATGCCGATTTCCCGAAGCTTGTTGACCGAGTGTTGCGTCGGCTTGGTCTTCAGTTCACCGGCCGCGCCGATGTACGGCACCAAGGTCAGGTGAACATACAGCACATTATCGCGCCCGACGTCGTACGGCATCTGTCGAATGGCTTCAAGAAACGGGAGACTTTCAATATCTCCGACCGTCCCACCGATTTCGATGATGGCGACATCCACGCCCTTGGAGATCCGCATGATCGCCTGTTTAATCTCATCCGTCACATGCGGCACGACCTGAACCGTCCCTCCAAGATAGTCCCCCCGCCGCTCTTTGGTGATGACCGAATGATAGATCCGACCCGTCGTGTAATTACTTTCCTTCGTCAGTGAGAGCGAGGTGAATCGCTCATAATGTCCCAGATCGAGATCGGTCTCGGCGCCATCGTCCGTGACGAAGACCTCGCCGTGCTGATAGGGGTTCATCGTCCCGGGATCGACATTGATGTAGGGATCCAGCTTCAGAAAGGTGATCTTCAACCCACGGCTTTCGAGGAGGTTTCCAATGGAAGCCGATGCCAGTCCCTTTCCAAGCGATGAAACCACTCCACCGGTCACAAAAATAAATTTATTCATGGTTCCCCTCTCTCCTGGACGTCAGGTCGACCGATCCCCGCTAGACACCTCATCCTTTAAAAAACATCCCGCTGCTCTTCAGCTCACGTTTGACCGCCAGATATTCCTGCAGTCGTTCCGCAACATCAGGCACGTCTTCCGGACGATCCACCCTCAGTGAGGCATGCTTGGTTTCCCAGACCCGGATGCGAATGCCATGGTCGAGCGCACGAAGTTGTTCAAGCTTTTCAGCATCCTCGATGCGACTGGTCGGGAGGGAGGCTAATCGAAGCAACGTCTCTTTCGTATAGATGTAGAGTCCGAGATGAATATAGTGGAGCCCTCCGACCACTTGCGGCTTGAGGTCGTCGCGAACCAACGGGATCGGCGCGCGTGAAAAATAGAGCGCATCGCCTTTCGTATCGGTCACGACTTTCACTACGGCAGGATTGAGGAGATCTTCCGTCGAATCGATCACTCGCTTCAACGTTCCCATCCCCACACCACCAACCAAAAACGGCTCGACCAGATCGGTCAACAGGTCAGGCGTCAAGGGAATCTCATCCCCTTGCAAGTCTACGAAACAATCCCCTGCAAACATGCGAGCCACGGCAGCCACCCGATCCGTTCCCGTCCGATACTCGCCAGGAACGATGAGAACACGCCCTCCAAAGCGCTCGACCGTCGTTTTGATACGTTCATCGTCGGTTGCGACGAGCACCTCCGACACGGCACGACAGGCCGCCGCCTGCTCGTACACATGCTGAATCATCGGCTTACCGTTCAGCTCGACCAGCGGTTTCCCAGGAAAACGGGATGAGCCGTATCGAGCAGGAATCACCACGGTCACGGTTCGCGAAGTTTTAGTCATCGCCAAAGGCCTCAGACAACTGCGTCGGTGACACCGTCGCCGTTCCTACCATTCCGACCACGATCCCGGCCGCATAATTGGCCATCGTTGCTCCGGTCTTGATGTCAGCTCCCGCCGCAAGGGCCAATGCCAGCGTCCCGATGACCGTATCACCCGCGCCGGTGACATCATAGACTTGCCGAGCCTTTGTCGGAAGATGCCATGCTCGACCATCCTTTTCATAGAGACTCATGCCCTTCTCACCCCGCGTGATGAGAACGGACTGACAACCGAGCCGCTGGCGGATCATGGCCCCAGCTTCGTTGATCGTTTGATTGTCATCCCCATGCATGCCCGACGCTTGCGTCGCCTCTAGGTGATTCGGCGTAATGACCGTCACGCCTTTATAAAAATTAAAGTGTTCGACCTTCGGATCGACGATGACCGGAACCCTGCGCAAGGCCGCCAAACGTGTGATCTCCGTCATCAGGGTCGCCGACACGACGCCTTTGGCATAGTCCGAGATCACAATACAAGACAACTCACGGAGTTTGGACTCAACAAACCGGACGATCTTCCGTCGCAGCGGAACCTTTAACTCCGTTCGGCCTTCGATGTCATAGCGAACGATCTGCTGGTTGTGGGCGATGACCCGACTCTTCCTGGTCGTCGGTCGCTCACGATCGGTCACGACGCCACCGAGGCTCGCCTTGGTGTTTCCGAGTTCCTTGAGCAACCGCCTCCCACTCTCATCCGATCCGATCACCCCGCAGAGATAGGCCTTTCCTCCGAGCGCCATAATATTGCTGTAGACGTTGGCTGCCCCACCGAGTCGGATCGACTCCGATTCGACATGCACGACCGGGACCGGCGCCTCAGGAGAGATCCGACTCACCCGTCCCATCACATAATGATCAAGAATCAAATCCCCGATCACGAGGACGGAGGCCTGCGGAAACCGATGCAGATACTCGCGGAGTACCGTGGATGAAGGAGATTCACTCTTCCCCTGTGACTCCTTCTTGGGAAGAATGATGCCCCCGCGTTTTTTTACTGAATGGCTTTGGCGAATCGTTCCCACCGAACCCACTCCGTCCAATTTCCCTGTCCGTTCCAGGACCAATAGATACGGAACGCTTTGCCTCGGATTTTCTCCTCACGGACGTACCCCCAAAACCGACTGTCCAGGCTTTGGTCGCGATTGTCGCCCATGACGAAATAGGACTCCTCCGGAATCGTCACTGGGCCAAAATTATCGCGAGGGTTGACCGTCCCGTCGATGATGCCGGGATCAATGCGTTGGGTAAAGGTTTTGTCATCAAGCGGCTGACCGTTCACCAGGACAACCTTGTTCCGTAACTGAACCGTGTCCCCAGGCAGCCCCACAATGCGCTTGATAAAATCCTTCTCTTCATCCTCGGGAAACCGAAAGACGATGATATCGCCACGTTGCGGCTTGCCGAACGTGACGACGGTGGTGGACGTATAACAATTGACCGGTGGAAAACTCCATTGCAATTTACAGTCCGTCGGCCACTGCAGACCATAGGACAGCTTGCTGACCAAAATATGATCTCCGATCAGCAAGGTAGGAATCATGGATCCCGACGGAATCTTGAAGGCCTGTACGACAAACACGCGAATGGCGAACGCCAACAACATGGCGACGATGATCGCTTCCGCATACTCTCGAACGATGGACTTGCGTCCAGCCTGGTCGGCGTTGTCGGCAACCTTGGCGCCCGTCAGTGAGGCCGGTTCACCGGACCTTGACCCGCCGGACAACTTGTCCACATTGCGCTGATTGGAATCGGAGCTCATTCGTCTCCGACCTTGAGAATCGCCAGGAAGGCTTCCTGCGGAACTTCGACACTACCGACCGCTTTCATGCGTTTCTTTCCTTCCTTTTGTTTCTCCAGCAACTTCCGTTTCCGTGTGATATCACCGCCATAGCATTTCGCCAACACATTTTTCTTCATCGCCCCGATGGTCTCGCGCGCCACGATCTTGCTCCCGATGGCCGCCTGAATGGCGATCTCATACATCTGCCTCGGAATCAATTCCTTCATTTTTTCAGCGAGCTGACGCCCTCGCTGCACCGAACGATCCTTGTGCGTAATAAAGGACAAGGCATCGACCGCCTCGCCGTTCAGTAAGATGTCGAGTCGCACCAGATCGGATTCGCGATAGCCGAGCAACTCGTAATCCAGCGACGCATAGCCCTGTGTGCGGGACTTGAGTTTATCGTAAAAATCAAGAATGACCTCATTGAGCGGCAATTCATAACTGATCATCACCCGCGTCGGATCCAGGAAGTGGATGCTTCGCTGAATGCCTCGACGCTCCTGACACAGCTGAAGAATAGCCCCCATATACCGTTCCGGCGTAATGACCGACGCGAGAATGAACGGCTCTTCGAACGACTCGATGCTGCTGGGAGGCGGGAGCTGTGAGGGATTCATGACCTCCGACACCTCGCCTTTGGTCGTCATCACACGATACACGACGGTAGGAGCCGTGGTGAGCAGCGTCAAGTTATACTCACGCTCAAGGCGTTCTTGAATGATCTCCATATGGAGCAGACCCAAGAACCCGCAGCGAAACCCAAACCCCAAGGCCAAGGACGTTTCTGGTTCGTAGACGAACGACGAATCATTCAGCCGGAGCTTGACCAACGCATCCCGCAAATCCTCATACCGAGCCGTGTCGGTTGGATACAGCCCGCAGAACACCAACGGTTTGACGTCTTTATACCCTGGAAACGGCTCACGCGTCGGCGACACCGCATCCGTGAGCGTATCTCCAATTTTGACGTCCGCCACTTCCCGCATATTGGCACAGAGATATCCCACCTCGCCGGTCAGCAGCTCCGTCTTCTTCGTACGCTTGGGGGAAAAGTTCCCGACCTCCATCACCTCGAACGTGCGATCGTTCGACATGACTTTAATTTTCATACCGGGTCTAATCGCCCCATCCACCACCCGCGTCAGCACAATCACACCCTGATAGTTATCGAACCATGAGTCGAAGATCAGCGCCTTGAGCGGCGCCTGTGGATCGCCTGACGGAGGCGGTACCCGCGCGATGACTGCCTCCAAGACCTCCGGCACACCCTTGCCTTCCTTCGCACTAATAGGCAGAGCATTATCGGCCTCGAGTTGCAACACATCTGCAATCGACTGTTTGGTCCCATCGACATCCGCGCTCGCGAGATCAATCTTATTGATCACCGGAATAATGGTCAGGTTGTTCGCCATCGCTAAATTCACGTTGGCAATCGTCTGGGCCTGCACGCCTTGTGTCGCGTCAACGAGCAAGAGCGCCCCCTCGCAAGCCGCCAGGCTGCGCGAGACCTCATAGGTAAAGTCGACATGCCCCGGCGTATCGATCAAATGCAACGCATAAGTCTTCCCGTCCTTAGCCTTGTACCGGATCGCCACTGCGTGCGCCTTGATCGTAATGCCACGTTCCCGTTCGAGGTCCATGGCATCAAGGATCTGATCTTTGGCCTCTCGGGCAGTAACTGCGCCAGTAGCTTCGAGGAACCGGTCAGCGAGGGTTGATTTGCCGTGATCGATATGAGCGATTATGGAAAAGTTGCGTATAAGACTTTGCAAATCCTAACTCATTTGGTGAAAATCGCTTCATTATAGTAACTGCCTTCTGGGTTGTCAAAGAGATCACCCCCACTTATAATCACGCGCAGCCCCGAGGCCCTTGCCTCGTTGATCGGCATGAGTCATTCCGTCAATCGTTGCCCAACCTTCTTGCCTCGTGCGATTGACGAATGACGTCCATATCATCAGCATGACTCGACCACCTTCGACGCAGCAACTCAGAGACTGGGACCGCCGCTATCTGTGGCACCCGTTTACCCAGATGCAGGAGTGGGAGCAAGAGGAGCCGCTCATCATCGAGCGTGGGAAAGGCTCGTATCTCATCGATACCGAGGGCAAGAAATATCTCGATGGCACCTCATCAATTTGGGTCAATGTCCATGGCCATCGCCACCCGGCCCTTGATCGAGCCATCAAGAAGCAGCTCGACAAAATCGCCCACTCAACATTTCTGGGGCTCTCGAACCCACCGGCGATTGAGCTCGCCCGTGAGTTGATCCGCATCGCGCCTGATGGACTTGCCCGCGTCTTCTATTCGGACAACGGTTCAACGGCGGTGGAGATTGCCCTGAAGATGGCCGTTCAGTACTGGCAACAGCGCCATCCCGAAGCCGGCCCGAAAAATACATTCCTCCATCTGAAACTCGCCTATCATGGAGATACCATCGGGGCCGTGAGCGTCGGCAATATCGACCTGTTCCATGCTCGGTTTAAACCGCTCTTATTCCCGACAGTGGAGGCGGAACCACCCCATTGCTACCGCTGCCCGCTCAAGCTCACATATCCGTCTTGTGATATGGCCTGCATTGATCCCATTGAGGCGATCATCAAACGTCGTCACCGGGAGTTGGCCGGTGTGATTATTGAACCACTCATGCAAGCTGCCGCCGGTATGATTCCCCAGCCACCCGGCTATCTGAAGCGAATCCGTGAGCTCTGTACTGAATTCAAGGTCCTTCTGATCGTCGACGAAGTCGCGACAGGCTTTGGACGTACCGGCAAGATGTTCGCCTGTGAGCACGAAGGCGTCACGCCGGATCTCATGGCCATCAGCAAAGGGCTCACCGGTGGGTACATGCCGCTGGCGGCAACCCTGGCCACGGATGAGATCTATCAAGGCTTTCTCGGCAGCTACGACGAGTTCAAAACCTTCTTCCATGGCCACAGTTTTACCGGCAACCCACTGGGCTGCTCCGTAGCGCTCGCCAATCTCAAGATTTTTCGTCAGGAAAAGACGCTTGCTCGACTCGCTTCAAAAATTAAACTCTTCCGCCGGTTACTGGCACCGCTCGCGGCAATCCCTCAGGTCGGCGACATTCGACAGCGGGGACTCATGGCAGGCGTTGAATTGGTTATGGACAAACGGAGCAAAACCCCCTACCCACTCAGCGTCAAGGCCGGCCATCGCGTGGCAGCCATCGCCCGATCAAAAGGATTGATCTTGAGACCGATCGGGAATGTCCTTGTCCTTATCCCACCGCTCGCGATCTCCAAAGATGAATTGAAGAAAACGGTGGAAATTCTCAAACAATCCATAGAGACTCTGCAGAGAGATGCATTGCCAATCCACGGTACGTCCAACAACCGGTAGCACGATATGCCTTCTATGAAGACCTATGATTTTCTCATCATCGGCGGCGGAGTCATCGGCCTCAGCATCGCGCGCGAGCTTCGAGCTCGGCGCAGCGACGCCAGCATCCTCTTGATAGAAAAGGAACCCTCCTGCGGAGCCCATGCCAGCGGTCGCAACAGTGGAGTCCTCCACGCCGGCTTCTACTATTCACCCGACAGCCTGAAAGCCAAATTCACACGCCTCGGGAATGAGCGACTCACGGCGTACTGTCAGGAGAAACAGATCCCCCTCAATACATGTGGAAAGCTTGTCGTGGCCAAAGATGCTGCGGATTTGCCGTCGCTTGACGAATTAGTCCGTCGCGGCCAGATCAACGGCATTGAGCTCCAACCCCTCACAGAAGCAGAAGCCAAATCGATCGAACCTCGAGTCAAAACCTATCAACGAGCCCTGTTCTCCCCGCGCACCTCGACCGTCAACCCGCTCCATGTCGTCAATGCGATGCAACAGGATGCAGTCCGTGAGGGGATCCACATTCAGTGTGCCACGGCCTATCGAGGCCGGGACAATGGAACCGTTCGAACCAACCAGGACAGCATTGCCGCCGGGTATGTGGTGAATGCCGCAGGCCTCTACGCTGATAAGATTGCCATGGACTATGGGTTTTCCGAAAAATATCGCATTCTACCCTTCAAGGGGCTCTACCTGTACTCCGATGAACCCCCAGGTTCGATTCGCACGAATATTTATCCTGTTCCTGACCTCAGAAACCCATTCCTTGGTGTCCACTTCACGATCACGGCTGACGGGAAGGCCAAGATCGGCCCGACCGCCATCCCGGCCATGTGGCGTGAAAACTACGAAGGGTTCGGAAATTTTGATCTCGGTGAACTGATGGAAGTCGCGAGCCGAGGACTCGGCCTGTTGACCGGCGCGGGATTCGACTTCAGACGGTTGGCGATGGAAGAAATTACCAAGTATTCCCGGAGCAAGATGGTGTCGCTCGCCTCTGTCCTCGCGGAAGGAGTGGACGAACGTAACTATCAGAAATGGGGTCGCCCCGGCATTCGAGCGCAGCTCCTCGACATCACCAAGAAGAAACTCGAAATGGATTTTGTGTTAGAAGGCGACAATCGTTCCATGCACGTCCTGAACGCCGTCTCTCCCGCTTTTACCTGTTCACTCCCCTTCGCCGGCTACGTCTGCGACCATATCGACAAGGCACTCACCTGACACCACCGGTTATCGAAAAAGCCTTCAAGCAGCGCTCTCGCATCGCTCAACAGCTCAACGTACGACAAAAAGTACGCTTCGCTCCTTCGCTCGTTGTGGTGTCCCGTCCGCGCGGACAGTGAGGGTTTCAGTGTGAGTCACGACCTCATTTCCTGACGAATCCCGCCTCAGCGCCGTCTCAAAACCTGAATTCACTGCTGTCTGACCGATTATTTTTGATTTAAACCTTTTCTCTTCTCTCATCTGTGAAAGACAGACCTGCCCCTATCAGGTTTAGAGCTGCCCTGCTTCACGCTTAAATTCTGGCGTGAACTGCTTGCGTACACCCATCGGACCCCTCCTTGGGAAATCCTGTCCCCGTTTCTCGGTGTCTGTCAAATCCTGGCCACCTCACCTTCCACACATTATTTCACAATGGGTAAGTTGTGAATTATCAAAGATTGACAATCTATGTTATAGTTAGCTTACTTACGACTTGAACAAGGGGGGAACTATGAACGTCAATCTTACGCCGCAACTAGAGCGGCTGGTCAAACAAAAGGTGACGGCTGGGCTTTATAACAATGCCAGCGAAGTCGTGCGCGAAGCCCTGCGCCTCATGGCGGTGCGCGACGAGGTCACCAATGGGTTTGCCCAGCTCCACGCGGGCAAAACTGTGCCACTGAATATGGCGGCAGCCAAACGCATGGCCAAGGCAAACGCGAAGAAAGGCCGCGTGGTGAATCCGCTTGTCACGGGCTGATTTTACAGTAGTTCTTTCAGAACTGGCCGCGCTCGATCTCGCCGACATTCTTCAATATACCTTTGAACAATGGGGCGGACGGCAGATGAACCTGTATGCCGCCCAGCTCAACCGTGGCTTGCGGCAACTTGCCGTCAATCCACAACTGGGGAAACCGCGCGAGGATTGGTATCCGGGCTGCCGCTGTTTCCCTGTAGAACATCACCTCGTGGTGTACGCGGTTATCGGACACGAAGTACGCGTTGCACGGTTCTTTCATGAACGGGTGGATGTCCCACGTCATTTGCCGTAACTCACTCATGCGAGCAATACTACTTCTAATCTAGCCTCTGTCCGTGAGGACGGCGGGCACGGATGGTGCCGTGGCACATCCACCACACACTGTCCCTTCCGCGCAGACAGTGCAGGTTTCAGTGGGGAGTCACTGCCTGATTTCCGGACGAATCCTGCCTCACCGCCGCATGTTGGGTTCCAACACCTTGACCTATCAGACCAACGGCACGGACACAGTTCCCTGCGGCCGTGGGACGACCCATGCTCTCCAGATCGTCCTGTTGGTGAACGGCAATCAGCGGATTGTCCTGTCCGGCTGAGGTTGTTATAAGATTCAGGAGTGGATTGTCTCACCAATCTCGCCTCATCCCCGCTTTGCGATCTGAATTCTTACCCTTCTGCCAGATTTTTGGGCGTTTGTGCGGACGAGTCTGACCGACAGAAGAGGGGCACAAGCGTTTGACTACGATGCGTTGGATCGGTTGACCAGCGCATCCCATCCCTTGCTGGGCACGCCGCAGACAATCGCCTATGACGCGGTGGGCAATCGCACCACAGCCGGCAATATGACCAACGTGGACAATCAACTCACGGCGGATGCCACGCACAGCTATCAATCCGATGACAACGGCAATCTCGCCAGAATGACGCTCCTCGCCACCGGTACCTATACGCAGTGCAGCTTCAGGATGATAAACTTCAACAAGCCCACCTCCTGCCGATTCTGAAGCTCGAAGCGACAGCACATTGGTCGGGAAGTACTTCTTGCTGCATTAGCGGTGCGTTGCGCCAAGACTGAGTCAGCAGAGACGAACTTCTTCCCCCACGCCAAACTGAAGACCCCGTGCCGCGCTATCCTCCTGCAGAAAAATCTCCAAGTTCCCGCCGCTATTGATCAGCGCGGACGGACTCTGGCGATGGCCTTGGCTGTAACTGCCGACCAAATCATTGATGATATACGTTCCGATTTGAATCTCCACAGGTTGGCCCGTCACAGCTCGAAATTCCCGGATCTGTCTCGCGGTGATGTTGGAAATGAGATTGCCGAATCGATCGACAGACGCGATCTTTCCGATCAACACATCCTCGTGCCAGACCGGGATCGCGACCGAACGCTGAATGGGGTCATCGACGGTCGGCCCAAAAAACGACGGCGGGACACCCTTACTCAACCAGGCGGCAGCCGGTGCGAACACATCTCGACCATCAAAGGTCGATCCGGCCGTTTCCAAGCGATACTGTGGGTTATTGATCTGCCAGACCTTGGCGCCGACTTCCTGCTCCAAGATTTCCGTAAAGAGCCCGTTATCTGGCCCAACAAACAGGCATCCTGCGGCTGACACGAGCAACGCCCGACGCTCGGTCCCGACTCCGGGATCGACGACAGCGACGAAGATCGTTCCTGCGGGGAAATACCGGTAACAGGATTTCAGGAAATACCCGGCTTCCTGAATCTGATGCGACGTGATCTGATGAGAGAGATCGACCAGCAGCGCGGACGGATTGATCGAGAGGATCACCCCTTTCATGCTGGCGACGAAACTGTCGCGTTCTCCAAAATCCGTCAGCAAGGCGATGAGGGGTCGTGCCTCCGGCACGTCAACATTCCTCGAATTTGATCTCCACGACTTCGTATTCAACCATCTTGACCGGCGTCTTCACCTCGACAAAATCGCCGACCCGTTTGCCGATCAAGGCACGCCCGACGGGGGACTGCACGGAAATTTTATTGAACTTCATATCCGCTTCATCTTGCCCGACCAACGTATACTGTTTCTTGGATTGCGATTCCTGCTCAACCACCAAGACCGTCGCCCCAAAGACAATGGTCTCGCTGGTTCGTCCATTGATTTCCACGATGCGCGCGTCGGCGATCTTCCCCTCCAGTTCGGAGATTCGAGACTCAATGAAACCCTGACGCTCTTTGGCGGCATCGTATTCGGCATTTTCACTGAGATCGCCGTGTGCTCTCGCCTCCGCAATCGCCTCGATCACCTTCGGGCGCTCGATCTTGCGCAAACGAACCAGTTCAGCCTGTAACGCTTCGTAGCCTTTCTTGGTGATTGGTGTCGGCATGCTCCGGTTGCTCCTCAACTGGTTAGCAGGATACTGAAAAATGGCTTCAACGATGTGCTCACATCGCTCAGAAACTCAACGAACCGAGGCGTATGCCTCGGTTCTTCGCTTGCTGAGGCCTTGCTGGACAGCCTTGTTGAGCATCCTGACATAATGGTCGCATTCCCACCGCCCAGCACATTTCGGCCATCGTATGGGTATTACACGAGTTCTTCCGCAGCCTGTTAGGCCTGATGATACTCTTGCAATGTCCGGATCGATAGATCTTTTTTCAGGATTGCCTCGATCGCCATCGCCGCCGCATGGGCCCCTCGCATGGTCGTGTAATAGGGGATCCCCCGATGGAGTGCCTCTCGTCTGATGGCAAGCGAATCAACATGCGCCGAGGCCGTCCGTACCGTATTGACGACAATGGCCACCGAGCCGTTCTTAATATGATCAACGATGTGAGGCCTACCTTCAGCCACTTTATTCACGACCTCCACGGGAAGTCCATGCTCTCGTAGATAGCCCGCAGTCCCGCTCGTTCCTTGAATCCGCATCCCCAGTTGGCTCAAGGCCCTGCCCACTTCGAGCGCGGCCGGACGATCCGATGGCTTCACGCTGATGAACGCCGTGCCGGACGTGGGCAACACAGCCCCGGCCCCGGCCTGGGATTTGGCAAAGGCCCATCCAAAATCTTCATCGAGGCCCATCACCTCCCCGGTCGATTTCATCTCCGGGCCGAGCAACACATCGACCCCTGGAAACTTATTGAAGGGAAACACCGCCTCTTTGACCGAGAAATGCTCAGGGACCGGAGCCTGTGTAAATCCAAGCTCCTTGAGCGATCGCCCCATCATCACCTTCATCGCCAGCTTTGCAAGCGGGACCCCGATCGCTTTGCTCACGAACGGAACGGTCCGGGATCCTCGTGGATTGACCTCTAACACATAAATCGTCTCCCCTTTGACGGCAAATTGGGCGTTCATCAACCCAATCACCCCTAACTCTCTGGCCAACATGCTCATCTGACGCTCGATCTCGGTGACAAGAGGCTTCTCGAGGGTGTAGGGAGGAAGCGAGCAGGCTGAATCGCCAGAATGGACCCCGGCCTCTTCAATATGCTCCATAATGCCTGCGACCACCACGGTATCCCCATCTGATATCGCATCGGCATCGACTTCGATCGCATCGGCGAGGTACTTGTCGATCAACACCGGATGATTGGGCGACGCCTTGACCGCCGACCGCGTGTATTCCAATAAACCGGCTTCGTCATAGACGATCTGCATGGACCGTCCGCCTAAGACGTACGACGGACGCACCATAACCGGGTAACTGATTTGCTCGGCAATGTGTACCGCTTCCTCAACGGATCGAGCGGTGCCACTCTCCGCCTGACGCAGGCCGAGCTTATTCAACAGTTCACGGAACCGTTCACGATCCTCAGCCAGATCGATGGCATCAGGACTGGTGCCGAGAATCTTGACACCGGCCTTTGAAAGCGGGAGCGCGAGCTTCAAGGGAGTCTGCCCCCCGAATTGCAATACCACACCGAGCGGCTGTTCCCGATGCACGATATTCAGCACATCCTCATGGGTGAGCGGCTCAAAGTAGAGGCGATCCGAGGTATCGTAATCCGTGCTGACGGTTTCCGGATTGCAGTTCACCATGATCGTATCGATCGCTTCTTCCCGAAGCGCCATGGCCGCATGGACACAACAGTAGTCGAACTCGATCCCCTGCCCGATACGATTGGGGCCTCCACCAAGAATAACGACCTTTTTTCGATCGGACGGCCTTGCTTCGCACTCGTGTCCATAGGTGGAATAGAGATACGGAGTCTGGGCCTCAAATTCTGCGGCACAGGTATCGACTCGTTTATACGTCACGCGCCGTTCCCGATGCTCCATCCGTGCTTTTGCGACGACCCCAGCCTCACAGCCCAGCAAGTACGCGATACGATCATCAGAAAAACCGAGCTCCTTGGCTTCCCAAAGGAGTCCTCCGCTCAGACACTCCGCCGGGTTGGTCGCATGGCTGGCAAGAGATCGTTCAAAATCCACCAGCTGTCTCACCTGGTCTAAGAACCAGGGATCGACTTTCGTCGTCGCGCCCAATTCCTTATCGGTCAATCCCAGGCGCATGGCGTCGGCCAGATACCACAGTCGCTCCGGCAATGGCGTGCGTAGTAATCCCTCAAGCTTCTCGACGGCCTCCGAACGATTGAAGCCGGTCGGCATTCCGCGGTCCAGGCCGAACCGAGACACCAGCCCGTTTAGATCCAATTCCAACGAGCGAATCGCTTTCTGCAATGACTCTTTAAAGGTACGTCCGATCGCCATCACCTCACCGACCGACTTCATTTGGGTCGTCAAGGTCGGATCGGCACCTTTGAACTTCTGAAAGGCAAATCGAGGAATTTTCACCACGACGTAATCAATGGCCGGCTCAAACGATGCCTTTGTCACTCCGGTAATATCGTTCGCAATCTCATCCAGCGTGTATCCAACGGCAAGTTTGGCGGCGATCTTCGCGATGGGGAATCCGGTCGCTTTCGAGGCCAACGCCGAACTTCGGGATACTCGCGGATTCATCTCAATGACGACCATCTCACCATTGGCCGGGTTGATCCCGAACTGGATATTCGATCCGCCCGTGTCGACCCCGATCTCACGAATAATGCGCAGAGCCGCATCCCGCATCTGTTGGTATTCTTTATCGGTCAAGGTCATGGCCGGCGCCACGGTAATGCTGTCTCCGGTGTGGACCCCCATCGGATCGAAATTTTCAATGGAGCACACGATGACGACATTGTCTTTCAGGTCACGCATGACCTCCAATTCATACTCTTTCCAACCGATGACCGATTCCTCGATCAAGACCTGGCTCACGGGACTCATCGCCAGTGCCCACTCGATCAATCGCTCAAATTCTTCACGATTGTAGGCAATATTTCCACCGGTCCCTCCCATCGTGAAGGAAGGGCGAATGATCGCCGGAAACCCGACGGTCTCCACGATCGCGACGGCTTCCTGGCGATTATGGGCCGTCCCGCTCTTCGGCACCCGGAGCCCGATCCGCTGCATGGCCAGCTTAAACGCTTCTCGATCCTCCGCCTTATGGATCGCATCCGCCGACGCCCCCACAAGGGTCACTCCATACTTCTCGAGCACGCCTCGTTTGACCAAGCCCATCGTGGTGTTGAGAGCCGTTTGCCCTCCCATGGTCGGCAGCAAGGCATCGGGACGTTCCCGGTCGATGACTTTTTCGACCACGTCCAACGTAATCGGTTCCACATAGGTCCGATCGGCCAGCTCTGGGTCGGTCATGATCGTAGCGGGATTACTGTTGATGAGAATGACCTTATAGCCCTCGGCCTTGAGGGCTTTACAGGCCTGTGTACCGGAGTAATCGAACTCACAGGCTTGCCCGATGACGATTGGGCCTGATCCGATCATCAGAATTGATTGGATATCCGTCCGTTTTGGCATGATAGTCTGCTAACCGTGATTGACTAGAGGAAGTTCTGGACCAATGAGGGGGTGATAGGGAGCCGGCATTGGGCCCTGATTCTCCTGAGTATCATGATAGTACTTCATGGCCTCAGGGAGCCACGCTTCGATCTGATTGATCCGCGCCAGATCGGAGGGATGCGTCGACAAAAATTCTGGAATCGTGTGTTGAGATCGAAAACAGACTTTGTCAATCATTTGTCTGGGACAACCACTCATTCGCTCCCAAAACGGAACCGCTTCTCGAGGATCATACCCCGCCTGTGCCATCAGCTTGAGCCCGATATAGTCGGCTTCTGATTCTTGTTTCCGGCCGAATGGTAACGACACCCCGACACCATAGGCACTCATCGCCGCAATGGCTGCATCCGGTCGACCGGCTGCCGCTCCGGCAGCCAGAGCACCGACCTGACCGATGGTCTCCAGAATACTCCGACTATACCGTTCTGCGCCATGTCGTTGGAGGGCATGCGCCACTTCATGGCCGATCACGGTGGCCAAGCCATTTTCATTCTTGGTAATCTTCAAAATTCCCGTGAAGACCGCAACTTTTCCGCCGGGAAGGGCGAAGGCGTTGATCGTGCGATCATCTCGAATGATCGCGAATTCCCATTGATATTCCGGTTTATTCGCGACGGCAGCGATTCGATTCCCCACCCTGTTGACCAACTCATTCAACTCAGGATCGTCGCTTACCGGTGCTTTTCGAAGTAATTCCCGATAAGCACCGACCCCCATCGCCATTTCCTTTTCCTCGGAAATGTAAATAAACTGATCGCGCGCGGTCCCTGGGGCTCTGACACACCCGCTGACCGCCGCAGCCAAGATTGCCATCGACCCAGCGGTCAGAAGACACGAGAGCCCCATCGCTCTGCGAACACCCCCAAGCAACAACGTCCGACGAGCAATGGGCGTTGAGAGCAATCGGTCGATCTCGTGGTCCGACGGCTGCACCATCTGTCACCTCTACCCCACCCTCCGGCTTCATTCTAACACCAGCCACACCATCGGTATTCTTCTTTCTACTACGGCATCCACAGGTACATAAACTGAGGAGTTCCCCCACGCACCAATGTGGCAAGGTCGAAATCTGCAAGGCCGGCAAGTCCGCTCGGAACGGCAAGTTTAGAATAGACGTTGTTCGAATACTCGCCTGGACGTTGGTACGTCACGACACGGGCTTCCGTCAGGCCGGCTCGTTTCTTCGCAACCTCAACGGCGTCTTCCAGGTAGCCGATCTCATCGACCAAACCGGCCTCCTTCGCTTGCTCCCCTGTATAGATGCGACCATCAGCCAGCCGCTTGATCTGGTCCATCTGTAAATTCGAACGGCCCTCCTGCACGATGGTCAAGAACCGTTGATAAAACGAATCGATCAGCCCTTGGAAGATGGCACGCTCTTCGGTCGTCATGGTCCGAAACGGCGATCCCATGTCCTTCCGAGGGCCTGACGTGACCGCCGTCGCATCGACTCCTATTTTCTCGAGCAACCCTTTGGCATTCACCGTGAGCATGATGACACCGATACTCCCGGTGACGGATGACGGATGCGCCAATACCCGGTCGGCAGCGGCTGCAATGTAGTAGCCCCCCGAGGTCCCAAGATCCATGATGGAGGCAACAACGGGCACTTTACGATTGGCTTTGAATGTCTTCAACTCGTGATAAATGATATCCGAGGCCGTGACCGTTCCTCCAGGCGTGTTGATGCGCAACACGACGGCCTTGATCTGTTCATCCTTCGCGGCCCTAGTCAGTTGCTCCTTCACGTTTGCAATCATACTGGGCGTCGATCTGAATCCATCTTTTTCCTGCGAGCTGATCATTCCCGATATCTCAACCAACAGCACCTTGGCCTTTCCGCTTCCGTCGACCTGCATTTCCTGTAACGGTCCAGGGCCGGGGAACAACGGGAAATTGAAGGTACAGCCGGACAGCAGAAGTCCGATCACCCCCACCACAATAGGATTACGCATAATGGTTCTCCATACGCCGCACAAATTCACCGAACAAGTAGGCAGCATCGTGCGGTCCCGGTGCTGCCTCCGGATGGTATTGGACCGAAAAGACCGGATGTTCAAGTGAAGCCATACCTTCAACCGAGCAATCATTCAAACTGACATGGGTGATGGCAAGCCGTCCATATCGCGTCTGGATCACAGGCGAGACCGTTGGTACGTCAACCAGCATCGGCTGCGCCTGCACGGCAAAATTATGGTTCTGCGAAGTGATTTCAACTTTTCTGGTTCGAAGATCCATCACAGGGTGATTCGCTCCATGGTGGCCGAACTTCAACTTATAGGTCTTGAGTCCGAATGCGAGGCCAAGAATCTGATGCCCCAAACAGATCCCGAAGATGGGATAGCGACCAATCAGCTGTTCAACCGCCTTCGCCGCATACGGAACACCCTCCGGGTCTCCCGGACCGTTTGAAAGAAAAATTCCGTGAGGCTTAAGCGCCTCAACGGCTTCGGCCGGCGTGGCGGCAGGGACCACGGTCACATCACACCCGACATCAACCAGTCGTCTCAGAATGTTGTATTTGATGCCAAAATCATAGGCGACAACCCGCCAGCGTGCACCGCTTCCTATTGCGTCACTGTTCGGCCATGGTGCCCAGTCACCGGTCCCTGTCGTCCATTCAAATGGACGCGCACAGGTGACTTCGGCAGCAAGATCTCGTCCGACGATACCGGGTGCTTGTCTAGCTCGCCCAATCGCTCGTTCATGGTCGAGATCAAGGTGCGTGATACAACCTTGTTGCGACCCATGCTCGCGCAAATGTCTTGTCAACGCCCTTGTATCGATCCCCTCAATGGCAACAACCTGAGTCTCTACCAAGGACTCGTGAAGCGTCTGTTTGCCGCGCCAGTTACTGAGCAATCGGCTCGCTTCATGTACGATAAACCCTTCAGCCCAAGCCCGACGAGACTCTACATCTTCCGGCGTCACGCCATAGTTCCCGATCTGTGGACAGGTCATGGTAATGATCTGTCCCTTGTAGGACGGATCACTCAAAATTTCCTGATAGCCGGTCATGGCCGTGTTAAACACGACTTCACCGACCGTTTCACCCTCGTAACCAAGCGCACGACCTTCAAACACCGTCCCGTCTGCCAATGCCAATACTGCCTTTTTCACGATTGTCTTCCGCCGTCGTCCATTACACGTTTTGCTCTGATCCCCATAAGCAGGAGACCCAATACCAGGTTGATCATATACAGCGATCGAATCGGCAACAGCACGTGGAAAAATGCCTCAAACGCTGCTTTCTTGGCTCCCTCATCCTTCGTCGCAAAGGCCTGCGTTTGAAGTGCTGCTGCCTCAGGATGCAATACCAGAATGATAACCCCTGCGATCACCACCATCATGATCACCACCAGAATCTCGCTCGCACTCACCATCACACGAGGCTCACCGCTCCACCATCGGCCTAACAAGGCCACAGCGAGAACGCCACCGGCTCCGATGACGAACCGATGATAGCCCTCAAACGCACGTGTCAAAAACATCCCCCCGGAGTCTTGTCCTCCGAACGTATTGAATACCGCTGGGATCACTGCACCGCTCAGTACTATCATCCCCCCGACCCACACTGCGAGGGCAACTCCCTCGAGCGTGAGGCAACAGACCATCCCCCACCAGGGCATCCGCCGCACGGCACTACCGCTCCACAGGGCTGGCCTCGAATACCACACGGCCGCCTACGATCGTGGTCTGTACTAGCCCTTTCACTTTCCATCCGACAAACGGCGTGTTTCGGCTCTTGGATCGGAATTTTGTCGGATCGACCTCCCACTGTTCATGCTGATCCACGATCACGACATCAGCGTCCGCGCCCACCCCCAATGTACCTTTTTTGAGGCCGAACGCGGCGGCCGGAGCAGAAGTCAGCTTCTGAACGGCTTGCTCGAGCGATAAGACCCCTTCCTCCACCAATCCCAACGTCAGCGAAAGCGCGGTCTCAAGTCCGACAATTCCGAATGGAGCCTCGGTAAAATCCTGCTGTTTTTCCTGAGTCGCATGGGGAGCATGATCCGTGGCGATCACATCAATTGTCCCATCACGCAACCCTTCCTTGATCGCCTGGACATCGGTCCAGGTCCGCAAGGGCGGATTCATTTTGGCATGGGTGTTGTAACCGCGCACTAGGTCCTCGGTCAACGTGAAATGGTGCGGACAGGCCTCCGCTGTCACACGAATCCCACGGGCCTTTGCCTCCCGAACCATTCGCGCCGACCCGGCGGTGCTGATATGGGCCAGATGCAAACGAGCCCCCGTCAACTCAGACAGCGACAGATTGCGCGCCACCATCACATCTTCGGCTGCCGCAGGGATACCGGGCAATCCAAGCTCGGTGGAAATCAACCCCTCGTTCATGCAACCGCCTTCGGCGAGATGGAGATCCTCGCAGTGATCAACCACGGGTAGGTCAAACGCCGACGCATATTCCATCGCACGCCGCATCACCAAACTGTTCATCACGGGCTTTCCATCATCCGAGATCGCCACGCAACCGGAACGGCGCAAGTCACCGATTTCGGCCAGTTCCTTCCCTTCGGATCCTTTGGTGATCGCACCGATCGGCAACACATTCGCGAGACCGGCCAGCCGAGACCGTTCCAGAATAAACTCGGTCACGGCTTGATTGTCGTTCACCGGGCTTGTATTGGGCATACAGCAGACAGTCGTAAATCCTCCTGCGACTGCTGCTGCGCTGCCGCTTTGAATGGTTTCTTTATATTCGAATCCTGGCTCTCGAAAATGCACGTGCAGGTCGACAAATCCAGGCAGAACCAACTTTCCTTCCGCCCGAATCGTCCGGCTGCCGACGGGAGCCGTCAGCTGGGGAGCGACCGCCGTGATTTTTCCGTCATCGATGAGCACATCGGCTATTCCGACAAACCGACCTGGATCGATGACCCGACCACCTTTAATTAAAATCGACACGATACGCCCTTTCTATACGTTGGCAGTCTCTGTTGATCCGATGATCTGTCACGGAACCCACTCCATTTCAAGCGCTGATCATTGGTTACGCACTCGACAGACCGTCAGATCAATGGATTCATGAATTGGTCCCGGACATGAGGTACAAAATTCCCATCCGTACCGCCACCCCATTCGCAACTTGGTCCAAAATCACCGACGACAAACTATCAGCCACATCCGGGGCGATCTCCACACCTCGATTGATGGGGCCAGGATGCATGACGATGGCATCCGAGTCAGCCAGCCGTACACGCTCAGCGGTGAGTCCGTAGAGCCGCGAGTATTCTCTGATTGAAGGAAACTGTGCGCGCCCTTGCCGCTCCAATTGAAGCCGCAGCATCATGATGACATTCACGTCGCGCAGACCTTCATCCATATTGGAATATACTTTCGCCCCCAGCTTTTCGACGCCCCAAGGCATCATCGTCGGAGGCCCCACGAGTCTGACCTCAGCCCCGAGTTTGACGAGCGCAAAGATATTCGAACGAGCAACCCGACTATGCGACACGTCGCCGACAATCGCCACCCGCAAGCCTCGAAAGTTCATTCCTCGTTGCCGAATCGTATAGAGATCAAGCAATGCTTGCGTGGGATGTTCGTGCCATCCATCGCCTGCATTGATGACAGACGACTTCACTCCCTGCGCCAACGCCTCGGCGGCTCCGGCCGAGGAATGCCGCAATACGATAATGTCGGCTTGCATCGCTTCGATATTTCTCGCCGTATCGAGCAACGTTTCCCCCTTCACGACACTACTGGAAGAGGGTGCAAAGTTGATCACGTCGGCGCTCAGCCGCTTGGCTGCCAATTCGAAGGATGTCCGCGTCCTCGTACTTGGCTCGAAGAAGAGATTGACGACCGTCTTCCCTCTCAGGGCCGGCACTTTCTTGATTTCGCGCCCCGTCACTTCTTTAAAAGAATCGGCGGTATCGAGGATGAGGGTGATCTCATCGACCGCCAAGGGGGCGAGACTCAACAGATCTTTGCGCTTCACGCTCATGGAACCCTCCATTCCATGACCATTATCCTGCTCGCAGAATGACCACCCGGTCATTCTCACCATCTTCTTCCAACAACACCTGAATCTGCTCATCACGGGACGTCGGCAGATTTTTCCCGATATAATTGGCCTTGATCGGTAACTGCCGATGGCCACGATCAACCAACACCGCCAACTGAATCTCCTCCGGACGACCTAAATCCATCAGTCCATCCATCGCAGCTCGTATCGTTCTTCCCGTAAACAGGACGTCGTCAACGAGCACGACGATCTTGTTCGCCATATCGAACGGCACCGACGTTTTCCTCAGAATCGGCTGGTTTTTCCGCAACGCTAAGTCATCTCGATACAACGTAATATCCAATTCCCCGATGGGAATCTGAACGCCTTCGATCCCATGAACGCGCTTGGCGAGCCGATGCGCAAGATAGACCCCGCCGGTCCGAATCCCAACCAGGGCGAGATCCTTCACACCTTTATTCCGCTCCAGAATCTCGTGCGCAATACGCGTCAACGCGCGGGCGATATCCCCGGCGTCCATGATGAGCTTTTCCTCTTTTCGATCAGAAGGCTGATTCATCTGAGGCACCAAGAATGAGACACCTGCACGTGATCACATTTCAGGCATAAAAAAACCTCCCCACCACAAGAGTGAGAAGGTCGACTGGAACGAACGTGCGCCGGAACATCACACATGATCAACTCCTTGCTCACCTCACTGGATGAGCATTAAAGGTTTCGCTATCCTACTGAGTCAACGATGCCCTGTCAAGATTCGTCGCAACGGCACTCAAACTCGCTCTGCGCTCTATGAAAAGACGGTCAGGACGTACGTTGCCCCATGCGACAGGCAACGTGCTGAGGTCTGGCCGGGAAGACTGTCCACTGAAGAGATGAGGGTTGTCGGTCGACTACGAATCCCGTCCCTGTTTGCTCCGCCATACCGTCAGCAACGCCGCGAGTTTGTCTTTGGACGAACGATGCTCCTCAGCTAAGGTTTCCAAAAAATCTGAAAGTCGCCTTGCCTTCAAGACCGTATAGAGCGTGACAATGATGACGGGTATCAGCACTACGAGAAAATATCCGATGCGCTTGGTCGACGGTTCCGCACCCAAGTCGAAGAGGTTCATACCCAATACCCCGGTTGTTGCAACACCGATCAAGCCGACAGTCGCCACCACCGTCAGGCGAACCATCGTTTCTCCTTGGCGACGGAGCGCATCGCTATCGAGGTATTGGCTCATATCTTCCAACTCCGAACGGAGCTCGTCGTAGAGTCGACCGGTGCCTAATTGTTCGCTGACCATCCGATAGAGTTCCTTCACCTGCCCATGATCGGACACCTGATGGGACCAGTAGCGATGGGTAAACCGCAGAAAGATACCGAGTGTTTGGCGAATCACTCGACGAAACTGCCGGACGGAGTCCAACTTGGTGAGATCAAGCTGATGCATCGCCTCAACAAGACGATTCGTCAGCATCAACAGGGCCGCCTTATGAAAATGCGGGACCAGAAACAATAAAAAATATTCATGCCGGAATTGTTCTAAATTTGTTTTACGATCTTCGAACGCCGGTTCTCCTGCTTCCCCCACCATCGTAAACACCCGGCCTGTACACATAAAACGGGCGCCTGGTGAACCTGGCCCTTGGCCGTTCCAATACCGGTCATAGCAATGGTGTTCTTCAAAGTTACGGAGATAGCGTTCCGAAAACGGCAACGTATCAGAGCTACCCGGTGCCGCCGCCAAACCTATTCGTGCGAACTCCCCCCGCGTCAGTGCGCCAGGATCGTCCAGACTCAGATACGCCATGACCGGCATCAAGTGGTATTCAAGCTGGCGATACCGAATCAGACCGGCTTTCTCTGAATGGTGCAACACCAATGGTTCCAGCAGAAACTCCCAGTGGGAGGCAAGACTCAACGACCGATGCTGGCAGACAAACGAGAGATATTTCTCACGGTGATCATAATCTGAGACCGCCAGCACCGTACCATCTGAGGACAACCACTCTACCTGCTTGGGACAATGGCCACCGTGCCCGTCACGCTCCCAGTAGGTGGGATAGCATCGGCCGAAGCGAAAGAGTGAATTCTGCACCTGCTCAAGCGGTACATCATTGTCATAGATCTCGACGACCAAAATCGCCACATCGATGTCGTAGAAAAAGTACAAATCCACATGGGCCACTGTAAAGGTCGCAGGAGTCCCGTGAGGGCCAGGGAAGACCATCCGCACTTTCGCAATATCATTGCGACGAAAAACGCGGATCGCGGCCCCCTCGCGAACTTCAGCGCTCGTTCGCTTCCCCTCGCCGTAGAGAAACCGCTGAACGTAGGGCAAAAATGTCACAAACTCACTGTAATGTCGTTCCTGGAACTGCCGAGGATCACCCGTAAACTCGTCCAGCACCTCTCGCCACGGGTTGTCCGGATTGGTCGCCTGGAGAAGTTCCCAATGCTTTTGGATCGGCGCGTCCTCCCGGATGGGAGTAAGCTGCATTGGCCACAGCAGGATTTGTCGGAAATGTCGAACAACCGTTTGAGAGTCAGCCACGTAACACGTCCTTGCTGAGGATCGAATCGCTCACCAGCACATGCCAGTTACCCGACACGTGACATCACAACAGGGAACAGCGCCGTGATGGTCTTATACCATAGCGTAGTCTGAAAGTATGTGAAGGAAAGATACGGTCATCACCACGTGGCAGGAGAGCGCCTTGTTTCACACTGGCGAATCCAACGGGCCCTCCTTACCGAAGGTAACACAACTACCAGCTACTCCAACGATCATTCGTAGGAAATCGTTCTCGGAGCTTGGAGAACAGCAAGGCTGTCTGACCAGAATGTCTCAGGATCTATATTGAAGATATCGAAGGTGCCGGACGACAACACGCCCCATGAGCCTTCACGCATCTCAGATTCGAGTTGCCCCGGTGCCCATCCGGCAAACCCGGCAAAGGCACGGAACGCTTCGTTCGGCTTGAGACCGGCAATGACGCGCTCCAGAACCATCGGTGTGCCCACATAAATTCCATTCGCAATATGCCGTGCATCGGGCAAGAGTTGCTTGAGTCGGAACAGCAACACCAGTTGCGTACGCCCAACCGGTCCTCCAGCAAATAACCGGTGGTTGGTCTGTTTCAATACCGGAAGATCCTGTAAAACTTCCGCTAATAGTACATCCGTAGGACGATTCAACACGAGACCAATGGTCCCACCTTGCCCATGTTCAACAATGAAGAGAACGGTGCGGGTAAAGTTGGGATCGCTCAATGAGGGGCTTGCGACCAAGAGTGAGCCTTTTTGAACTGGCGAGGGCACAAACTGCTGCTGAGCCGAGGCCGAGGATGCTGGCATCGCCATCATGGTCCCCAGAAACAGAATAGCCCACACAACATGTTTCATCCCAGCGCTCATACCGTTACACAAAGTCGAATTACATCATTGCAAAGGAGACAGCGCTATCACATCATGAAAAGGCTACGACTCACGATTCCCTGTGTCAATCGTGAGTGAGGAGCAGTGAGAATGCACGGGACAGTCACCGAAGCAGACAAATAACAGGGGCTTGATATCCTATCTGATTTTTCCTGGAAAACGTCCGTCACGAACAATCGCCCACCGATTCCATTGGGCTGGGTTACGAGCGACCTTGAACGAGAGACGGCGACCTGACTCCAATGATCTGTGCGAGGGGCTACGGCCAGACAACATCGAACCGGTCATCCTGTAAAAAAATGGCTCAATCGAGCATAGCCCCTAGATCACCAACGTGTCATTCGCGTATGCTAGAGTTGAGTCGGGATAACGAGCTGTCATCACATTGCTTGGACGTTGATGGGCCACTATTTGGATTACATAAAAGGAACTTTACTTATGACCACCGGCTTGCGCTATCTCCTCGCCGTCACCATCATGGGAAGTCTACAGGGATGCATCGATCCACCCAAATCCCCTTATGTTGATGTGCGAGATACCGTATCGCGAATCGATGAGTCCAGGTCGGTCGCAGAACAAGGGAGCGCCGAAGAACAATATAATCTTGGCCTACGATATGAGAATGCTCGTCCAGCGGACCATCGAGAAGCCGTACGGTGGTATCGCATGGCGGCCACTCAGCGCCACCCTGGAGCGTTTTATCGGCTTTGCGTACTGTCGGATATCGGACGCGGGATGCCCCAGGATTATCAGGAGGCTCTCCGGTGGTGCCGCCTGGCTGCAGACCAGAGCCATGGCGCCGCGATGTTTCTCATCGCCACTCACTATGAACAAGCACGAGGCGTTCCGAAGGATCTCGTCCAGGCCTATCTCTGGTATAACCTCGCAGCCGCCAATGGTCATGAAGCCGGCGCAAAATGGCGGAATCGACTAGGGCACGACATGACGGCGGCTCAGATTGCTCAAGCACAATTGTTGACACGGAATTGGAAACCGAAAGGGCAAGAACCGCCTCAAGAATAATCATGCAGAAACCCGTTCCATCAAGCTCCTGCTTGACCTATAGATCAAATACTCCGTCCATCCATCCGATGATCAGACTCACGGTCAACATGCCTCAGGTTTCCTCTCATGGTGCAGTTCCCGATCCTTTTCACAATTGGCCTCCCACTCATTCCATCCTTGAACTCCCAGGCGTGAGCTGAGTAGGATACAGCTCGTAGGATTCACTGCACCAACGATGTCAGCACAGTCTCAGTATCACAGAAGCTCATTCTCGATCAGCATATTACTTCCGCTGATTGGTCTACTCACGCTATGTACATTTTCATCAAGTTGTCTCTCCCCTCCCCAACCCCCGTCTCAGCCACTCACGAGTGGCCCGGCAGTGAGTGAGTTACTCACACGGGCGCAAGGAGGCGAGGCAGAAGCCCAAAACCAGTTGGGCGTCCACTACAGTGAGGGCCAAGGACTTCCGCAAAACTATCTGGAAGCGAAGTATTGGTTTAAGAAAGCGGCAGACCAGGGTCATGCCGGGGCACAGGTCAATCTGGGCACACTTTACTCATTAGGACAAGGGGCTCCGTTCAGCGACCCCATGGCATTATTTTGGTTTCAGAAAGCAGCGGACCAGCGCAATGCGCTGGCCTTTGCTAAACTTGGCATGATGTACGAACGAGGACGCGGTGTCTCACAAAATCTTGTGGAAGCTCACATGTGGTACAACCTCTCTGCGGCCTACGGTGAGAAACGAGCCGCTGAGTCCCGCAATGCCTTGGCCAAACAGATGACGACCGAGCAAGTCACTGAAGCCGAAACACGAGCCAAGAAGTGGGCTCCAAATCGGCGGTAACGCGATGCGTGGAGGCCTTCCAGTCGTTGCACTCATGACGTCCCCCGATCCTTACCGAGTCGACATCTTCTCAATAGTGCGCCCCATTCCTTTTGAACGCACGTCTGGCTGGAATGACCCACGGCGATCGACAAACTCAGCTTTCTGATCCGGTAGAGCCCCGCGAGGCTTGACGGTCGTGGGGCTCTGCACAGTAGGCACCCACTGGCCCTATCGTCCTCACTTCTTCATAAAAGAATCCATCGCACCACTAGCCGATGGTAAAGTAGACAACTTGTCTTTGGTCTGTTTGAGCGCATTCATATTTTTTTGCAGTTCATCAACATTCTTCTGCATTTCAACCAACGAACTTCCTATCTGTGTGACCGAATCCTTGATTCCAAAGAGCCCCTCCGCCGATGCAATATGCAACGATACCCCTCCCAGACCGAACCCGAGCAGAAATGCCGGAATCGCAAATGTGCATATCGAGCGTGTGAGTGTCATCAGTTCCTCCTTGTTGAGCCATCTCTAAGGCACTTACCGTTAGCCGACATCATTAAGGATATCCGTGGAACTGTCAAGACGCCTATCAGCGGAGCAGCGTTCAATCCATCCGTGGGGAGTCACGGCCAGATAGAACCATCGATGGCACGGTCAAAAGTATTGAACAAGCACTCAAGCGCTGTGCCATGGGGGTCTGAACTTCGGTGAGGTGACATACAGAAACGAATGCGTGGGATTAGAAAATCCCAGCTTGTTTTTGCAGCCAACGGACATATTTCACGATCTCGTCCACGTCTTCCGACTTGACGGCATCGATCTTCGGCATATCGCCAAATTGCCAATGATGGGCCTTAACCCCGTTCGCTGCCGCCCGTTGGAAGGCTACATCGCCGTGATGGTTCGGTTCATACACTTTATGAAGAAACGTTGGGCCTTGGTTGGTTCCGACGCCGCCGATGCCGTGGCATCGTGAACAATTTGTATTAAACTTCTGCTCTCCGTCACGAAACTCTGCCGGAGCAGAGGCTACCGTTCCACTTGCCTTCGGTTCCCCCCCGCTCTGACTGCACGCCGGAGCAACGCCGAGCATCAAGAGTACCGAACTGAGTAGCGCAACTTGTGACAACCTCATAAAGATTCTCCACCTGTTCCCAGAAAATGACTCCCTCAAGATACCGCATAGGGAATTGGATCTACAACTCCCACCTCTGCAAACCCTCGCCGTCGAATGAGACAGCTGTCACACCGTCCGCAGGCCACTGTGTCCGTGGGATCATAGCAACTGTGTGTGAGGTGGATTGGGGCACCGAGATCCAGCCCCAGCCGTATGATCTCTGCCTTGGTCATTTGCATCAGAGGTGCTCGAATTTCAATACGCCCCCCCATCATCCCCAGTTTGGTTCCGAGCTGTAACGTTGTTTCCACGGCCTTGATGAACTCGGGACGGCAGTCAGGGTAACCAGAGTAGTCCACCACATTCGCCCCGAAATAAATCACTGAGGCACCCACCACCTCTGCCTGTGCGGCTGCAATGGAGAGAAAAATCAAGTTTCGGCCTGGCACATAGGTCACCGGCACGTCACGGCCACGGTCGGAGTCACGCCGGCCTTTGGGAACTGGGATGTCCCCAGTGAGAGCCGACCCGCCGATTGACTGCAAATCAACGGGCACCACGAGGTGATGCTCTGCTTCCAGCGCACCGGCCACCTGCTTCGCCCGCTCAATCTCTACGGCATGACGTTGTTGGTAGGCAAGAGTCAACAGATACAGCTCATAGCCGGCCTGTCGAGCAACAGCGGCCGTGACGGTAGAGTCCAAGCCACCGCTGGCGAGTACAACAGCTCGTTTTAGAAACTGCCCAGTCATAGGCAGAACACGTTGCGGGAGGATGCTGTAGGAGGCAGAATTAAAAACCTAGTCGCGATCTTCTTCTCGTTCGATTTTCTCCAGCAGCTCGGCACGTGATTGGCACTCGACGCACAGTTTGGCGAAGGGGACCGCTTGGAGCCGCCTCTCGCTGATCTCGATTCCACACTCCGCACAAATTCCATAGGTTCCCTCGTGCAGACGCGTGAGGGCTTCATCAATTGACTGCCGACGCCGATTGCGCATTTCCATCAAGGAAATACCCAGTTCACGCTCTAGATCCATCAATGCCTGGTCTCCAACATCGCGTGCTGATTCCAGGCGTCGCTGCTGATCTTCGGTCAGTGATTGCCCCAGACTTCCTTCGATCTCCTTGATAATTTCCTGACGCTTCCCAAGGAGCATTTTATGAAGCACTTCCTGTCGCTGTTCCCGTGCTTCTCGCTCTTTTGCGGTCTCTTTCGGTCGCACGGGCACTTCATCGACTTCGACCGATGGCTTCGCTGTAGCCGCTACGCTAGCCGCCGATTGCAGTTTCTTGATGATCGGCTCAACCGACTTCGCTTTCAGCTCGCCCTTCTTCTTCAACTGCCCCTTCGTCACCATAGTAATATGTGCTCCGCAATTAGGTCGTTTGGAAGGCTAATCCCTGCTTCTCAATCATGGCCCACGTTCCCGTTACAAGAGGGGATTGGAAGATATACCCCATCATCCCGCTCACGGATAGATGATGGTCGAATGAACGTCATACCCACCGAGTTTCTCACGTCCATTCAGGCTCTTTAGTTCAATCAAGAAATCAAGTCCGACAATGGTTCCTCCAAGCTGTCGGACGAGATTCACCGTCGCTTCCGCAGTCCCTCCGGTTGCCAGGAGATCGTCGACGATCAGCACATGCTCTCCAAGCTCGATCGCATCACGGTGTACTGCAAGACTGCTGTTACCATACTCAAGGTTATATTTGACTTCATAACAATCGGCAGGAAGTTTGCCAGGTTTACGAGCCGGAACGAATCCGGCTCCCAGCCTTGCCGCAAGAATCCCGCCAAAGATAAACCCCCGAGACTCAATTCCGACGACCTTCCGGATCCCTCGATCTTGATACCGAGCCGTCAATTGATCGGACAGACTTCGAATAGCTGCGGGATGTTTCAACAAGGTCGTGATGTCATAAAAGAGAATGCCGGGCTTTGGAAAGTCCGGCACTTCGCGGATAAGCGCTTGATAGTTGACAGTGGTCACGGGATCTAGAGCAGATCTGCCTGTGTCATGGTTTTTCGCTCAATGGTATGACGAAGACGGGCAAGCGCGGCCATTTCGATCTGACGGACACGTTCTCGAGTCAACCCCATGGTCCGCCCAATCTCTTCCAACGTCTTCGCTTCCCCTCCATCAAGCCCGAACCTCGACACAATAACAGTTTGCTCTTTTTCTGGCAACTCCCTCACCCAGGCCATCAATTCCGCTCGGCGCCGAACCCCATCGGCGGTTTCGTCGGGTGACAATCCCGTCGGATCCTCGATCACATCACGGAGAAACGTATCCGTGCGATCATTGAGCGGGCTATCGAGTGAACAGGTCGTGCGGACCAACTGTTTCAGATCCAAGACTTCCTCTTCCGATGTCTTCATCTTGAGCGCAACTTCCGCCGCTCTCGGTTCACGTCCGAGTGCTTGGACCAATTGCTCAGTGCGGTTCAAATAGCGATTCAGCCGTTCCACCACATGGACAGGGAGTCGAACCAGTTTCCCTTGATTGATTATCGCACGTTCGATGTACTGCCTGATCCACCAGGACGCATAGGTGCTAAACCGAAAGCCCCGCTTATAGTTGAATTTTTCCACTGCCTTGATCAGCCCGAGATTTCCTTCTTCGACGATATCGGAAAAGGGAAATCCCCGATGCATATACCGTTTCCCAATGCTGATCACCAGGCGCAGATTTGATTCGATCATATGTTGACGAGCGTGTTCGTCGCCGGCCATGACACGTTTCCCAAGTTGCTGCTCTTCTTTGAATGTCAGCAATGTGGATCGCCGGACCTCGCGCAGATAGCTCTTGAGGGTATCAAGGCCTTCGGCTCGACCTGTTTCACGCTCACTCTCCTCGGAAAATCCACCTGACTCGGAAGCACTTGGCTCATCTTCAAGATGCCTTCGCGCCTCACTCGTCTCGGATTCCTCGTGATGTTGCAGGCTCATATTTCCTCAGTAAGCCCTAATACCAAATTTCAAACACAGAATACTGCCCCGTCGCTGCTCCCCACACCGTCTCCACTTTCGTAACATGAGCAGCAGAAGGACCGATCCGCAGTCGATGCTCAAGCGCTTCGATCACAGCCTTTTGGCCCTCAACTTCGAGCTCGACTCGACCATCGGGAAGATTACGAACACCGCCGACCAGCCGAAGATCCGCAGCTACTCTGGCTGCAAAGGCACGAAACCCCACCCCTTGCACACGACCATACACAAGGATACAAGCCCGCACCGACAACTCCTTGGCGGGTTGAGTCATCTGCCTCCGGCTAACCCCTTACGTCCCACAAGGCCCTGCGGCTCCGTTCTGCGGATATTCTCACACCTCTCCAGACGCGTCACGCGTTTTACAAAATGTACTCCCTGACTATGTCGTCATAATGCAAAGATTTCTTGAGGTTTTAATTTCTAACAGAACGGACCAAGGACTGGAACGAACGGCCTAAAGAGGTTCTCGCGATTACTCCACCAAACAAACCAGTGCCAGATGGCTTGTAGAGAAGTAACCCTTTGATTTGAATGTAGGATCACTATGACAGACGATGACCATCCGGCACCCCACTGACAGAGACACTGATGCACGTCGCATGGAGTCTCCTCTCAATCGCCGAACGATCAAAAAGAGAGATGCCCAGCCGACTGTGGCTCAAATAGGATCATTAACAGACCACTGACGCGATATGACCCTAGCGCTGGTTGTGAGTGAACGAGGAAAGAAGAACCACCGTACCACCGAGCATCTGGAAAGGTTGAGGAAGATGCCCCTGATCAAGCCTACTTGGTTTGGTCGGGGCGAGAGGATTTGAACCTCCGACCCCTGCGTCCCGAACGCAGTGCGCTACCGGGCTGCGCTACGCCCCGACAAGACCAAGCGATCAACCGACGGCGTGATTGTCTTACAAGAGAGGGGTAAAAGGCAACCCATGTGATTCTGCCACACCTGAATGCGTTACCTTCCCGTCTTTTAAGTTGACGCCCTTCGCCAAACCAGGATCAGACCGAATCGCTCGCTCTACGCCCTCGGAAGCAAGACGGACCAAGTACGGCATGGTCGCATTGGTCAGCGCATAGGTGGATGTGCGAGGAACAATTCCAGGCATATTGGCCACACAATAATGGGTCACTCCATCCACCAGGTACACGGGATCAGAATGGCTCGTTGGTCTGGTTGTCTCAATACAGCCGCCCTGATCGACGGAGACATCAATGATTACGGAACCAGGCCTCATCCGGGAGACCATTGCACGCGACACCAACTTGGGTGCCTTGGCTCCTGGAACAAGCACCGCCCCAATCACCAGATCCGCAGAACAGACCGCTTCTTCAATGACCGCAGAACTTGCTGCACGAGTGACAATGCGCCCGTGATACTGATCATCAAGGCCACGTAACTGTTCAACATCCAGATTGATGACCGTGACCTGTGCTCCTAACCCCACAGCCATACGAACAGCTGCTGCTCCGACAACTCCAGCTCCTAACACGACCACCCGACCCGGTTCTACCCCTGGAACCCCTCCCAACAGTACGCCGCGTCCCCCATGGATTTTCTCAAGGTATCGGGCGCCAATCTGGATCGACATCCGACCTGCGATCTCACTCATCGGCTTGAGCATGGGAAGACTCCCACCCTTGGCCTCTGTCGTCTCGTAGGCAATTGCCGTAATCTTGCGGCTAAGAAGTTCTTTCGTCACATCCGGGACAGCAGCAAGATGCAAATAGGTAAACAAGAGGTGACCGGGACGAAACAGCATACATTCCTGAACCAGCGGCTCCTTGACCTTCAGAATCAACTCTGCCTGTTCGAATAACTCAACTTTTGAATCGGCAATCGTGGCACCGGCCTTGCGGTATTCATCATCGCCAAACCCACTGCCCATGCCAGCCGAAGCTTCGACCAAGACATCGTGTCCTCTCTGGCATAAGGTCGCAGCACCATCCGGCGTTAAGCTGACGCGATACTCATGATCTTTGATTTCTTTAGGAACGCCGATCACCATATGTGCTTCCCCTCCCTTCGGGTACACAATGCTACATCCATCACTATTATACCTCGGACTTCTCCAGTGCAGTCTGGAATAGGCGCTGTGTTTGGAGTCCCTCCCGACCATGGACAGTCCGGAAAGTCCTGTTGTAAGATGCACACCTTGCATTATGAGGAGATAGCGATGGACTCTTGGAATCACGCCTGTCAGGCCTGCGGATCCCCAAGCAACGCACTGACAAAGTTGTCGCTGGGAAAAGATTTTTTTGGACGCCCCTATGATCGTTTATCGCCATCGTCGGATCAAAACCCAAGGTGGTACTGTACATTCTGCTCCTTGCACAAACACTTCCAGCGAGATTTTCGCGACATCCTTGCTGAATTCGATAAATTGCGCTCTGGGTTCGCCTCTGAGCTCTCTAAGGCTGACGAATTTCGACGCGCCTCGCTGCGATTACATGAAATCATGACGATTCTGAACGCGCCCCAGCAGACATCCACATTGCTCAACAACCGCGACGTCACGTTCTTGATGGAGCGGCTCAATACCTTGACAATGCCCGTCTAGCGATCACGTCTATGCCACCATTTCAGAGACATATTTTCGTATGCACCAACCAGCGTCCTAAGGATGACCCCCGAGGTTGCTGCGCCAACTTAGGATCTGAAAAGCTTCACGCCCATTTCAAAAGCGAAACCAAGCGACTCAATCTCAAAGGTCTTGTTCGGGCCAACAAGGCCGGCTGTCTTGACCATTGTGAACTGGGTCCCAGCCTGGTGGTCTACCCCGAAGGGGTCTGGTATTGGGTCGGAACAGAAGCCGACGTCACCGAGATCATGGAACGGCATATCCTAAAGGGCGAGATCGTCACGCGATTGCTCATGCCAGATCACCCAGCTCCGAACTCGCTGCCGCCGCTCAAGACGAGTTAGCGCTGTAATCAAATAACCCACCACATGTCCACTGAAGACAAATGGAAGGCCAACATGGAGAAGGTGGCCTTCACGCAACGGTTTCCTGGACTCCTGCTCGATTGGCAATCCTGTGAAGGCAAGACAGTCCGGTCAGTGGTTCCGCTGACTGGTAAACCCGGCGCGGCGGTCGTCGTCTTTACCGACGCAACCTACACCATCGCTCCCCCACTTGCGCCGGAACCTTGGGCACTCGGACAAGCTCTTGTTGACGCGCGGGCGCAGCTGGAGCCGTCGCATCCCGCCGCCTATGCGGAGTATGATCGGCTGGTGAAGAAAGACAAAGATGCATTGAAGTCCGCAAGAATGGAAAAGATTTTAGGCGCGATTCACAATAATGCGGAACAGATTCCTGAGCTGAAAGATCGACTTAAAGAACTTGTCAAGGAATGGAAGTGAGCAGTCTGCCAAACAAAAATATGTTTGAGATCTTCTCGCAAGGTCTCTTTGAAGGAGTGAAGCCCATGTTGGTTATTCGTGATCATCTCGTCAGGCATCCGGACCGCTGCACTCACCAGGCCGTCTGTGTCCCGATTTGCCCGACCAGCGCCTGGCTTTCGACACCGCCCTACAAGTTTGATCCCTCACGTTGCCTCGAAAGCTGCCGATTGTGCCTTGATGCGTGCCCATCCCAGGCCATCTACGCCGTTTTTAAAAAAGGTGACAAGCTGCTGGAGCCGCAAAAGAAGTAGACGGAATCACACAAGCTGTTTCCGCAAATGTCCCCAGTAAGCTGTTCCAGCATACCCACAGGCGATGGTGCCGGTTGTCATAGCCATGATTTGATAAACCTTACTGCGGGGAATTTTGACTTTCACACCGGGATTCAAGAGATCGGGAGAGTTCATAACGAGCTTAAGCGATTCTCCGGCGGATAGGATCGGCCACATACAGGCCAGCCGTAACCGTGTTTCATGGCGTGGTATCATCATCGTATAGGCCCAGCCCTGATCGAGATGCTCTACCGCCATGCGAATCAATTTGTTCAGGACGGACCGCAATTGAGGCAAACACTTCTGAGCGAGTAAGTCCTGCGGCTTGAGTCCAACTTCGGTCAGCATCGTTTCGGGAATGTAACATCGACCCTTCTGAAGATCATGGGCGATATCTTTGACGATGTTCGTCAACTGCAGCCCCTTCCCAAATCGCACCCCTTGCTCAGACATCTGTTGCACATCCCAGTCGGCAAGGGCTTTGCGATGGGCGCACATCAACACCGTCCAAAATTCACCGACACAACCGGCCACGGAGTAGGTGTAGCGATCGAGGTCATCAACGGTCTTGAGCGCAGTCAGGTCGCCAGGGCCGGCACCTGGAAAGGTATTCAGGTCCATTTCCATGCCCTGCGTCAGGGTGACCATCACGCGCCGAATCCGATGTTGATCGTCCAATGAACAGACCTGAAATATTTCGAAACACTCATCCAGCCGTTCCAACAGAATTCGTTCCGCTGAATCTTGTTGCACAGAGCCAACGGCCTGTTGGATAGACCGGATCTGTCCCCAGTCAATCTGTTCGCCGACAAACTGCTCCCTGAGGCGGTGAAGAAACCCGAGCCGACGCGGTCGATCGATGAGTTCGGTATCTGCAATCGTATCGGCTGCCCGGGCAAAGAGATACGCGAGCCCCACCTGATCACGTACATTCGCGGGCACCACTACTAACGTCGTGTAAAACAAGCGTGAGACCTGTTTCAGAAGGTCACTGAGCAACGTTTCCTTGCTGGACGAGTCGATCGCCAAGGGGTGAGCCATCACGTGATTCCTAGTATGCCTTCCATGCCGGTGAGCCCAAAAGACCTTTGAGTGAACATCATGAGAGATTTCTAACAGGAACCACCGGAAAGGGTCAACTTTCCATTGTACTTTCATTGACTTCCAGCACCTTGACTTTCATCACGACATTCTTATTTGTTAAAAGTAACGGCCTTTGAATACTGCGACTCTATAAAATGGTTTGTGTATAATGTTGGCTGTTCCATGTTCAGGTTTTGAAATGACTGCATAGGCGAAAGCTTATCGCGAAGGAGGATATCCATGAAGTGGCTTAAAGGTATTGGCCTGTTCCTGATTACAAACTTTCTCATCTTCATCACACTGTCATTCACGGCCAATCTATTGATCAACGCCGTACTACCGGCATTTGGAATTGATGTCCGTGGAGTATTCAACCAGCAACTGTTGGTATTCTCCTTGGTCATTGGATTCGGCGGGGCATTCATCAGCTTGGCGTTCTCCAAGCAAATGGCCCGTGCCATGCTGGATTGTCAGCAGATCACCCAACCCCGATCACACGCTGAGCACGTCATCTATGGATCGGTGCAAGAGATTGCCCAGCGGCTTCATATTACGATGCCGGAAGTCTGGGTGTATGACTCGCCTGACCCCAATGCGTTTGCGACCGGTCCAAGCAAGAACAATTCAATGGTCGCTGTATCCACCGGCCTTCTACAAAACTTGAAGGAAGAGGAAGTCAAGGCCGTGCTCGCCCACGAAATGGGGCATGTCTATAACGGTGATATGTTTGCGACAACGGTTCTCGCCGGCCTAATGAATACCTTCGTGTATTACATCAGTAACTTTATCTCCCACCTGATTGCACAACCCAATCAAGATCGTGAGGAGGGATCTGCAGGTAATCCGTTCTTGGCGATGATCGTGTATTTCTTCCTACAGGTGGTGCTGACGATTCTTGCATCAATTGTCATTGGTTGGCACTCCCGCCGTCGCGAGTTTGCCGCGGATGCCTTCTCAGCGAAGGTCTACGGAAAAGATGCGATGATCAATGCCCTCCGTGGCATCGACCGCTGGGTCAACCGTGCACAATTTGAATACTCGAATCAAGACGCCTTGGCCACCATGAAGATCGCAGGAAACTCTTCAGGCTTCATGCATCTGTTCGCAACGCATCCACCTATCGATGCGCGTATTGCGGCACTCGAGCAGTTGTAGGAGTTGTAAAGGAAGCAACCCGGACGCGGTTCGCCCCTGACGCCCGCCAAACCTGGCGGGCGTCACCTATTCCGATAGAACAGGATGTGTTCACGGTACTCCTGGATCGCCGCCCCCAAGGCAATCGATCCCAGTACGATATTGTCATCAAGCGCGGCTTCAATCTGGGGTTCATCAATCTCGACTTCATAACGATCTTGGATATTCGTACGAACCGGCCCCTGCGATATATCGCGAGGCATAAAGATTTCCTTCCAGACTTCTTTTTCAACCAAGCACACCTCTCGAAACCGCTCATACAGCAAGCTCAACTTTTCAGGGTCGGTAATCCTGACACGATCCCCCATGAGTCTCCTTTCTTCTTGAAGTTACCTCGCCGACTTCTCATCCTGCGACAGGGTGGACGTACTATCCTTGATCGTAAAGCGCATCATACCGACCTGATTCACAGCATGAAACGGTTGTTGCCCAATCGGCGCGATATAAATCTTGGCAAGGTAGTTGCCCACCATCCACCGATCGCCTGATCGTGTGATCTCCAGATATCCATACCGTTCATGGCCAGGTACTTCCAAGACATCCTTGCCCAACAGCCTCTCACCCATTTGACTGTTTGGTTCCTCTCGATACCATTGCACTCCGAATTGGGTCGGGTCTTCCAGGGGGGCCACTTCAAACACGATATAAATGGCAGGGATCTCCGGCGTGAAGACAGATCGAGGTTCGACAGGCTTGATTCGTGGATCTTGCGTATACCATCCTTTTCTCCCAAATGTATCCCATTCAACATCAAATGCTCTGGCCATTTTAATCCAGGTAAAAAGCGACTGCGGGATCCCGATCTCCTGATAGTCAAATGATGGACTCTGAGTTGATCCAACCTCGGTCAATTCCTGTTCCTTCGGTGGGAGGAGGTCCTTCGCCTCGCCTGCCTGAGTACAGCAAAGCGTGATGGACAGCATAAGTGCCATCATAGAGCCCTTCGGCAATCGCCTGACAACGGCATCAGAAATCATAGAGATTATCGTACTGACCTCGACCCTAGGGGTCAATTCCATACGGCAATCCGCGATGAAACCTTGTACTAGGTCCGAGGTATGGTAGAGTGCCTACAGTAGTATCGCATGACTGAACAGCCCGTGCCCTCCTCGCATTCCTCCGAACGACCGCATCCTACAGCCTTAGACCCACATGAATCCGGACGACGCTTCGGCATCCGTGACGGAATGTTCCAAGCCGTCGCCCAAGGAGGCGGTGAACACTATCTTTCAGCCTTCGCCCTTCTCTTTTCCGCAACAGCATTTCAATTAAGTATCCTCTCGGCAATTCCTCAGCTTCTCGGCACCTGGGCGCAGCTGATTTCCGTCAAAGTCTTGCACTGGTTCCCAAGCCAGGCCTCCCAAGTCTACTGGGGCATTATCGGCCAATCCGTGGCCTGGATTCCCATCCTCGTATTACCCTTACTCTGGCCGGAACATGGGCCATGGCTTCTTATTACAGGCGTTGCCGTGTATTTCACTTGCACTCATTTCACCTCCCCTGCCTGGAACAGTCTCATTACCGAATTACTGGACCCCAATGAGCGGGGAGCGTACTTCGCCAAACGATCTCGAGTGGTTGCCATCACCAGCCTTCTGGTGCTCTGTTCAGCAGGGGCCTTGCTAAGCCTCTTTGAAAAACACGACCTACTATGGATAGGCTTCACAATCATCTTTCTGACGGCAGGACTCTGTCGGAGCGCCTCGGCCCTGCTGCTCCGAACAATCACCGTGTTCCCTCAACATACCCCCAGTAGTACGCCAACAGGTTTTCTGAGTTTTCTTCGCACCGGTGTCTCCAATGACTTTCTCCATTTTTTACTCTTTTCAGGGTGCATGCACGCCGCAGTGCTGATCGCCGGTCCGTTCTTCGTCCTCTACCTCATTCAGGATCTCCATCTAGCCCATTGGCAATATGGGACCTGGCTCGCGGCAGGCATTCTGGGGCAATTTCTGACTTTGCCAGGTTGGGGACAGTTCGGTGATCGTTTCGGCAATAAAGCGTTGCTCACTTTTACCGGACTCCTCGTTGCCTTCCTTCCAATGCTTTATCTATTCAGCAATGCCTGGTTCTTTCTTGTCACCGTCAATTTCTTCGGAGGGGTGGTCTGGGCAGGATTAGGACTTGGATTGAACAACTACGTCTATGATGCGGTACATCAAGCGGACCGTGCCAAGGCAGTCGCCATCTCAAGTATCGTCAACGCCATCGGGTGGGCCATGGGAACCGTAGTGGGAAGCCTCTTGATCAAGACAGTACCGAATAGGCTTTATCTTGGAACCTTCACGCTAGAACCCGTCTCCAATATTCCGTTTATCTTCTTTCTCTCCGGTCTGCTCCGCCTGATCGTTTCAGCAACGCTCCTCCGGACGTTTCACGAGCCTCGCCAAGTAGAACAACGTGCCCACAGCCGACTGCTGTGGGAACTACCGTTCTTGAAACCGTTCCGACAATTCTCGCGTCGTCCGAGCGGTCTCAATCAGTAAGAAACAGCCTCGGAACCAACAGCGCGATTCTTCTCTTCTTGTTTGAGGCGTTCAAACGATTTATCGGCGTTACTCTTGACCTGTTCCGGTGTCATTGTCGGTGCTGGCTTGAGTGACTCCGTCGCGCAGCCGGTCGCGCTTGCGACTCCAATCCCAATTGCAACCGCTACTACCCAATACCTGCCTTTTACCCTCTTCATGATTGTTGGGAGCATCCTCATCCTCCTTGACCATGATCTACGATCTACCCATCATCATACCACCTCTCTTCACTGAATACTGTTGAGAATCCGGCTCGTTGACTCACTCGACCAAGGCAGGTATGCTCCGCACCACATACGATTTCACCACAAAGAGGCTCCTCATGTCGCTCTATGACCGCCTAACCGAAGACCTGAAGTTCGCCATGAAATCGCGCGATCAGCTCCGCATGGATGTGATCCGGATGATCAAAGCTGCGGTGTTGAATAAGGAGGTCGAACTGAAACGCGATCTTGATGACGCAGAGATGAGTCGAGTCATGACCACGCTCGTCAAGCAACGTAGAGAGTCGATTGAACAGTTTGAGAAGGCGCAGCGTCAGGAATTGGCTGCCAAGGAGCGCCAAGAAATCGAGATCATTGAATCCTACCTTCCAAAACCGCTTTCACCGGAAGAGCTTGAGACCATCGTCACATCAGTCATTGCCGATACAGGATCTCGCTCGATAAAAGACCTGGGAGCGGCGATGAAGGCCGTCATGGCACGCCTTGGGGGACAGACTGTCGACGGCAAACTTGTCAGCGAACTCGTGAAGCGCAAGCTCTCCTGACCCATCACGCAAGTGGTTTGATATACTGATCACATCCTATCTCAACTTCAGTTTCATCAGGTTTCAGCCGTAGAGTAAGAGCTATGGCCATTCTCATCGTCGATGACTCAACGGATCACTATACACTCCTCCGATCCATCCTGACCAAGGCAGGCCACGATCAAATCCTCGGCGCAGAGTCAGCCCAGACAGCCTTTTCAATGTTGAATCTGGATGGGACACAGTCGGCAACCGACGTCGACTTGATCTTGATGGATGTGCTCATGCCGGAAATCGACGGGGTGCAGGCTTGCCGACGAATCAAACAACAGGCTCATCTTCACGACATTCCAATCATCATGGTCACGGCCAAGAACGACCTTGAGAACCTGCATGAAGCCTTTGCTGCAGGAGCCATGGACTATATCAACAAGCCCGTCAAAAGCGTCGAGCTCCTCGCCCGAGTGGCCTCCGCTATCACACTGAAGAAGGAAATGGACTGCCGCAAGTTGCGTGAATCGGAGCTCCGCCGCACGAACGAAGAGCTGCAGCAGGCCTTACGGGAAGTCAAAGTGCTACGCGGCTTGATTCCCATCTGTGCCTCATGCAAAAAAATTCGTAACGATGGAGGGTTCTGGCAGCAAATTGAAGAGTATATCGGTGAACACTCAGAAGCCGAGTTCAGCCATGGCATCTGTCAACCTTGCCTCAAAAAGCTTTATCCTGGTGTTTACCAAGACTAGCTGTTAGGATTCTTTCAGTTCGCATTTTTCTCAGTACCAGAGCACCTATGAGCATCCTCCTCATTGATGATTCGCCGGATGATCGTCTCCTGCTTCAGGCCATCTTATCTGCGGCAGGCTATGAGCATATCATTGCCACTGACTGCGCCGCTGCCGCCTTCAAACAGCTCGGGCTGGATGGGGGGAAGCAAGGCCTCGCACGTGTTGATCTTATTCTCATGGATATGCTGATGCCGCAAATGAACGGCATTGAAGCCTGCCGCCAGATCAAGGCGGTCGACCGTTTCCGCGACACTCCGGTCATCATGGTGACCGTGAAGACGGATCCGGTTGATCTTCAACTAGCATTTGCCGCAGGGGCGATGGACTATGTCGCCAAACCGATCAATAAAATCGAGCTCCTCACGCGAGTCCGTTCGGTACTCCGACTCGTTCACGAGATCGACCGCCGCCGCGCACGAGAGCACGAGCTCCTTGAGGTCATGCGCCAACTTCAGGAAGCGAATCAAATGTTGCTTCGGCTCTCCTGCTTGGACGGGTTGACTGGCATCACCAACCGACGCCAATTCGATGATTTCCTGGATCAGGAGTGGCGAAGAGCGTTGCGTGAATCAACCCCACTTTCTCTGATCATGTTCGATATCGATCGATTCAAAGCCTACAACGATTCCAAAGGACATACCGCTGGGGACGAATGTCTGAAGCAAGTCTGCGCGGCTATTTCCAGTGCCGTGAATCGTCCCGGCGATTTGGTCGCTCGCTACGGCGGAGATGAGTTCGTCACGGTACTCCCCGGCACCGGGATTGACGGTGCGGCACAGGTTGCGGAGAGCCTTCGCCGCCGCGTTGAGGCCCTCGGCATTCAACAAACCGATGGGGAGCCCGTGACCATCAGCGTCGGGTACGCCTGTGTGGTCCCAAGCAGACACTCTTCGCCTACCGATCTTGTGAAGGCTGCAGACCAGGCGCTCTATCAAGCCAAACAGGAAGGACGAAATAGAGCCAGGTCGGCCAGCATTTTGTCGTTGGTCCAAGATTCACCGAGCACGTAGCCGACGATTGGCTCGTAATGTGTCGCCCCACTGCGATCAGGATTACCTGACAGCGGCGGTCGAATTGATCGTGTCTCTCGAACAGACGAATACGGCGACCAGCGGGGCCTCCCTATTCCCTGAAGTATTTATGGGCTCATGTCACGACATCCACGGGTAGCATCTTCTAAACGGGTTTTGAGATCGACCAAGCCCCCTCGCCCTACTCAGACCACTTCCAAACACGCCATCGCCTCACGGAGATCTACAAATCCCAGCTCGTCGCAGCCGATACCGAAACGCAATACAACGGCTGTTCTAAAACAGTACCAGGACACGTTCCAAAAACTGGCACAAAGTGAGGCCTTGAGCAGTGGTGACCTGGTCCAAGCGTTCCGGGCGATTTCTTACACCTGTTCTAAGCTGCTTCGAGTCAAGCGCACGAGTACCTGGCTGCTTTCTGAAGACCAGAGTGAACTCATATTTCTGGACCTGTCTGACCCGAAACAAGGACACTCTAATCCAGGACTGATCCTCAAATACAGCGACTGTCCTGCTTATCTTCGCTCACTACGCCGTGAACGTCGCGCCATCGCGATAGAGCTGGCCTCGCAGGATCCACGAACCCGCGACCTGGCTCAGGTCTACTTCGCTCGATTTAAGATTCAATCCACACTCAGTGCACCAATCAGGCGGAAGGGGAAGCTGGTCGGAGTACTCTGCGCTGAATCTGTAGGGAAACCTCGACAGTGGAGTCAACAAGACGTCTACCTCTGCTGCATGCTCGCGACTCTGGCAACGCTCGCCCTCGAAGCAACCGAACGACACCACGCGGAGCAGGTGCTTCGTGTCGCCAAAGAAGTCGCCGAGGTGGCCAATCGCGCCAAGAGCGAGTTTCTCGCCAGCATGAGTCATGAGATTCGAACTCCAATGAATGCCATCATCGGGATGGCGGACCTCCTCTGGGAGACGCCTCTCACCCCTGATCAACGAAAGTATCTGCGTATTTTCAGACGGGCGGGGGGGACGCTGCTCAACCTGATCAACGATATCCTCGATCTCTCGAAAGTTGAGGCGGGGCATCTCGAATTGGAGACCATTGACTTCGACCTCAATGAGGTACTTGATAAAGCCATCGATATATTGGCCCTGCGAGCCAATGAAAAGGGCCTCGAGCTGACGGCGCATATCGACCGACAGGTTCCGTGTTACTTACTCGGCGACCCAACACGTCTGACACAAATCGTGATGAATCTCATTGGCAATGCCATCAAATTTACCGAGACAGGGAACGTTGAAGTTCGCATCATCAACGACCCAGATCGGACTACCGCCGGTGCGATACGAATTTCTGTCACTGACACAGGCATTGGAATCCCTGCCGATAAACTCACTGCCATTTTTGAAAGTTTCACACAGGCCCAGGCATCAACGACCAGGCAGTATGGCGGAACAGGACTTGGCCTTGCGATTACCAAACGTCTCGTAGAACAAATGCAGGGTCGGATCTGGGCGGAGAGCACCCTAGGAGAAGGCAGTACCTTTCACTGCTCCCTCCGGCTTCAGGTTCAACCACAACCCCTCATTCAGAACACCGCTCCGCGAATCGATCTTACCGGAGTGAAGATCTTCGTCGTGGACGACCATCCTACAAATCGCCAGATCCTTCGTGAAACATTACGCACCTGGGGAGCTCAGGTGACGGATGCCTCAAGCGGGAAGGCTGCCTTAGCCAGACTCCTCGGGACACGAGAGCATCGGCAGGAGTATGACCTTATGCTGCTTGATTGCCGAATGCCCGAGATGAACGGGTTTCAAGTCGTAGAACAGCTCAATCAATCTTCCGATAGAAAAGACCTCACTGTGGTCATGATGACCTCAAACCATTGGGCTGACGATATCGCCCGCACCTACGACCTTGGCCTCGGCGGCTACCTTGTCAAACCGATTCGACGTACAGACCTGCTTCAATCAATCAGTATCGCGCTTAGTCGGAAAAAGGGGATCTCTCCGCCAACGACACCCCCTGAAACGATGAAGACATCGTCGAGTGCTTCAACCAGACCCTTTCAGGTCCTTCTCGTCGAGGATTCACCTGACAACCAACTCTTGATTCGGGCTTATCTGAAGAAGACCGACTATCTTCTGGATGTCGCAGACCATGGTGGCATTGCCGTCGAGAAATTCAAGACCACCCATTACGATCTCATCTTGATGGACATCCAGATGCCCGTGATGGATGGCTATACGGCAACCATGGCGATCCGAACATGGGAACGAGACCACGACCTCCCCTCAACACCAATTATTGCCCTGACGGCACTGGCCTTACGAGAAGAAGGAATTCGCATTCTGGAGGCCGGGTGCAACACCCACGTCACCAAGCCCGTCAAGAAATCGACGTTGCTAGAGATCCTTCATGTCTATAAGGAGCACGCCATCTCATGACACCTCCTGGATCCCAGAACGCTCGCACGCCCATACATGTGGGAATCAGTCGTGACCTTGAAGATATTGTGCCGATCTTCCTCGAAAATAGAAGAAAGGATCTGCAGACGCTTCGCGTCGCGGTGGGAGCCCAAGATTTTGCCACACTTCAAACACTGGGCCACCGCATGAAAGGCGACGGCGGAGGCTATGGGTTTGATGCAATTTCACAAACCGGAGCAAAGTTGGAGAGCGCGGCAAAACGGCAAGACCTCTCCGCCATTGAACACTGTATCGCTGAGCTAGAAGATTTTCTGAATCGAGTCACTGTATTCTATCGATGACAGACCGATCCTATCCTTGCTGACCGTCACTGCAAGTCCCAACCTCTGCAGATCACCATATCCCGCGCATCGGTATCTTGAGTGTAGTCACAGGTATGATGGAGATGCGTACCTCGAAACAAGAAATCTCTTAAAACAACTCTGAAAGGTACTGCTAGAGTCTCGGCCACAGGTTGTGTATAATATCGCCCACGGGAAGCGCGACTCACTATTCCTCCCCGTTCTTCGACCGCAGCAACAAGTCTGTACGATCGTGTGCGGCAAACCCTGCGGGATCCACGAGTCGTGAACCCAACATCCCAAGCGTGGGGGGCTAGCTCAGTTGGGAGAGCACTACGTTCGCAACGTAGGGGTCGGGGGTTCAACTCCCCTGCCCTCCACCAACATTATTTTACCGGTCACCATCCGGTATAACCCTGCGTAGTCGCCAGAGACCTGAGCGGTCGGATAGCGGCTTGCTCCGTCTGATGTCGGGTGCAAGACTATCTGCGCACCCATTAAGTCCCACAAAATGCCCCGCGCTTTATCCACGCTGTGTTGAGTCACAGTGATCAAATTCTTCAAGGCAGTCTTAAACCGCCCAATGGTATCCGGCAGAAAGTCCGTCACACGGTCAGCCTTTGATCGCGAACGCCGCATAGCGGTCTCAAGTCGCTGCTGCTCTCCTTCAAGCTTCATGAGCTCCGCCTTGGTGCTTGTGGTGATAACCCCCTGCTTAATGGCTTCCATCAGGTGAGCAATTTCCTGCTCGATTTGTAGCAAGCGTGCGTTCGAGTTGATGAGCTCTGGTGCCTGGCGGCGGCGACGTTCGGCCAGGAGCCTGGCGACTTATTGTCTGACGACGGCGAACCCTTCCTCGGTGAACAGGTCTTGTTGAATGGCTTCCAGCAGTACCTTCTCGACCAGCAGACGCGAAACCTTGATTGTGTTTTGACAGACCGACAATCCCCGGTACTTCCACTCAGAACAACCATACTCCATCAGGGGTGATTACGATAAATTTTCGCCCGCATATCCCGCAGGTTAGGAGTCCGCTGAGTAGATATTTGGGGCGTCTTCCGGTGTGGGCATTCACATGCGACCCAACCCCTAGCCCGCATTCATAATATAGTATTTTTTCTAAGAAGTATGACATACCTGATTGCTCCTAGTATTGGTTGGCAGGTCGGTGTGAAACCAGTACTATATTTGCGTGGTCGCGTGATGTCTGTTTCGGCTTCACGGATCCTTTTAAGGCGAAAACGATGATTGGCTGGCTTTATGACGGGCTGGACACAGATCAGGTACACCACCTAAAATGCGCCCACTTCAAAGGTAGTGAATGATGGGAATCACAATTGACTCCTCAATTTGTTTAGACGCACCAGTTTGAGCAGGAGCGGAAAGGCAAATGGGCATAGATCGTCTCGCACGTCAGAACCGAGGAAAACAGCTACCGGGATCATTATTAGAGGTGTGATGTCGCTTCATCTCAGAGAGCAATCAGTGAGACCTGAAAATTTCGATATGTAGATCGAAGCTTGGGTTTCATCCTGAAGGTCTTCAATCAATCCACTATCCCAACGAGCATCGATGCATTAACCCTATAATTTTAGGATTAGATTATGCGACAAGCATTGATTCTAATTGTTTGCTGCGCGCTCGCGACAGGTTGCATTGCAACACATCGCTCCAACACTGCATGGCTTGATGAAAAGGTCCATGTTGGACTTCTAGAAGTGCCTCCCTTTTCAGATGCTCTTTACGAGGAGTTTCCCGACTTTGCATTTTCCACGGCCGCCTCATTGGCAGTGAAAGCTGCCGGGGCCGCATTGAAATGGGAAGCAAGTAAGTATGTTCAAGACAGTACAGGTAGACTCGAAGAAGCTAGTCTTGGTAAGCGCATACGCCGTGAAGGTCCAGAAGGCTACGTGCTCTTAAATGAGGTGGGAGGCCCTATCATTCCAGTTGCTTATATTACCGTTCTTCGGTACATAACACCTAAGAGAGATTCTGGAATTCTTGAATCCATGTGGAGAACACTCTTATGGTTTGAACGACCGACGCAATTGGAATCTCTGAATCATGATTTTATTGAGGACGTCGTTCGACGAGTAAGAGGTTACAATGCTGGTGCGATGTATCAAAGAAAATGGGAAACAATCCAGAGCGCTTTTGGACTAGATAAAATACCTGAGAACTCGTTCGTCGGTTTTGTTGCGGTACTTCAGATTACAGCAGCTCCACCTATGATAGGTAAGAAAGATGGTTATTCCAACTATCGCATAGAGCTTCTAGACTATCGGTATTCCTCTCTCAAATCAAAGAATTTGTCATGGATTCGAGTTCCGTTCACTAATTGGGAAGAAACGAAAAGTGTTTTGACAGTATCTCTCCAGGGCCCTAAGGCCGACATGCGTCTCATTGGCAATCAGTATGAGGGAAAGGCGGACTTCGAGGTTCAATGGAATAGAAAATTAAGTAGCGATAACAAACCATCTGAGTGGGTGAATAAAGATGAGCGAGCGCTTGGAAAATCGCTTGCCAGATCGACCCCCATACACACTTATGATTTCCGCAACTTTGGTGTGTCTATTAAACTGTCCGAGGCTGGGTCTCTTAAGGAAGGATTTGAAAGTGCATCAACTAAAATTATAGAGACTGACTTAAAAAAGCTTCTAAAGCAATGATACATAACAATGAGACCTCCTCTCCAACCACGCAATCTGACACTCATCAGAGATCACCTGAAAGGTGCTTTCAGTATTATCAGCAGGGTACAAAAATTGATGACCTGCCCCCAACTGTCAGGCCATTTTTCACGCGGAGCTTACACAGTTCGCTATGCTGCAGTCCGTGATAGAGTAGGCTCGCCAGCACGGCCCGGTCAAGCTTGTCCTTCAAAATTCATCTTGCTGGAGTTGCGAAAACAGTAAATTGGTTCAGTTATGGCCCACACCTCTTTATTTGGTTCTAGAACAGCCACTGATAGGAAATTCCATCTGGCAAACTGTAGTAAGGTTTGAGTCAAAAACACGAAGGTCTATATGGAGTAGCCCCCTTAGTCTTCGACTTAGTAGGCCGGAGGGGCACCTGAATCGTCGGGGCAAAATAATGTTCAACTCCCCTGCCCTCCACCAAATCAGCCAGTCGGTTCATTGACCACGTCTAAGCCGGCCAAAGTCGTCCGGTATTCCCGCTCAACGACTTCCTCTCTTGAGAACCTTCCACGGCCTGGAGATGGTTGTAGCTTGTACAACCATGATTCCTCGATTGGAAGCCTCACATCCTACAAAGCTTTGAGGCGGGCTTGGATATAGTCATTGAGTCTCGCTTGAGATCTGGTGTCCATCGCCAAGGTTTCAATACCACATTCTTCCCCACGCACCCATCGCACCATTCCCTGAGCAACCGACACCCACTGGTTTGTCGGCAGTTTAACCGTAAGCGTGCACATATCCCCCTGCTCTACCGGCAAGGACCCTGAGATACGCCACCCAAGTGAGGACAGGTTGGTGACGGACCCGTAGCCAATCCCATTCCCTCGTTCATACTTTACGAGGCTGAAGACCGGAAAGCGGTAGTGATACCGGAGAGCAAAAGGCATGGGAAAAGACCCTCAACAACACAGGAGCGACTTATTGTAGAGAGGCGCTTGTTCAAGGCGCAAGGCCTGGGAACCAGCCCCCCCCGTTAGAGGGTAGGCCCGTGCTGACTGCACACTTGGCGATCACTGGACTCTAAGTGAGTATGATATGTGCTGACGTTCTGTGGGGGCACTATACCGCGCTGATGATCGCCTCGCCGTCTGGCTTGGCTGCATCGATCACCACTCGACGGCTGTCGACTTGGAGACGACCTTCGGCGAAGAGTTGCACGGCGCGAGGATAGATTTTGTGTTCCTGTAGGAGGATTCTCGCGGCCAGAGTTTCGGAGGTATCAGCATCAAGGATCGGGACCGCTGCTTGGATAATAATCGGTCCTTCGTCCACCCCTTCTGTGACAAAATGCACCGTACAACCCGCCAACTTGCAACCCCAATCGATGGCCTTCTTCTGCACATCCAATCCGGGGAAAGACGGCAACAGCGAGGGGTGAATATTCATCATCCGGTTGGCATAGGCATTGACCAAAACCGCTGTCACAATTTTCATATAACCAGCGAGGAGGACAAGTTCAACATCGTGTTGCTGAAGGATTTCTAGAAGTGCACGATCATACGCTTCTCGACTGTCCGGCCGTCCGGCAAATGGTTTGGGGTCGACGAAAATATCAGTGAGTCCGTGTTTCCGAGCCCGCTCCAGTGCAACGGCCTCTCTTTTATTACTAAGGACGGCAACGATTTGAGCCTGAACTTGCCCCGCCTCGATTGCATCGATAATGGCTTGCAGATTGGAGCCCCGACCGGATGCCAGAACCGCCACACGCAACGGGGTCGTTCGGCTATTCGACATACTCGACCTCCGCTTCCTCCTCAGCGGAAGACAGAATTTCGCCAATCTGCCAGCCTTGGTCTCCCAGTACGGCGGCACGAGCCAACACGCCGGAGACGGCTTCAGGTGGAACGACGAGAATCAACCCGATGCCCATATTGAACACACGGTACATCTCCTCACGTTCAATCTGTCCCAAACGGCTGATCACGTCAAAAATCGGTGGCACCGACCAGGTCGTACGCGTAATCCTCGCCCGTACCCCCTTTGGAAATACGCGTGGAAGATTCTCGGTAATCCCTCCTCCGGTAATATGTGCGATCCCTTTGACCGGAAAGTCCTGGATGAGAGACAGAATCTGCTTCGCGTAGATTCTCGTCGGTGCAAGCAGCACGTCGCCCAGAGGGCGATCAAGTTCAGGCACTCGATCGGCCATCGACAATTTCCCCTGATCGAACAACACCCGGCGCGCCAACGAATAGCCGTTGCTATGTAACCCCGAAGATGCCAACCCAATAACAATATCCCCAGGCCTGATCGTTTTGCCATCGACGATTTTTGACTTTTCGACGACACCTACGGCGAATCCGGCCAGGTCGTACTCCCCATCGGGGTAAAAGGACGGCATCTCGGCGGTTTCTCCCCCGATCAATGCACAACCGGCCTGACGGCAGCCTTCGGCGATACCAGCGACCACTTCTTGAGCCTTCGAGACAGACAACTTCCCGGTCGCAAAGTAGTCCAAAAAGAACAGTGGTTCCGCTCCACTCACAGCGATATCGTTCACACACATCGCAACCAAATCGATGCCCACGGTATCGTGCTTATCCATCATGAAAGCGATCTTGAGTTTGGTCCCAACTCCATCCGTTCCGGAGACGAGGACAGGCTCTTTGTATTTGCTTGCTTGAAGGCCAAAAAGCCCACCGAAACCTCCTAAATCGGTCAGTACTTCTGGGCGAAACGTCGAACGAACAAGCGGCTTGATACGATCGACGAATTCATCACCCGCATCGATATCCACACCAGCATCGCGATAGGTAGTCATAATGAAACCGTCACAAGGTTTACAGAAATTCGAACGGCAGCAGCGACTAGGAGCCGCATCTTATCGGAGGGTACACCAGAGGTCAACGCATGCGCAGGACATGAGCGTCCACGGTTCTTTCACGAGGACAACCACCGATCGGTCACACGATTCGCCACGGAGCTACAATGATCTTCCTTACCCTTCCGGCCGCATCTCCACATCCAATAGCTTGATCTTTCGGTGAAGATGGCTCCGTTCGATCTTGAGATCATCAGCCGTGCGGGAGATATTCCAATGGTGTTCTCGCAATTTTCGGCTGATGTACTCTTTTTCAAAGGCGTTCCGGGCATCACGGAGCGAGTCGTAGGACTTACTCAGAAGCGGAGTTGCCGAAGATGTGTTCGTTGGGACAACTCCGGTGGTTCGTCCCTGTAATGAGAGCGTGGCCTGTGCGGCTTCAATCGTAAATCCCGGCACCATGATCATGAGCCGCTCGATCAAATTCCGAAGTTCCCGGATATTCCCTGGCCAATCGTATTGCTGGAAGACGCCCATCGCTTCCGGAGAGACATCCTTCATCCGCAGACCTTGTTCTTCGGCATGCAACCTCATAAAGTGTTGGACGAGCGCCGGAATATCTTCCCGCCGCTCTCGCAATGGCGGGACCACAATTGGGACCACATTGAGGCGGTAGTACAAATCCTCTCGAAATTGCCCCTTACCAATTTCCTTTTCTAAGTCCTTATTGGATGCCGCCAACACCCGCACGTCCACCTTCATCAACTTCGTTCCACCAACACGCGTAAACTGTTGCTCTTGCAGAGCTCGCAAGACTTTGGCTTGCGTACTGAGGCTCATGTCACCGATTTCATCGAGAAAGAGCGTGCCGCCGTTCGCCTGTTCGAATTGTCCCCGTTTCATGGAGATGGCACCCGTGAAGGACCCCTTCTCGTGGCCGAACAGCTCGCTCTCGATTAATGTCTCAGGAATGGCGGCGCAATTCACCGCCACAAAGGGATGATCCACTCGCGGACTATGGAGATGGATCGCTCTGGCGACGAGCTCCTTTCCGGTTCCGTTCTCTCCCCCGATCAAAACCCGACTATTCGTGGGACCGGCTGTTGCGATGAGCTCTCGTAGCCGTTGCATCACCGGAGATTGTCCGACCAGCTCAAATTTCCGCTCGACCTTACTCCGTAAGGCCCGATTCTCCTGAGCCAAGCGATACTGTTCCAACGCTTGTTTCACGCGAAACGTGACGTTTTCCAGCGACAGCGGCTTCTCAATATAGTCATAGGCTCCCAGCTTAATCGCCTTCACCGCCGTTTCGATGGACCCATGACCAGAGATCATCATCACCTGGGTAGTCGGCACAAACTCCTTCACCCGCCGCAGAGTTTCCAGACCATCCATCTCCGGCATCCAAATATCCAGGATCATAAGGTCCGGAGGATCCGTTCCATAGATCTTCAGCGCTTCAAGCCCGTTGGCTGCAACAGCAACCTCATATCCTTCATCTTCAAGAATACTTCGTAGAGACGTGCGAATGGCCTCCTCATCATCTACGATCAAAATCGATGCTGACATTTACCCCTCCAAGAACATCGACAATCGGTCGGCGACCGTTCCTCGTTTCGGCTGTCGTAGAACCCCTCACACATCTTGTTACACTGGGAGATCGAATTTAAACACGGCGCCTCTCGGCTGATTGTTGCCAACCTGAATCTGCCCTTCGTGATCAGTGATGATTCGGCGAACGATCGCCAATCCCAATCCGGTTCCCGTTTTTTTGCGAGTAAAATAGGGCACAAACAGCTTGTCATGATCTTCCGGCGCGATGCCTGGGCCTTCGTCCGCAACAGCAACCACCGCACGTCTGCGCTTGGTGTCGTATCGCGTGCCGACCCACAGTCTCCCCCGTTGGTTCATGGCTTGAACAGCATTGTCAAACAGATTGACGAACACCCGCCGCAGCTGTTCGCGATCAAAGTTGATGGGCGGCAACGTGTCATCCAACTCGATGACGAACTGAATATCTTTCTGCGCCTCACGATACAGCGTCACGACATCGCGAAGCACGTCGTGCAGGGACTGCCGAGTCATTTGTGGCGCGGGGAGACGGGCAAATTTTGAAAACTCATCCAACATATGTTTGAGACTGCCGACCTCGTTGATGATGACGTTCGTGGCATCATCAAAGACTCGGTCGAGATCGGGAGATTTCTCGAAGAACTTCTTGCGCAACCGCTGGGCCGACAATTGGATCGGCGTGAGTGGATTCTTAATCTCATGCGCGACCCGCTTGGCTACCTCCTGCCAAGCCGCAACTTTCTGCGCCTTGATCAACTCCGTCAGATCTTCAAACACCAACACAAATCCAAGATCTTTGTTGGCTTCATCCCGCATTCGAGAACCTTTTAAGCCGATCGTGAGTAACTTGCCCTGGCTATCCAACTGGCCCTCTAAATCAAAGTCATCGCGCTCATCGCTCAACATACGGACATAGGCCGTCTGAAACAAGTCCAGACCGAACTCCTTGAAGACATCGTTGGCCGGGCGCCCTCGCAACTGATCCCCGGCGAGGCCCAAGATGCGCTCAGCCGAGGGATTAAAGGTGGTAATCACCCCATTCCGATCGATCGACAAGAGGCCGGCGGCAATCGTATCAACCACCGTTTCAATGTAGGCGCGGCGGCGATCCAGCTCGACGTTGGTATGACGCAGCGTCAAGTTGGTCTCCTCCAACTTGGACTTACTCCCCTGAAGATCTTGGGTCATGCGATTGAACGACGCAATCAAGGTCCCGATTTCATCCGTCGCTTTAGCATCGATTTGTACGGTCAGATCCCCATGGGCCACCGCCTCGGTGGCCTCCGCCAAGCGTTGAATCGGCACGGTGATACCACGGGCCACATAAAATCCGAACCACGTGGCACTGAAGAGAATCAAAACCGTCACCACCGCCACAAACAGATAGGCCCCGGCCTTGATCGGATTTTTCATCGCCTTGATCTGTTTATATTCCGTATATTGTCGACCGATCCCCTCCATCTTGGTCAACAACGACTCGGGAACGTAGGTTTCGACGACCACGACACCTTCGATCTCGCCACGCCGGCTCGCGGAAACCACCGGAATCGCCGCGCGAACCAATCTCCCGGTTTTCGCCTCCTGAACCGAGGTAAACTCCTGCTTGCCGTTAATGACTTGTAAGACCAATTGACTGATCGGCAAATCCAAGACTCCGAGTGGAACGTCGGCATCCAAGGCTTTGGTCAGGGTCTCCATCCGATTTGAAAACACCTCGATCCCCGCTACCCCGTATTCCATACGCTTTCTCGCCATGGCCGCAATCAAAAGATCCCGCTGGACCGGCGTCAGCAAATCCTCCCGAAACAATTCCTGGGAGATCGCCCGGGCACTGTTCACAGCCAGTGCGACATGCCCCGCATGCTGCATCCGAGCCACCTCATAGGAGTCTTTCATCACCTTTTCGATCTGTTCGCTGAACCAGACCTCGACGGCTTTGTTCACCAATCCGCTCGCCACGATGGCCAACAAGACGGTTGGAATCAGTGAAAACCCGATAAACGCCGCAATCAGTTTCGTGCGGAACCCGGCGCCAACCAGCCGATGCCGGCGCTCGAAATAGGCTTTGATCAAATTCCGGGACAGCAGGAGGACCAGGACTACAAAACCGATCAGGTCCAGATTGACCAAGAGCAGAACCAGCGCGTAGCTGGTCGTCGGAAGGAACGAGCCCGTCTCTTCGCTCCCCGGAGCGACCACCTGCGAGTAATACAGCGTCAGGGCAACGCAAGGGATCAGGAGGATGAGAACGATCCACACCGGACGGAGATGGCGTGGTTTCGGGTCAAATTTCCGTGAATGGTCGGGCAAGGACCGATGCATACTCCGACTGAACACGATGGGTTGAACTTCGTCGACTTCTCCCGATGCTCGTCGAAATGTCCCGTTCGGATGATTCGGCTCAGGCATGCACGTGTCCTCGGGCACCCTCAAGACGGACTAACAGGTTTGGGTATCACTATAGCCGACATACCGAGCAGTCTCAAAGCCTACCGCACAACTAGCAGTGTCCGTAAACCGAGTCAGACAACAAACCGTAAGAAGGGAGACTACTTCGGCGAAGCGAGCGTGACATACTTCATACGAAGGGCATAGAGCATGTCGCGCAGGACCGTCTGTTCGTCAGAGGTCAGATTGCCCTTGGTCTTGTCTTCCAAGACGGACAAGAGATCGATGATTTCCTTGGCCTGCGGCAAATTCACGGACATCGCCGGCTGCTGAGGATCGAACTGTTCTCCCATCAGCATGAGAGACGACGAGCCGAGCGAGATGACGAAAGACGAGAATGTAACAGGGGGTGCTGGAGCCGATTGGGAGGATTCAGTCGTCGTGGGGGCAGCTGTCGGTTGAGATTCGTGAGTGGTCGAAACAGCCGCAGAAGCAACCTCCGCGCCTCCGCTCGCCCGCCGATCGCGAATCACAAACCCTTGTTCCTGTTCTGCCATGGGACTCCTACCTCCACCATAAATGGTGGGGTACCCTACCATAGGGGCTTATCGGTCGCAAGCCAGGAACCATATTGGATAGATGGTCTTACGACGTGACGATACATCGTCCTAACATGACCAATAAGGATTGGATGATCTTAACGAGATCAAGGAGCAGGTCAGAGTAATTCGACGAGGTGAAACAGGCTACGCACAGAAGTAGCGGTCATGGGATAGGAACCTCGACATAACTGCCTGGCACGGCTGACTCAATGGCCGTTGCCACGAGATCCACCGCTCGTTCAATGCGCGGCCAACTGGTTGTCGTCAGCACAACGATTGCGATTGTGCGACCCGTGAGATTCTGCTGATATCGGAGATTCTGGTAGGTCGTGACCAGAACAGAAAAACCTCTCGCTTCGGATTGTTGCAGTAGTTCACCGTTTTTGAGATTACCCCAACCCCATTCAAAGGTTGTCGCGACCTGATGGGTGACAAGATACTTGCGAAGAGGGATTGGAGTACCCTGGTCGAAAGAACACGCACTTAGGCCGCTTCTAGAGAGCGGGCCAGGTGCTCAAACACGGCGCGGACTTGCGCAAGCGTGACGCCAGGAAACAAGGCAATAAAATCCGAGACTTGTGCCCCATCTTCAAGGTTCTGGAAAAGGGCGGTCACAGGCACACGCGTGCCGCGAAACACCCAGGCGCCACTCACACGTTCAGGGTCATGCTCAACGGCTGGACAAGAGGACCAATCAATCACAGAGTAATTCTATGACCGACCATGAAGACGATTCAATTCAATTGTACGGGCCGGAATTGAGGTCGCACCTTGCTCTAGGCAATCTGACCTGCCGTTGCCTGCTTCAGGGATGCACAATACAAGATCCGACCTCATAGGCAATTTTCCTGTACCTCAGCCCTGCCATCTCATTTCGCGTGCAGGCACGATTCAAGAGCCAACTCCGTACTACTTTTCTCGAACGTACAATCTCTATAGCATCACGCAGTCGCCAGCGTCATGGGCTTGTTAGGCATCACCACGCCTTTGCGTAGTATCGCTTGAGCCACGCGCAAAGCCCAGGCAACCCTGGAAAGAGTGTCCGTTCAGAGATGTTGTTCTGATCCAGCATCGCACGTATCTCTGGCTTGACGGCTGCAGCTATGACGATCCGATGAACCAACGCTGCATGTTGTGCGCTATAGTCCGCGAGGAAACTATTCTGGGACCCGGTCGCGCTGTTCATGATAGTCAGCATCCCCGATTGATTGGCAATCCGATCATCGAGGGACGGAGGTTCCCACAGTAACATGAGCCGTGTGCTAGGTTGCTGAGGTTCGTACGAGGCATCCAAAGCATCGAGGTCTCGAAACTGCGATTCGAGGAGCCGCGTATCGTAGACCCACGCGACACGATCAAGTGTTCGTGTTGATTGATGGTGTTCTCGGTTAATTGCTCTAAGCGCGCCGGCGTGCAGACACCAAATCACGCCGTCCTCCAACTTTCTGGTTTCATCGCCACAGGCGAAATGCGCCGCCACAAACGGTGAAGCGCACCAGTCCAAGCACCTTGTGGGAAGACCGTTGTGCTGAGCGACAGCCAGTACATACCACTCGGATTTGTCGTCGAACGTCCCGGCCTTCGCATACTTCCTAAAACTTCGAATGAGTGAGCGCTCAACAGTCTTGCTATTGGAAGGAATGAATCCCGGTAATCTAACAATACTGGTTTCAAGAGGCCATTTGGCGCTGTCGGCGCCACGAAAGACGTACGGCGACCGCAAGTGGCCACCTTCATCCTCCCGGACCGGAATGATCTCACGCGAGTGCAATTCGCCTACAAGTTCAGCCCATGAATTGACAATTGTCTCAGTACCAGGAAGTCTCATCGTATGCTCCTAATAGCTTGCGACGGAAGTCGACAGATGCGATGCTTCCCTGATGCCTAACCGATCAGTATAAGAGCCTGAGCTGTCACCGTCTATCACACAGTTACGGTTCGTAAACCATATGGCATAATTTCGCCAGGCAGACTGCGTACACTAGACAGCCATCAATGAAGGATCTGCCAACAGATCATCGTCATTTTGGCTTCACGATACTCTAACAACTCCTAAACTGTTCGAATGTCAGAACTGCTTTCACTCATCATAGCATCATCATCCGTTATACGCGCTGCTTATTACGAACCAAGAACAAACCGCGCGTAGTCTCCTCCGAGGTGCGCTCACCGTCACCATTGAAGCCACCACCACCCTCGGTATACAGTGGCGCACCATGTCTGAACGATTTACCAAAGTGGTGGAAGTCATGGCGGCGCTGCGCGCCGTGAACGGCTGTCCGTGGGATCGCAAGCAAACCCACGAGTCATTGAAACCCTACCTGCTCGAAGAAACGTACGAGGTACTGGAGACAATCGATCAGCGTGATGCTCAGAAGCTCAAGGAAGAATTAGGCGACGTGCTGTTGCAAGTGCTCTTCCACAGTCAGATTGCGGCAGAGGCCGAGTCCTTTACGGTCGAGGATGTCTTGGAAACCCTGGCCACCAAACTCATCCGCCGGCACCCCCACGTCTTTGGTACAAGCGATCAAGTGACCGACGTGACGAGCAGCGAGCAGGTCTTGAGCCAATGGGAACAGATCAAGCAAGCCGAGCGTGAGGCGGCAGGAACCAAGCAGTCGGCGCTCGATGGCGTACCGAAGACCTTACCAGCGTTGTTGCGAGCCTATCAGGTTCAGGCGAGAGCGGCACGGGTGGGATTCGATTGGCCCCACAACAGCACGGGCCTCCAGCAGGTCTTTGCCAAGATCACCGAAGAGGTGGAAGAACTACGGGAAGCGCTCGCTCACGCGCAGCAACAGACCAAACCAGACGCGGCACTTCGTCACGCCACTGGAACGGACCAGATTGAAGCGGAATTAGGCGATATCCTCTTTTCTTTGGTTAACCTGGCTCGCTTCATCAAGGTTAATCCAGAAGAGGCCTTGCGTCGCGCGACCAACCGATTTGTCGATCGTTTTCAACTCGTGGAAGCAGGCGCCGCACAACAGGGCCGACCGCTGACAGAGATGACACTTGCAGACATGGACGAACTCTGGGAGGAGGCTAAGCGTCGATTGCATGGTGCCCAACCAGGTTCGCCTCAACAGCACGGAGAGCACAAGCCATGACCCAGGATCAAGGACCCTACGAAGAAGGAAAACGTGCCGGAGCCCACCCGCTGCTCGTAGTGTTTGGAATCTTGATCGGCCTGTGGCTGTTTGTCGCCCTGATCGTCCCCAGCTCGAAAAATAAGCAGGCCGCTGGCACCGAAGGGCCGAATGTCTCGGTGATCGAAGATCCGGAAGCGGCTCCCGTCATGTTCAAAGTCCAGACGACCATTCTGGAGATGAACACGGTGAGCCTCGTCGTGCCGCCACAGGCCACGGATAGCCAGATCGTCGCGCTGCTGAAACGATTGAAGGACGCACGTCTTGATGGCTCCCTCACTGCACAACTCCCAGCCACAACGCCTGGCCATAAACTGGGCGACCAAGCCATTGCCGACATCTACATCTTTTCAGAAAAACAATTTGCAGAGCCAGATACCATTCGCACGTTGGCACGGGGGGCGCATGCGCCTGGCACCCTCTACCCAAACGCGGTCCCGTTCGAGGTGGCGATGGAACAAGTCCGCGGCTACTACCGGATCGACCTGAACGATACCGCCAGCCCTGACAAAGGATCGCTGGGGTTCGCAGACGAATCCGGCGTGCACTCCAAACAGTACCGCAGAATTTTTTGAGTTGCGGAGGGACGGAGTCGTCAAGGCATCACGACGGATTACAGTCCGGCGCGTTGCTTCACCTCTTCTCGAATCACGGCTCGTTCGGATTGAAACCGCTCTTCGAGTTTTGTAAACAGATGGGCCAAGGGCCCCACAAACGGGGCCAGCATCACATCGCGCCGTTCAAGAAAAAACCCTTCTCCTTCAGCGATTTGGAGCTTCCACCCGGCAAGGTTCTTCGCCACGAGGTTCGTGATCATCAATTGCTGGCCAGGTGAGCCGGTCACCACCCCAAGGAGCCTGCTCTTGAACACCTCCAGCTCATGCGGGAGAGAAATCTTGACCCGCACGCCATGCGGCGTCGGCCAGGTCGATCGTTGGACAGCGTAATCGTACGAAAACACCTGCTCTCTCGGCTCGCGAAATGGGCCGCTCACACTGATGATGGTGAGGCTACTTTCACTGGACGGCATCGGCACAGCACTCCTGGGACAAAAAGTGTCTGAAAGGCAGACAGCCTACTATAAGAGCTTGCACTTCGCCTGGACAAGAGGCTATTTTATTATTTTATAGAAGTAATTCAATCTCCCTCTCTGGGGCACTGCGGCTTGGGCACACTCTCCGAGGGTGGGTACTCGCCACGACCAGCAGGGGCATGGAGATCGAAGGCATGTTTCAGTTTTCTGATCAGCAAGACGACGGCGGGAAACACCCTCCATCGAATCCGAGCGTAGTCAGTAAAGCCTACCCCGGGCTGGTCTTAGTCCCACCCAGTGATCGGACGATTTTACGACGTCGGATTGTGCGAGGCGCACTTGTTCTTGTCGCCGTTATCTGGACCATCTGGACTTTTACAGCCCAGCCCCCGGCCTCCGACAACACCACACCCTGCCAATCCGAAGCCGGTCAATCAGGCCCGGGAAGTTCCGCGAACGACTGTAGCACAGCGGCATCAACCACGGACGTCGAAACGCATCCAAGCGAGTTGAGCCTGACACAATCCTCATCGGTTGCAGCCCTGGTCGAAGCGTCACCGCTGCCAACTAGCTCTCAATCGGATCGGGAACCGTCTCGGACTCCGCCCATGGTGGAGCATCCGGCACCGGCGCATACTGCCCCGACCGAACCTCACATAGAACCACAGGTTAAAAACTCAGACCAGGAGAAATCAGCGGTCGCTCGTCCGCAGGAAAAGCCGGTCGTGAATCAGGAGAGTGACACACACCTTGCCGAACAAGGCGACCCCTTTGCGCAGTATCGCCTCGGACGCCATTTTGCGAAGCAGGAGGGCCGACAGGCGCCAGAATCCGTCAGTTGGTATAAGAAAGCGTTCGTCGGACTACATCGTCTCGCGGAGGCCGGAAATGGCCAAGCCATGTATGTTCTCGGCGTCATGTACGCCTATGGCCGTGGAGTCGAACGAGATATCAGCCAAGCACGACGTTGGTTGGCCCAGGCAGTGGAACACAAGATCGCCGCAGCCCAGCCGGTGCTTGCCAATCTACCGATATCGCCGCGTGCCAATTCCCATCTTCACGCAGCCGAACAAGCAAAAGCCAGAAAACAGCAGAACTAAGCGCCGTTGCTCTCTCAACATCGGAACAATTTCTCACGGTAATGGCAGAGAACCATTACGCCTGGGCCTGCACACACATCAATGACCATCTCCATGCCAGATGTTGCACACGCAACGCCAGTCTGAATATCTTGCAACCCTCGGTCGTGAGGCACTGATCATGTTACTGGTAATTATTGGAGGATTCAGACTGCTGGTTGAACGGTGAGACTTCCGGTCGAACTACTGAGACAGTGCTATTCTGAACCGAGCACACGAACAATAGCGGACAGAGGACATTGCCTATCACAGCGCAATGTCCTCTGCCACTACTATCCGTGAGCTTAGTTCAACGGAGGCACTACCCCCGCAAATGTGAGCAAGTCGGTCATACGAAACTCACCCGGGGTCGCGGAAGGCAACACCGGCATCCAATTAGGACTCGACGCCAGATAGGATGTTTCATCGGCTTTCAATAATCCGATAAACACCTCACCAACTATCTGACCTCCAACCGGTCCGAGGCGAAGACCATTTTCCATCACCTCCGCTTCTTTCATGATGTACAGCCACAGGGGCGTGTTCCGCTCCAACCCAAATGACGACAGCGAATCGAGCTGAGCCGGAGTCAACACAGGCAGGCCCATTCGTCTGGCGATTGCTTGCCCGGACGGAATACTGAAATTCACGTGGCGCATCAAGTTCCGAGATGCCAAGGATTGGACACCATCCCCAGGTAGGCCTGGAGCAGGCCCACGGAAGCCCGGCAGCAACATCACGACGCTTGAGAGCTTGCTATCGATCTTCTTGTTCGGCCTGAAGTTCCCATCACCGAAGTTGAAGAACGTCTGCCAATCGACAAAGCGTCGCGGTGCTCGCTTGCCACCTCGGAGGTCGTTGGGGTCGGGATCATTTGGGTCTTGGGCATCATCGAAGATAAAAGCAAAGAACGGACTATGCCCTTGGTCTGGCCGACCAAAATTCAACCGATAGCTTGGTCGAATCTGGGAATGGCCGAATCGATAGGCACCGACGGAAAACTCAATCGGGATCTGTGGCCGATCATCATCGACATCATAGAATCGGACGCCACGCCGGAGAATATCATCAACGCGTGCCTGTCCTATCGTCAGCGGTAGAAATTCATGAACAATGATCCACTGATAGTGCCAACGGACTTGCCGCCTAGCCTTCTTGAAAATCTCCTGAGCGGAATCCCCGGCATGAGCGGGATCAGTTTGCAGACGATCAGTTACCGCATTATGAAACTTGAGCATCGCCACATGCAGCTGTGACAAGATCACATTCTCGTCATTGCGTCGATCCCCCAACAGAGCGGTCATCGTCCCATGATCGCGCGGGAGATCGAAGCGAACGGCTCCGTTTCGTGAGAACTCCTCTGAACCAGGAATTGCCTCGACTCGAAGCTTGATGAATCCGGAGCTCAGATCATACAGCTCGGGAGATTGCTCCGGTCCACCTCCATACACACTATCCAGGTCAAATTTCGGGGTGCGAAAGTTGGTCGTTTTCTTGGGATTCGTCTTTTCGAGCAACGGAGAATTCGGATCAAACGTGAGATCATGATCTAGAAACTGCCCCACAAACGTCATGCCTGCAGTCATACTTGGGTTGTCCGGATTGTTCGGACTGAACACCGCCGGATTCGTAATCGACAGCACGGGATCGGTGAGGATATCTTGTGCATCGATAAGCCCATCTTTGGCCCCCAACCGCTTGACCAAATCACGAGCCTCGTCCGTCGGAGGCAAGCCAGGAGGGAGATCATGAAACATCCTGGTGAAAGACGTATCCTTTTTCTTTTCGTGATCATTCCCATGACCTCTTCCATCATTATCAGCAAATGCGAGATGACTAACACTCACCCCACAGAAAAGTACTCCTGCCACGACGGCACGAAGCCGGTTCCGATACCTCAGCATCATCTTCCTCCCGAAAATGTTGTGGGACCGCCCAAAAAGTCGAGCTGACCTGATCCCCACGGTCCGCCCGATGTCGAAGCCGGCTAAAGCAATACTCGTACCAGCTTGAATTGCTGGCGTTTCACGCATTACTTTATAAATATATGGTATACGAATGAACAGAGCTGTATCCAATTTGTTCAAAGTTGTATCTGAATCGATACGCCTATACCCGTAAATCGTTGGCGAAGATACAGTAGTCGCGATGAAAATGGATAGCTGCCTAAAGATATTAGCCAGAATTACGCGCATTAAACGCGAATAAGTACGGGGCAGGAACGAACCATATTAAGGATTCATCGAGGAGTGATCGACACACCGATCTACTAACCGAATGGGGAAATACATCAAGCGGGATCACCTCGGACGGTATTTTGCGCAGCAGGAGGGCTGACAGACGCCAGAATCCATCAGTTGGTATAAGAAAGCGTTTGTCGGATTACATCTTCTCGCGGAGACCGGAAATGGCCAAGCCATGTATGTTCTCGGCGTCATGTACGCCTATGGACGTGGGGTCGAACAAGATATCAGCCAAGCACGACGCTGGTTGGCCCAGGCTGTGGAACACAAGATCGCCGCAGCCCAGCCGGTGCTTGCCAATCTACCGATATCGCCGCGTGCCAATTCCCATCTTCACGCAGCTGAACAAGCAAAACCTCGTAAGCAGCAGAACTGAAGAAAATTGACGGTTGGAACTGGCACCCGCTTCTCTCGTTCCGCCCACGCGCCACCCTGAACCGAAGGCTTCGTAGATGACACCCGTTCTGCACTTACGATCTCCTAGGAGGCAGGACCAATTCGAACACATAGATCCCCCGCACACCAACTGCGACAAACTGATTGATATGGGGAACCCAAGCAACTCCCCATATTCCACCATCAACCCGTAGCAGACTCATCAATCTGCCTGTTGCCAAATCCCAAACACGAATTCCGCGATCAGCCGAGCCTGAGACGAGCCACTGGCCCATTGGATCGATCGCACAGCTCCAGACTCCATCACTGTGACCTTCCAACCTGCGCAGGCACTCCCCCGTACGCCAATCCCAAACCTTGAGCGTCCCATCGCCAAGCCCTGAGACGAGCCACTGGCCCGTCGGATCGATCGCACAGCTCCTGACCCCATCATCATGTCCCTCCAACCTGCGCAGGCACTCCCCCGTGCGTCGATCCCAAATCCTGAGCGTCTGATCACTCGAACCCGAGACAATCCACTGGCCCGTCGGGTCGATCGCACAGCTCCTGACCCCGCCATCATGGCCCTCCAATTTACGCAGACACTCCCCCGTGCGTCGATCCCAAATCCTGAGCGTCTGATCACCCGAGCCCGAGACAATCCACTGGCCCGTCGGATCGATCGCACAGCTCCTGACCCCATCATCATGTCCCTCCAACCTGCGCAGGCACTCCCCCATGCGTCGATCCCAAACCCTGAGCGTCTGATCACCCGAGCCCGAGACAATCCACTGGCCTGTCGGATCGATCACACAGCTCGTAACCGGACCGCTGTGCCCCTCCAACGTGCGCAGACACTCCCCCGTGCGTCGATCCCAAATCCTGAGCGTCTGATCACCCGAGCCCGAGACAATCCACTGGCCCGTCGGATCGATCGCACAGCTCGTAACCCAATCACCATGGCTTTCCAATGTGCGGGGGTACTCCCCCGTGCGTCGATCCCAAATCCTGAGCGTCTGATCACCCGAGCCCGAGACAATCCACTGGCCTGTCGGATCGATCACACAGCTCGTGACCGGACCGCTGTGCCCCTCCAACGTGCGCTGGCACTCCCCCGTACGCCGATCCCAAACCTTGACCGTCTGATCATCCGCTCCTGACACGATCCAGTGGCCCGTTAGATCGATCACACAGTTCCTGACCCAATCACTGTGGCCCTTCAATGTACGCAGGCACTCACCCGTATGCCGATCCCAAACCTTGACCGTCCCATCGCTCGAGCCCGACACAATCCACTGGCCAGTCGGATCAATTGCGCAACTCGTGATCCAGGTACCACGACCTTCCAATGTGCGAAGACATTCCCCGGTTCGCCGATCCCAAATCCTGAGCGTCTGATCACCCGAGCCCGACACAATCCACTGGCCTGTCGGATCAATTGCGCAACTCGTGACCTCGTCGCTGTGGCCCTCCAACCTACGCAGACACCTCCCCGTACGGTGATCCCAAATCTTGACCGTCCCATCGCTCGAGCCCGACACAATCCACTGGCCTGTCGGATCAATTGCGCAACTCGTGACCTCAGCACTGTGGCCCTTCAATGTACGCAGGCAGTCCCCTGTATGGAGATCCCAAATCTTGACCATCCCATCGCTCGAGCCCGAGACAATCCACTGACCGGTCGGATCGATCGCGCAGCTCCTGACCTCACCACTGTGGCCCTTCAATGTACGCAGGCACTCACCCGTATGCCGATCCCAAACCTTGATCATCTGATCATCCGCTCCCGACACGATCCACTGACCCGTCACATTGATCGCACAGCTCCTGACCCAATCACCGTGCCCCCCCAACGTGCGTACCAGTGCCGGATCGGGCTTGTCTGGTATCGGCCAGACCGCCTTGACGTATGGAAGGTGCATCGAGGACTCCAATTGCTGGGACTCGCCTTGCAGCATCGGCTCACCCTGCACACGGCTTAAGAGTGTCGTCAGTACTCCTTCCAAATAAGGCTGATTAGTCACAAGATGAGCCGATTGCGACAACACTCGTTGCAGGCGCTGCAGCGCTTGGTCGTGCTCCGCACCATGCAAGGCGAATTGAATATCACCTTCCACTGTATTCGACCCCATGAGCCATATTTTCTTCCCCAGGTATCGCAGGTCTTTGGCGGCCATCGTCAATTCACTTCGCCGGTTCCCCTGGATCAGATGATAGGCCAGATATCTCCAGCCATAGCTGTCGCCTTCCGCAAGGTTCGACCACGACCAGTCCGATGTCTCACGTTGCGCGCAAGGCCCATAACTCTCCAAGAGTCGGCGATGCACTGACGCAGCATCCGGTGTCAGCAATCTCAAGAAGTCATGCTGCAAATCATGGAAGCTGATCCCAAAACGACTACGTTCGTCCTTTCGCAGCAAAAGACTCTTTCTGGCAAACCGCGACAACAGTTTTTGCGACTGTGCAGCCGTGAGGCCTGCGGTCTCGTGCCAGAGCCGCTCAATGACCACATCCGGCACATGGGCATCTTCCGGAAAGATGACCAGTTCCAGATAACGCCCCCGATCCGCCTCCGAAAGGGCCTGCACGCTCAATTTCATGGATTTAAAAATACTGCCATAGGGATGGTCCAGAAATTCCAGATCGCCCTCGGTGAGGGCAAGCAAGAGGGTGGCCCAGTCCATCCCTTCGTGAATCTGCGCCCCAGCCAATGCGAGTGCCAACGGCACGCCTTGGCAACTGTCGGCCACCTGTACGGCTTCGGGAGGCAACTTAGTAGGATCAACCCCGCTCCATTCGGCCAGTAGCTGCACCGCCGCCTGCTCGCTCAACACTCCGACCGACTCTTCCTTCGCGCCGACGGCGGTCAGAATCGTGGCATCCCTCGTCGTTATCAGGAGGCGGGATTTTGGACCGATCACGTCCAATGCCACGGCGTGCTCGGTCTGCCACACGTCATCCAGAATCAGTAGACAGGTCTTCTCTGCAAGATACCGCTGCAATTGTTGCTTACCCTGGCTCGCACTGGAGACCACTGGCGCCTGGTCACCCAGCGCTTTCAACCACTCGACTTGGCAGGCGATGAGATCCGGTTCCTGCCCAAGCGTGAACCAGTAGATGCCGTCCGGAAACGCCCGTTGCACCTCTTCATCATTAGTCAAGGCAATGGCCAACACGGTCTTCCCTATCCCGCCCTGTCCGTGAACCCCGATCTTGGTCGTCTCCCCCGTGAGCCCGATGGCCCCATGGCGTCCCTGTACGAGCGACAACTTCAACCGATTCAACTCCTCCGGCCGATCCTGAAAATGGGGGCGCTGGGACGGGACGCCATAGATCACAGCGCGCGCGGCCTGTGGCCCCAGGCTCACAGCAACAGGCTGAACGACGCGCTGGGCTGCCGGAGACGGACTCGGCGGAATGACGACATCACTCTCTGGAGCCGCACAGGACACACCATCAGGCTGGACTCCATGAAACACCTCGACCAACTGTTGGGCGATGGTCACCAGCGCCGCATGCTGCTGAGGCTCCGGAAGCAGGTCGAGGGCCTCATGCGGCGGGCGAGCCCATTGGTATTTATCCAGCCCCGTGGGAGCCACCACACTCGAACTGAGTGGCACACAAAAGAGACGGGCATGGCCATTCTCACTGGCCATTTCCAACGGAGGGACCTCCTGGTCCATGATGAAATCCGACGCTAAGAAATGAGGACTCACGAGCAGCAAGCCAACTTTGGCTCGCGGTAAAGCCTGGTCGATTTCTCGCCTCCACAGATCTCCGACCTGAATGTAGGGATCGGCCCATACCGCCAACCGCCCTTTGCGTTGATAAGGCTTGAGGAAGATAAACAGTTTTTCCAACCAGGCTTTGTCCTGGTGGCTATAGCTGACATAGATGAGATCGCGCACGTCAGGGTTCATAGACCATTTTGTCGGATACCAACACGAATGCGAAGCTGTGCTGGAGAGTACCGCGAGAGCACACGATTATCAAACGCGAGATGGGGAACCTTTCGAAAATCTGCATTGCGATCACAAATGCGATATCATAAGATGCTCCCTCTGCCATGAACGCCGCCACCCGCATCAAAACCAAAACGCCGAGTCCGTATAAGTTGGTTCACATTGAAACGGATACCCACGACACCAAGACATTCCGGTTTGATCTTCCGGACAACGCGACCTTGGACATGTTGCCCGGTGACTTTCTCTACGTCCACGCAACGATCAACGGCAAGCTCATCAAGCGGGCCTACACACCGTCCTCGCTGCCCGGCACAACGGGATCGTTCGACCTGACAGTCAAGCGATATGACACCGGTTCCATTTCAAAGTACTTGCACGATCAGAAGATCGGAGAGACCGTGCTGATGAGTGGGCCGAATACCGGTGGGCATTGGGTCGATGGAATGGCCACGCGTGTCGGGTTCGTGGCAGGAGGCACCGGGATTACCCCGATGATCTCCATCATTCGTTGGATCCTCATCAACCAGCTTGATGCGGAACTGTATCTACTTTTCGCGAACAAGACAGAATCAGACATCATTTTCCGACAGGAATGGGATCGAAATATCCGAGAGCATCACAACTTTCATTGTCATCATGTTCTGGAAGAGCCTCCCCCAGGATGGTTGGATAGCACAGGCCGAATCACCCCTGATCTCCTGCGGCAGCACCTTCCCCCTCCGGGTGCCGACAGTTGCGTGTTCGTCTGCGGCCCCCCTGCCATGGTGGACTCAGTGGAAACGACCCTCAAGGAACTGGGTTATCCTGAACAGGCCATCATCCTCCCGTAAGAGTTCCGCTCATGAAAGCCCCCTGACACTCGTTTAGCAATTGACTATGGGCAAGATATTGCAGACCTGACGAGCCCCTGAAGCCAATGGCTCCGCTCAGCGAACACAGCGATGTAACGGGATGCACCGATGCATGACAGGTTGTGACGCTACACGTATTCAGTGCAAACGATCTGGATGGGCCTTGCCCGAGAGGGACTGTATGACTTGCTCAGCCGCCAACGCGCCATCACGGATACAGTCGGGAATCCCAACTCCACGATAGGCAGCCCCTGTCAGAATGAGTCCAGGGTAACGGCTCACGGCCGCATCAAGTTGTTCCAATCGACTCAGATGGCCAATGGTATATTGCGGCATGGCCTTCCACCATCGATTCACCTCAGTATAACTTGGCTCCGCGGTGATCCCGCATATACTGGTTAGCTCTTCTCTGACGGTGGCAAGCAATGCCTGGTCCTCTCGTTGAAGAATATCTTCTCGCCCAACACCACCCAGATAGCAGCGCGCCAGTAACTGGTCTGACGGCGCACGATGAGGCCACTTGAGCGAGGTCCATGTGGCGGCGATGAGATGCCGCTGCTCAACTCTCGGGATAATAAATCCAAATCCCTCGATGGCACTCGCCTGTATCCGTGGGAACGCCATCGCGATCGTGGCGGTCGAGGCATAGGGAATCAGGTCCAGTAATCCACCGGCGATAGGCGTCAACGGACGCAATAAGTCGGCTGATACATAGGCTGGTGTGGCTAAGACCACGCTTTCGGCGGACAGTCCGGATCCATCCTGCAAAATGAGGTCATACATCCAACGGCCCACTTCGTGCGATCTCACTCGAAGCGCGTCGACTCGAGCACCCACACGAAGCTCAACGCCCTGCTGTATCAACCGCGTTGTGAGCGCCGTCACCAGCTCACCAAGGCCATTTTTGAGGCTAACGAACATCGTTCGCCGTGGCCGAGCGGATGCCGTAGAGGAGGCTGATTGCTTGGCAGCCATCATGCCGCGAACAATGCTGCCGTGCTGCTGCTCGAGTTCAAAGAACCGTGGGAACGTCGCCCGGAGACTCATCTGCTCGGCATCTCCGGCATAGATACCTGCCATGAGCGGCTCTAGCACCCGCTTATACGCCTGAACTCCAAATCGACGAGAGAGGAAGACGGCCAAGGACTCATCGTCTCTTGAAGAACCGGGAGGCACGGCGAATTCAAGTCCCATCCTCGCCAACCCCGGCCAGGTGAGTAGTCCACTATGCAAGAACGACCCCAGTTGTTTCGGCACAAACGAGAGGAGTCCCTCGGGTAAATCGTGCAGCCTCCCGCGGTGAAGGACACAGGCCTTCTTCCCTGTTTCGTTGGTATTGATCAGCTGGTCGGCAAGCCCCAGTTTCATACAGAGGTCGAGACCTGCCTGTTTTTGGGAAAGGAATGAATCCGGACCAGCTTCGGTCACAAGGTTACCGATCCGATGGGTAACGATCTTCCCTCCCCAGGATGGGTCGGATTCAAGCATGATGCAGCGGATGGGGAGACCTGCTTGGGTCGCTTTTTCTTGCAGCGAAAAGGCGGTGGCGAGACCAGAAATGCCGCCTCCCACAATGACGACTGTACGCGGTCGAGTCACGACGGAAGACAGGAGGTGGATTCGTGTGCAGCCAGGACGTCGCTCAACGTCTCAAGAATCGCGGAAGAATCATTCAACATCGCCATACGCTCCAGATGCAGCCCTTTGCTCACGGCCAACTGTTTGAGCTCAATGTCGATATCAAACAGCGTTTCCACATGGTCACAGATAAAGCCGATGGGTGCCACCAGCACATGGTGATGCCCGGCCTGCTGGATGGTCTCCAACATGGCTTCGACCGTCGGTCCAAGCCATGGTTCATTGGAGCGTCCCTGACTTTGATAGGCAAAGTACGTCGGTTGGTTCCCCAGTAATCCGGTGACAGCCTCAACCGTCCCCTTCACTTCATCGGGATAGGGATCCTTCATCGCCACAATCCGTTCCGGCAAACTATGCGCGGTGAACAACACCGGTACCGTTGCACGCACCTCGGCTGGAAATTTCTGAAGCCCAAGCCGAAGATTCTCTACAATCGCAGCAATCAGTCGAGGATGCCGGTTCCAACTCCCGAGGTAGGTAACCGGGGTATGGTCTTCTAGCCCGGCCCGCGCCTCCTCAACTTTTTTTCGGTATGCCCCCGTACTCAGTGACGATTGTTGCGGAGCCATACAGACCCCAATAACCTGCTCCGGTGAGTCTTGCAGTAACTCGGCATAGGTTTCTTTAATGAAGGGATGCCAATGCCGCAGCCCCACATATACTCGGTATCGGGCGTCTCCCGATTTGTTCAGCTGTTGTTCGAGTTTTTTTGCCACAGCTTGGGTGATACCGACAGCCGGAGATTTCCCCCCTGTTGCTCGGTACCGTTCACGAATCTCTTCAACGAGTTCCGGTGGCGTTGGTCGTCCACCTCGGACATCACGCAAGAACGGCTCCACGTTCTCCAAAGAATCGGGCCCACCCATCGCCATCAACAAAACAGCCGTGTGACGTCGCGTGTTGTTCATTGTCCCTCTCGTACAAAGTGCTTCACCCTAATGACGCGGGGTTCGGATTTCACGTTGCGGATCGGGAGAAAAACCTGGGGTGAGCGTTGAGCACGAGACTCAAAACCAGAAACGCGTTACCCAACCCTTTCCCCTTACCTACCGTTGGCTGAGTTTATGGACCATGTCGATCGTCGCGGCTACGTGATCGACCGGCGTCGTCGGAAGGATACCGTGGCCGAGATTGAAGATATGCCCGAGACGCCCTCCGGCTCTACGCAAGATATCCTCCACGCGGCGTTCAATTTCATGGAGTGGCGCAAAGAGAGCCAGGGGATCAAGATTGCCTTGCACGGCCCGATCATGTCCCACCATGGTCCAGGCTTCATCCAGATGAACCCGCCAATCGATGCCGATGACGTCGCCGCCTGCCTCCCGCATTTGACGCAGGATCGCCGTCGTGCCGGTGCCGAAATGAATCATCGGCACCCCTTCGTGCTTCAGTCCATCGAAAATCCGCTGGACATGTGGCATCACATATTCGACATAGTCCCCGGCGGAAAGACACCCGACCCAACTATCGAACAGTTGAATCGCTTGCGCCCCAGCCTTGATCTGTCGACGAAGATACCCGGTGAGCACACGGGCGAACTTATCCATCAGCCGATGCCAGGCCGTAGGATCGCTGTACATCATCTGCTTGGTATTTAAATAATTACGCGATCCCCCACCTTCAATGGCATAACTCGCCAACGTGAATGGCGCGCCGGCAAATCCAATGAGCGGCACCCGCCCGTTGAGCGCACGCCGCGTCTGCCTGATGGCCTCCGCCACGTAGTCCAGTTCATCGCCGTCGATCACTTTCAGGTGATCCACCGCCGCCCGGTCGCGTACCGGATTGTGGATCACCGGACCCTCGCCCGCCGCAAACTCGAGATTGAGGCCCATCGGTTCCAACGGGAGCAAGATATCCGCAAAGATAATGGCCGCATCCAGCGGGAATCGATCGATAGGCTGCAGTGTCACCTGGGCCGCCAGCTCAGGAGTTTTGCACATCTCAAGGATGGAATGTTTTGCCCGTAACGTCCTGTATTCGGACATGTACCGCCCCGCCTGGCGCATGAACCACACAGGGGTACAATCAACTGGCTCGCGACGGCAGGCTTTCAAAAATCGATCGTTCATCGTGGCGGCATTTTAGTGACGAAGAAGGAGTCCTGTCAAACAGGCCTAGAGGCCCCTTACTCTCCTGCGTTCGGAAACTTCCGTCACCGGGACAGTCGACTGAAGCTCGTGAAGGACGCGACAACCAGGCATCACTCAGGAAAAAATCAGGTTTTACTTTCCTCCGATTCTCTGTATAATAAAGGACCAACCTAACCGGGACGCTCAATTAGCTTAATTGGGACCACGGCTCCCTGTCTCCCACCACAGTGGCTTTGCCGATCCCCCGACCTATGAGGAGAATTGTATGTCCGACGTGCAAGCATATCCACCAACCAAGGCTCAGCAGATCTGGTATTCCTTTCTGCGCTGGTTTGACTCTTGGGCTGGCCTTGAACTGACGAAATCAGACGGCCCGCCGAAGGTCGACTGGATTCGAAGTGTCCCCTTTATTTTCATGCACTTAATGTGTTTTTGCGCCATCTTAGTCGGCTGGAGCTTCACCGCAGTTGCCGTGGCTATCGCCTTTTATTACATTCGTATGTTTGCGATTACCGGGTGGTACCATCGATACTTCTCACATCGCACATTCAAGACGTCTCGTACGGTCCAGTTTCTTTTTGCCCTATTAGGCGGCACCTGCACCCAACGTGGTCCCTTGTGGTGGGCTGGCCATCATCGGCATCACCATATTGCCTCCGATACGCCGGAGGATGTGCATTCTCCACGTCAAAAGGGATTTCTTTGGGCACACATGGGCTGGATTATGTCGCAGACCTTTTATGCGCCGCGATTGAAGAGCATTGCTGATTTTGCCAAGTTCCCAGAGCTACGGTTTCTTGACCGATACGATGTCCTCGTACCCGTCTTGACCGGCTTCGGCATGTTCGGATTGGGTAGGTTGTTGGAAACCTATGCACCTGAACTTGGCACCAACGGCATCCAGATGCTGATCTGGGGGTATTTCATCTCGACCGTCGCACTGTTTCATGGAACCTGTACGATCAATTCGTTGTCGCATGTCTATGGCTCACAACGATACGAGACCGGTGACGATAGCCGAAACAACTTCTTCCTGGCCTTAATCACCATGGGAGAAGGCTGGCACAACAACCACCATTATTATCCGGCTTCGACCAGACAAGGATTCTACTGGTGGGAAATCGACATGACCTATTATTGCTTGAAGGGGCTCGAATGGCTGGGGTTGATCTGGGATATTCGTGACGTTCCAGAGTATGTCCGCGAGGGAAAGACCCGACAAGATTCAGACCGTAGCGTACTCAAGAAGAAGATCGAAGCTGCCGTCAAGTCGGCGGAACTTCCGGCACCGCCACCACAACTGGAACTCACACCTCCCTAGACCCAATCGGATTCAGCCTTTGACCTTGGTCGCTCAGCAACCTGATCGGCCAGGGTCTCCCGAATCCGCTGGCTCTCTCCCTCGATTGTCTTTCGTTCCTCATCGGACAATACCCACGCATCCCCGGCACTCAATTGAAACCGATAGTGCTCTTCGTGGAGCGTGAACCACTCGACATACGGGTGTGGCTCCAGGTTTGGATGCGGGTCGAGTGAAATAAGATTGACGGTGCCGATCTGAGGATTGGCCATATCGCCGATGACTTGCCCCGCCACCTCGTCATCTTCAAAACGGCTGTTTCTGAATCGAATCACCTCACCGGCAATATCAGGCTTAAAATTGCCGCGCAAATAAAAATCCACCGGCCCAATGACCGCAAATACGACCTGTCCGACAACCGTCCCCTCCACACGGTTATCAAGAAATCCTTCGCGCACCCACCGTCCATTGCCGAACTTTTGTGCCATATACCTCTCCGCTCTTTAAGGAACGATCAGCCGCCGACCGCTCCAATGATAACCGCCAAGATGATCAGTGCGCTGCCGATCCAGCCTTGTACATCTAACGTCTCTCCAAGAACATACCATGAAAGCCAAGCCGCGTAGACTGGCTCGGATGCAAAGAGAAGCGCTACCTGCTGGGCCGGAACCAGTCGCTGAGCCCACATCTGCACGGCGAATGCGAGCGTCGCCAGCACACCCGTCACGACAAGACCCGTGAGGAGAACGGGTGTAGGGGAAAACGCGCTCCCCGGAACATCTTCCCACCACGGAGCTGGAAGAAACAACACCGTCATCGCCGCCATCTGCCACACAAGAAGCGACGGGGCATCGACCTGACGGGTAAATCGCTCAAGACAAATGATATGTCCCGCAAACGCCACGGCACACCCCAGTGTCATGAGATCGCCTCGATTCATGGAGGCATTGGGTTTGACGAGGAGCCACAACCCGACCACCGCAATCACCGTCGCCAAGACCACACGCCGGTCAACCCGCAGAAGAATCAACGGCACGAAGATCACATAGAGGGCGGTGAGAAAGGCTGAATTGGACGCCGTGGTGTACGCAAGCCCAACGGTTTGGAGCAGATACCCGAGAAAAAGAAACAGGGTCGAGAATGCAGCAGCGATTAACACCGCACGATCATGATGTAATCGACGGCGACCGATGACAAGCCACACAAGGATAAGCAGGGTGCCGAGGAAAAACCTGAGGAGCAAGAACGAGAGCGGGGGAATCTGCTCCAGTGCCGCTTTCGTGGCAGGAAAAGTCGCACCCCAGATGAGGGAGGTCAGTAGGAGGGCAAGTCTCGGCATGAATGAGAAAGTGCTGAGTCTTGAGTGCTCAGCCTAGGGGCCCTCTCGTTCACTCAACACTCAGCACGTAACACTTATTTTTCTAGGGTTTGCAGAGTGGACACAGCCGTTGCCGGTTCACTCCAGCCTGTTCCATCGCCCGGATCGCCCGTTCCTTATCCGGATAATCGAACCACCCGCCTTCCCAGAAATCGCTGGAAGTAGCAGTTGATGGTACCTCCGAACATCGGTCTCGGTGGAGCGTCACACGGTCGATCGCGCGAGCAATATGCAACCAGTAGATCATGCTAGCCGGTGAGGGTTAAAGGGTGAGCGGGTACGGAGCATTCACGATCGCGCCATACCCCTTTCCCCCCTGACCGGTTCACGGGAGGAGCTGCCATTCATCCTTCTCGATGAAGCACTTCACGCCGGTCTGCAGCTTTTTAACATCATCCTTCTCGAAGAGCCTCATATAGCGCTCAATTCGATCATCTTCATCGATTCGTTCTTCCTGCATCACACCGTTGTTCCCCTTGTACCGTCGAATCAGCACTGGCATCGAAACCCTCCTCTGGAGCTGGCAGTTGAGCCGCGTAAGTTGTTAGAATGAGCAGAATATCGTAAGCTGATCAGCATCGCTTGCACAAGGGTTGTTTGTCAAGATCTGAACGGCTCCATGCGGTGGAATGAGGCCCTCGGCAAGCTGTACCATGCTCGTACGTGAGAGGCATTACCGGAGACGGTACCACCACCCTCCCACAAATGCATCATTCAGGGCATGTCCTTGGCAAATGGATGCGAAAGGAAACGCACGCGAGCCAAGAGAAAGGATAAGATCCTGTGCCACTCTATGAATACCGTTGTGGACGGTGTGAGAAGCAGTTTGAAGTCACTCAGTCAGTCTATGCCAGGGTAGAAGACACTGAGTGTCCTGATTGCCATGCAAAAGAGGCGACGCGCCTTCTGTCTGCGTTTTCATCCAACGTGGTCGGATCTCGGAAACCTGGATTTACCGAGATCAAAGCTAAGGCCATGAACGAGGAACGGATGGAGCGATTCGTCAAATTGCCGCCGTTGAACGCAAAACGCAATGTCCCACCACCGAATATGTCATCCGAATCCGAGTCCTCGTCGGCAGACCGAACCACGTCTGAGTCGTAACCATGGTACACCGTTCTCCTCGGGCCTGGCTACGCCGCAAGAGTCATCGGATCTCTAGTCGTGGAGAGCATCTATGATGGGACGATTGCTCATCACTCAACTCTGTATGGGCCTGATTCTCTTTTTCTCCCCTCTCCAGGCATCAGCTCAAGTTAGGGGAAACCTGATCATCGCCGGCAACGGTCCTGAACAAGCGACCATCGAAGCGCTGGCACGCGCCTTTGAAAAAGCCAATCCCCGTGCCTATGTTGATATTCTATGGAACGAAGACTCAACACCAGCCCAATTAGTGACGTCCGACCAGGCGCAAATTGCCGTCACTGGTGTGGGAGACGCGACACTGGTGGCTTCACAAATCGGCTGGGACGGTATCGGGATTCTTGTGCATCTCGCGAACTTCACCAAAGAAGTGACGACGCAGCAGGTCGCCGACATGTTTTCAGGAAAGATCAGGGAGTGGTCGGAACTGGGTGGCCCCGAGACAAGAATCCTGCTGATTGACAGACTCCGCACCCAAACCATTCGTGAGACGTTTGAGTCTCACCTCGGGATCACCGGAAAGATTCCCGGAACCGCAAAGGTCATCGGACCGGACGACACGGTCATCAAAACCCTCGTGGGCACCCTTCCGCCGCTCTCTGCTGTGGCCTATGTGTCGCTGAGTACCGGGCTCTCCGCCGTCTCCAATGGAGTGGCCGTCCGTCTGCTGCCGGTCGACAAGATCGAACCGGAGGTTCCAACGGTCCGAGACGGCCGATACAGTCTGCGACGTCCACTGCTCCTGCTATCGAAACGGGAGGCGAATCCTCTTGTTGAAAGCTTTATCACGTTTGCGCTATCTCCTCCTGGTCAGGCCATTGTCGGAGAACTCTATGTGGCCATGTCGAACAAATGATCCCCTCACGCTGCACGTAGGGAGGTTCTGATGACAATCCCGTTCCACTTCTTCTTGTTCCTCTCGTGGTTGGTGCTGAGCCATGCTGGATTGCAGGTTACCCTCGCCGAAGAGGGAGTGATCGTCGATGGCGCCGGGTATACACTGCACGACGCGGAATCCATCAAAGGACATGACGAACAACAACTGGAAAAAGACCCCGTCTGCGATAGCAGCCGAAAGCCAAAAATCCTGCGCGTGGAGCCGGATGAGGCTAAGCCCGGGCAAACCATTACGCTGAAGGGGGAGAACTTCGGGACGAGAGATTGTTTTCGGGGTGTCGCGTTCAGTGCGGCTGGTCCCACCAAGATCGATTACAAGTTTGTGAATGAGACGACGTTAGAAGTCACCGTGCCCGATATCCAGCCCGGCATGTCATTCATCGATGTTGTGGCTGGCGGCGGCAATGCCCGTTCAAAAGCCTTTTTGGTACAACCCAAGTAGGCCGATTGCTCCTCGACGATTGCAGCGTGTCACAGCATCTGCATAAGGGGAGGGAACCGATCACTCAGCAGTCTGCTGCCGGACGGCTTTGACAAGATTATCTGGGGTCCCAATGTCCAGATAGCGATCATGCGGAAACTTCACACTCTGTATCCGAAGACCTAGCTTGAGAGCCTCTTGGAAAACTACCCCGACGGCTAAATCTCCTCCAGGATCATTGGAGGTGTTTGCCAGGACACCCATGCTCTGCTTCGTCTCATCCGCATGCAGAAATCGATGGAGAAACTCGGAAAAGACCGGGGTCCAGACAGCAAAACACCAGCCGAACGTGAGCGTCGTCGAAGCAGGTTTCATCTCAATCCCACGAACCCATCCCTCGTTATCACAATCCACCATGTCCCAGATACGAGGATCTTCAATCCGATGCAGACCAAGCACGACATCCGCAGCCGTTCGTTCCTGTTGTTCGATGAGGTACCGGTAGGCATCCGGCGGCCCAAACAAAATATCGGGAAACCCGAAGGCAACCCGGTACTTGGAAACAAAGGAGTAGGCTCGATCAAGCGTGTCAGGAGGCCCCAGCGAGCCGGGAATCACGAGATAGGCAAGCGACATCCCTACCCCTATGCCCTCCTGAAAATAGTTTGGAATATCCCATTTCCCCTCACGGATCACGATGAACGTCTTGGACACCCCCGCCGCCTTGAATTTTTCCAGCAGATACTGCGACGCCACTTTGGGTCGTGGCATCCCGCTCTTCGGATCTTTCGTGAAACCGACAGGGAACAACTCCTTGCTACAAGGAAACGGTTGGAGGCGCTTGGCCTGTCCAGCAGCCGGAATGAGCCCGACGACTTCAGGCCAGGAACGAGGCGGCGGATCGGCAAGAGGAGCAGTCATGAGAGCGGTATTATCGCTGGATTCATGCGATGAGTCCAGACATGTTGGTACGGCGCTATGAGGATTTCCCTTCCCATACCTAGCAACACCCACGGGTAGGCAGATGTGAGGAACCATCTTGGTGAGGCCATGACCAATTCCGTTTCCGGATGCCTCGACAAGGGAAGGCAGGATCGTGTAGCCTATATATGATACCGATAGATGCCTGTTCTACACGTAAGCACTTCACAAAAGAGAGTTCGCTAGATGCCATACTCTTCGTCTCAACAAGCTCTATCCACCGTATTCCTTGCTGTCGGCCTATTTACCTCACTACCAGCTTTGGCAACCCCACCGGTCAAAGAACGCCTTCCCTTAACGATGAGCGGAGCCGGTTGCAGCGGGAAAGAGGCGGAGATTAACAAGATTTTGCAAGCCATTCCTGGTGTCCTTAGTGTCGATTTCAACCGTATCCCCGACCATGTGCTTGTCGACATTACGCCCAGCAGCGTGAAGCCGGAAGATGTGTTGAAACGGGTCAACGAAGCCGCATCCTCCTGGCAATGCAAGGTTGAGATCATTGAGGGATGTATCTCGGCCAAAATGCCGACCGCCTCAGCCGCCCCGCACCAGCATGAGTAACAGTGGGTAGATGAAGATCTCCCCTTATGCTTCATCCATACTCCCGCAACTCGGCCAGCGGCTGTTGACAAACCCAGCCCGTCGCGTCTCTCATCGATCAAAAGCTCAACAGAATATGCTTCGCCTCTTCGCTTGCCGTGGCCTTTCTGGACAACCTTTCTAAACAGCGGTGGACTATTCAACGACCATCGACAATCTCACCCTCAGCGTCATGTCGGATGTTGTCTTCTCGTTTGTCAATAGATCCTAGGCAACGCAGACTGACAGCCTGTCATTTCATAGTGCTGTTTGCACCTAGACTGATTGGCCGCTCGTCCCTACCTCAAAAGGACGTAGTGGAAGCATTCCTAAGATGCTATTAATACCCACATCTTCTCGATAAGGCCTGTACTGAAACCACGGTCGTTGTGAGTGGTGATGCAGGAACAGATGTTTCGGCGTAAATAAGGAGAAGTTCAACATTTTCTCAAGGGTGCTGCTCCATATCCTTGGTTAGAACAATCCAAACAATATATCTGAGATTAGGAAGCTTGGCGGCTCAGTCAATCACAAGGAGGTAGCCCAATGAAGAAAGCGTTAGCCATAGCCTTTGGTCTCGCAACCGCCGTATCTGTGCTTGTGCTGGCCACCAGCGCCGTCTCTCTGGCTACCCCACTGACCTTCGTATTCCAAGGGCAGGTGTCCGGCGTCCTGGACGATGATTCAGGGACGTTTGGGTCCAACTTTGCCGTTGGCGATCCCGTCACCGGCTTCTGGAGCTTTGATACTACGGCAACGCAAAACACAACGGGGCTACCCTATCTGAGCTACTACCATGCCACCTTCAGCGCCACTATCAGCGGGAAGACCTTCGCAGGCGCTGCGGAATACCGTATTTTTGACGATGGACCTGGTGGCGATGGATTTTCAGTCATTAATGAAACTGGTACCTATTCCACACCTGCGTTAGGTTCTCTCACACCAAGCACGTTTTTTGTTCAGTTTCTTGGTATGCCGACGACGACCTTGTCAAACCAAAGTATCGTGACGAATCCAGCCGGGTTGTTCCCACTTTATGATCCTACCTATGCCCCTCACGGGTTGCGGCTTGACGGCGTTGATGGGTCGTTCGGTCTCTTGAATTTCACCGTTGCCTCCGTAAATCCAGTTCCTGAGCCTACTACGGCATTGTTGTTGCTTACAGGCTTGGGAATCATCATGTGGACGACACGCAGGAAGGCCGCAGAATCGCTCAACTCGTAGTCACTGGCCTGATCAATCTCATCAATCTCCCAAGGAGGCTCTTGCTGAGGAGTCAGTCAGAGTCTTCCTTGGGCGATTTCAATAGACGACTCTCATCCATTCGCCAAACGGAGCCGAATAATTGATGCAGGTCCAAGGTCAGGCCAAACCTGCTTGCGCCGCTATGGTTGTGACGAGGAGTTGTGAGGATATTGAGGCTGGCGACTCAAACCCGGACCAATCCTTATGACGACGCCGACTGGTCCGTGGTAGGCATCACTCGAAACTCTTGGATGATGTTCCAGACTCGCAACACATCAACGGTCAGCGCTGCACCATAGGAGGGGCCATAGTCACGCTCAGAAAGATGCCCCATGCTGTCATTCCAAGTTTCGAAGCGCACGGGCCCAGCGGAGGCTGCCAGTGACCAAGCAAACTGTTTTTGGCTCTGCCCCATGGTATTCACGAAGATCCCGGAATCCCACATCAGCGCCAATTCGATTTCCCAGGTTGGAATCGTTTCACCAGTGGCCGTTGTCCGATACTGGCCGATGGCAATCGCCGGCTGTACTAGCGCCGCCGTGCTTCTGACGGAATGGAGTGCCGCTCCGTTGCTCTGATAACTGATCCGCCCCATGGCGGAGGCCCGGACGTTGATATCACCCCATTTCTCCGAATGCCAGACCGACGGAGTAATCTGTAGCCGACGAATGCCGCCTCGCAGAAACCCTTGTTGGTAAATGGTTCCAACGGAAAACCCTCCACCGGCAAAAAGGACCTTCCGATCACACAGGGATATCCACCGAGTGATCGACCCATCGATCGTCACATCGGTTTCCTTCCGAGGGGCCACTGTAGGCACAGACGGCAGTTGGCGAAGCTGATGGACAACCTTATTCTGAAAATACTGGCTCGGTTCGTCACTCGTGGGACTGACGCCGGCAGTCAGATTGGTGCTCCATCCCTCCAGCATTCCGGTCCAATGCTGAGTCCAGCTGAGCGTCATGAGATTGAAGCCGAGCGTATTGCCCACCGTGGAGTCATATTTATTGCCTACGCCATCTACTGGTGTGAATCGATTGAGCGTCAGTCCGGAGGTGACCATCGTATATTGATCCGGGAATGCCACGCTCCCCCAATGCACCGACGGGGCAGGATTTTCACTCCAGGCTGGAGTAGATATCCCGCCTGCAAGTAGTAGCAGAGCCCCACCGATCAGGGTCACTCTTCGTTGCTTTGGCCTTGATGCTCTGTCAAACGCAATCTTCCGCTTCATCGTGAACAACCGCCCCTCCATTAGGAACATCGTGCCTGGCTACAGCACGCGTATCAAGGAACAGACCCGGAAAGTAGAAATGCCGAATAGCGAACGAATTCTACATGACTCGCACAAAGGTCTCGACTAAATTTGACTGAAAATTCATTGATAACCCACACCGATTAATCCTTCTTCTGCACAACTCGCACCAACTGATTTATCCCTGCATCTCTCGACAGGCCTCTCGATCCTATGCTAGCTTACGCGCTTGCTTTTCTATACGCACTCCTTTCGATACGAGAGTTCACAGGCGCAAACATGTTCAGGAAAATCTTAGTCGCCAATCGCGGTGAAATCGCCATGCGGATCATCCGCGCCTGCCGCGAATTGAACATTGCGACCGCCGCCATTTACTCCGAAGCGGATTCAACCGGCATCTACGTTAAGAAGGCCGACGAGTCGTATCTGGTCGGACCAGGGCCGGTGAAAGGCTTCCTCGATAGCAAACAGATCGTGGACCTTGCCACGCGCATCGGTGCGGATGCAATCCATCCAGGCTACGGATTTCTCTCGGAGAACGCAGAGTTTGCCGAACTCTGCGAAGCATCCAATATTACATTCATCGGCCCGTCTACCCACGCCATTACTCTGATGGGCAGCAAGGTCAAGGCCCGCGAACTTGCCGAATCAGCAGGCGTGCCGATCGTGCCAGGTACGGACGGCGCCATTACCAATGTCAAAGAAGCGCTGGCCTTCGCCCACAAAGCTGGCTATCCGGTGATGATCAAGGCGAGCGCCGGTGGGGGCGGGCGCGGGTTACGTGTGGTCCGGTCCGATGAGGAGCTTCGCGAAAACATGGAAGTCGCGGCACGCGAGGCCCAAGCATCTTTTGGCGACGGCAGCGTGTTTATCGAGAAATACATCGAGCGACCGCATCATATTGAGTTTCAGATCCTGGGAGACCGGCACGGCAACATTATCCATCTCGGAGAACGGGACTGTTCGATCCAGCGGCGACATCAGAAATTGATCGAGATCGCGCCATCCTTGATCTTGACGCAGGAGCTCCGTGAAGAGATGGGCAACGCCGCCATCGCCATCGCCCGCGCGGTCAACTATGACAACGCGGGAACCGTGGAGTTTCTCCTCGACCAAGAGGGTAAGTTCTACTTTATCGAAATGAATCCACGACTCCAAGTCGAACATACCGTCACCGAGCAGATTACGGCCATTGATATCGTACGGAATCAAATTAAGATCGCGGCAGGCCTCCCGCTCAGCATCCAACAGAAAGACGTGATTTTGCAAGGTCACGCGATTCAATGTCGGATCAACGCGGAGGACCCCAAAAACAATTTTCTGCCTTGTACAGGAACCGTCACAGCCTATCTCTCTCCCGGTGGGATCGGTGTTCGCATCGACGGAGCGGTCTATAAGGATTATACCGTTCCGCCCTACTATGACGCCCTGCTGGCCAAGCTGACAGTCCGAGGCCGTACGTGGGAAGAAACCGTCAGCCGCATGAGGCGCTCACTCGAAGAGTATGTCATTCGAGGGCTCAAGACGACGATTCCCTTTATGGAAGCGATCATGCAGGAACCCGACTTTATCGCAGGGCGGTTCGACACCTCCTATCTGGATACTCACCAGGAGCTGTACGGATACCACGAATTTGAACCACCGGAAGACTTGGTCCTGGCGCTCTCTGCAGCGATCGCCGCCTACGAAGGACTCTAATTCGAATAAACCCTCTGTTCCTAAAGAGACGCATTAACCATCATGGCAAAAAGACGACCCCCAACAAAGAAACCTCAAAAAAAGACCAGACCGTCGATCTCAGCGAGCAAGACGTCAAAGACGCTCGGCTCTCGACCCGGTGAATTAAGCATCACGCCGGCCATCGGTAAGCCGGTCTTCATCACCGATGTGGGATTGCGGGACGGGCACCAATCCCTGCTCGCCACGCGAATGCGAACCGAGGATATGTTGCCGATTGCCCAAAAGCTGGACGCGGTCGGCTATTGGTCCCTGGAAGTCTGGGGGGGAGCGACTTTCGATACCTGCCTCCGTTTTTTGAAGGAAGATCCCTGGGAGCGCCTCAGAGCGTTACGGGCAGCCATGCCCAATACCAAGCTACAGATGTTGCTACGGGGCCAGAATCTCGTCGGCTATCGCCATTATGCCGACGATGTGGTGGAACGGTTCATCGAGCGGTCAGCAACTAACGGTATCGATGTCTTCCGCATCTTTGATGCGCTGAATGACGTCCGAAACCTTGACCGGGCCGTGAGCGAAGTGAAGGCCTGTGGCAAACACGCGGAAGCCACGATCTGCTACACCGTCAGTCCGGTCCATAGCATCGATCGGTTTGTAGATTTGGCCAAGAAACTCGAAGATCTCGGAACCGACACGATTTGCATCAAAGATATGGCCGGATTGCTGGCTCCGCTTGATGCCTATCACCTGGTACGTCGACTGAAGGCCGCCGTGAAGGTTCCGCTTCATCTCCATTCGCATTACACCTCCGGAATGGCTTCCATGGCCTCCTTGATGGCCATTCTTGGAGGGCTCGACATGCTCGACACCTCCATTTCCCCACTGGCAGGTGGAACATCCCATCCGGCGACGGAAACATTGGTAGCCTCACTCCAAAACACCCCCTACGACACGAGGCTGGATCTTACGAATTTCCAGCCGATCACCGAGCATTTCCGAACGGTTCGCCGTAAATATCGCCAATTCGAGAGCGACTTTACCGGTGTCGATGCAGAAATTCTCACGTCGCAGATTCCCGGCGGCATGCTGTCGAACTTAGCTGCTCAGCTGACCGAGCAAAATGCCCTCGACCGGATGAAAGAAGTGCTCGACGAGGTTCCCCGTGTACGAAAAGAAATGGGCTACCCTCCGCTCGTCACCCCGACCAGCCAGATCGTTGGCACGCAGGCAACACTCAATGTGCTGACCGGAGAACGGTACAAAGTCATCACCACCGAGACCAAGAACTATTTCTTGGGGCTCTATGGCCGCGCGCCGGGACAGGTCGATCTCGATGTCATGGCACGTGCAACCGGTGACGAAACCCCGATCAAGAGCAGGCCGGCTGATCGGCTGGAACCGGAGTTGGATGAGGCCAAGAAAGAGCTGCCGGCTTCGGCCCAGAGCATCGAGGATCAGCTGTCGTTCGTGCTGTTCCCCGCCATCGCATCTGACTTTTTTGAGGCGCGTGAGAAGGGGGATTTGACTCCAGACCCGCTGGACGTTGGATCAGCCAAAGGCCCGTCGACTGCACATGAATTGCATTTGGCTCCGGTCGAGTTCAATGTCACTGTCCATGGTGAAACCTATCATGTGAAGGTCTCGGGCTCAGGCCGTAAGGTCGACGGTCGCAAGCCCTACTACATCCGTGTCAACGATAAGCTGGAGGAAGTCTCGCTCGAACCGATTCAGGAAGTACTCGCTGGTGTGCCTGAATCCCAAGAGATTGGGACGGGAGGAAAACCCAAACGTCCAAAGCCTACCAAACCAGGTGATGTGGCGCCGCCCATGCCTGGGCGCGTGGTGAAGGTTCTTGTTGCCGTGAATGACTCCGTGAAGGTGGGTGATCCGCTGTTGATCATCGAAGCGATGAAGATGGAAAGCCGGGTTCCGGCACCGATTGACGGGAAAGTCTCGGCGATCTTGGTCAACGACGGTGACAACGTCAAGACGGATGAAACGGTCATCCAACTGGAGTAGTCCCTACGTTCCTCTCCCGCCCACCCCATGCACGCCATGGAAACGGGGGCTGCTCCTTCCCTGTCTCCTCACTTTGCTCATGACGGCCTGTGCGTCTCCCACACATATTCCCCCCTACTTCGAGCCACTCGCACGCACTCCGGTTGAACCGCTCCCGATCAAAACGGTTCTCGTCCATGGTCAACGGATTGCCTATCTTAATGTGGGGACCGGCCCACCGGTGATCTTGATCCATGGGTTCGGCGGATCCATGTGGCAATGGGAACATCAGCAACAGATCTTGTCTCAACATTTCCGCATACTGACGCTTGACCTCCCTGGTTCTGGACTGTCTGATAAACCCGATATCGACTACCGACCGTCTCAGATGGTGGACTTCTGTCTTGGATTCATGGACGCATTGGAAATCCCCCAGGCCACACTCGTCGGAAATTCTCTGGGAGCCGGCTTGGCTATCAGCATGGCATTGACACATCCAACCCGTGTCGACAAACTCGTCCTCATCGATGGATTGCCATCGGATATTCTGAACAATCTCACGAGCCGATCGTTCCGTCGATCGCTGGAATCAAAAGCCCCGTGGTGGCTCGTGTCATTCGGGAATCGGCTGTTTGGTGGGCTGGTCACCAGCTCCGTTCTGAAGGAAGTGATCCACGACCATCGCCTCTTGACGCCGGCAGTCCTTGAACGCTCCAATCGTAATCGCCGGCGCCCCGGTATCATCAAGCCTCTCATGGCCATGAAAGATACCCTCCCCTTCTGGGAAACCGACTTCGCCCCTCGCATCAAGGACATCCCACACCCCACCCTGATCATCTGGGGCGAGCATGACCGAGTATTTCCAATGGCGGTGGGAGAAGAGCTTCACCAGAAAATTCGAGGATCAATGTTCGTCACAATCCCCCAGGCAGGACATATGCCGCAATGGGAACGGCCGGAGCTGGTGAACCGCTCGCTGATCGAGTATATTCACTCGTTACCCTGAACACAGTACGGGAAGTGGGATCTCCCCACTCACAGCATCAGAAAGGAGTTCACTATGCGCACGGGATCTTCGGCTGTCATGGTTACGGTGATTTGTTTCTCTCTTGGACTCGTCGGTTGTCAGACAACAGCAAGCAACACGTTCTTGTACAAAAACATGCCCGTATCCGACGGCACGGCAGTCGCGGGCGAAGGCAATAAGGTCCTCTTTAAGGGCAACCCGCTGACACTCACCGGTAGCGGGGTCAAAATCGGCGACGTGCTCCGTGATGTCAAAGTGACACAGAACGACTTGTCCCTCGTGAAGATTGCAGAGACCAAAGGCTCCGGTAAGGTCCGCATCATCAGCGTGGTGCCGTCGCTCGACACCCCGGTCTGCGAACAGCAGACCCATATTCTGAGTGAGCGCAATAAAGGCCTTGATAAGATGGTGGAACTGATCACCGTCAGCGTCGATACGCCCTTCGCTCAAAAGCGATTCGCAGGAGAAGCCAAGATTGCCAATGTGACTTTCCTGTCCGACTATCGTGGAGGTGAATTTGGGAAAACCCATGGCCTCTTTTTGGAAGGCCCCCACATCTTGACGAGAGCGGTCATGGTCGTCGACAAGACAAACACCATCCGCTATCTTCAAATCACCCCCGAGATTGCTCAACTCCCTGACATGGAAGAAGCATTCCAATTCGCCCGTCGCTTGGTAACCGAAAGTTAGGAGGAAATGCGGTTAAGGTTGAGGCCTCAGCTCGCCCCTGAGGTGTATGAGAATGTGGTCCCCCTCAACCTTAACCTCCTCCGTTCAAGAATCCCATGTCTCACTATGATTTACTCGTCATCGGTACGGGACCGGCAGGGCAGAAAGCTGCCATCCAGGCGGCTAAACTCGGCAAGAAAGTCGGGATCATCGAACGCAAGATGGTCCTCGGCGGCGTCTGCATCAATACGGGAACGATTCCCAGTAAATCACTCCGTGAAGCCGTCCTGTACCTGTCCGGATTTCGACAGCGCAACATCTACGGCGGCGAGTACCGGCTGAAAAAGACGATCACGATCGAAGACCTGGCCTTCCGTGCCGATCACATCATCAAACATGAAATTCAGATCGTCCAGCAGCAGATGGCCCGCAACCAAGTGGATATGTATTTCGGAACGGCCAGCTTTCTCGACCCACATCGGCTTCAAATACGCACCTCCCATCGGACATTCGAACTCACGTCTGACTTCTTCATCATTGCCGTCGGAACCGAGCCCGCTCGTCCACCTGAGGTTCCCTTTGATGACCAGGCGATTATCGATACGGACGGACTGCTGTCCCTACGACATATTCCAAAATCGCTCGTCATTGTCGGTGGAGGCGTGATCGGAACCGAGTATGCGTCCATGCTTGCCGCCTTGGGGGTACCCGTCACGCTCATCGATAAACGTCCCCGGCTGTTGGAGTTCGTCGACACAGAAATCATCGAGACGCTCCAGCAGCAGATGGGGAAATTGGGCATCACCCTCTATCACGACGAGGAAGTGGTCGCGATCACACGACAGGGAAACCAGGCGGTCCAGGTGTCCTTACGAAAGCATCCGCCGCTTCACACCACGACACTCCTATATGCCATCGGCCGCGTCGGAGCAACCGCAGCCCTGCATCTGGAATCGATCGGTCTCCAACCAGATGCCCGTGGACGGTTGATCGTAAATGAACATTTCCAAACCACGCTGTCTCACGTCTATGCAGCCGGCGATGTCATCGGATTCCCGGCTCTAGCCTCGACATCCATGCAACAGGGTCGGCACGCTGCCAGCCATGCTTTTGGTCATCCCGATCGCATGGATACCGCACTCCTCCCCTACGGCATCTATGCCATTCCTGAAATCTCCATGGTCGGTAGAAACGAAGAAGAGCTGAAACAAGCCGACGTGCCCTACGGCGTTGGCATTGCGCATTACAACGAAATCGCCCGCGGGCTGCTGATGGGCGACGAAACCGGCATGCTGAAGCTCCTATTTCACAGACACACTCGACATCTGTTGGGCGTGCATGCCATCGGAGAAGGCGCCACGGAACTGATCCACATTGGTCAAGCCGTGATCGCCTTTCATGGTAAGATCGATTACTTTATCGATACAGTCTTCAATTATCCGACCTTGGCGGAATGCTACAAAGTCGCGGCATTGGACGGAATGAATCGACTCTCCAGACCTTGGATTCCATTTCTGTAATGTGGGAACATAGAACGGCACGTGCTTAGTTGTGACTGTTGAATCGTACGTTTCAACTTAACACGAACTGCTCAAAACCAACGACGTCTCGAACCGGAGCACCCATGTCATTCTCAAACCACCTCCGCAAACTCGCCAGCTCGATCTGGGATTCCCAATTGACTCATCCCTTCGTCGTCGCACTCGGCGATGGAACGTTGTCTGAACAGAAGTTCAAATACTACATCCTGCAGGATGCACGGTTTCTCGGCGATCTTGCTCGTGTGTTGTCCTCAGGAGCCGTCAAAGCGCCGGACTCAGAAAGCGCCCTCCGCTTCAACAAGCTGGCAGAGGAGACGATCGTCGTCGAGCGCAGCCTGCATGAGAATTACGGCAAGCGCTGGAACATGACCGCAAAACAGATGACATCCGTTCCCATGGCACCGACAAATTATGCGTACACCAGGCACATGTTAGCCGTAGCCGCTACGGGAACCGCGACGGAAATTACTGTCGTGGCTCTCCCCTGCGCATGGGTCTATTGCGTGGTAGGACAACACTTACTACAAAAAGGCCCACCGGCCAAGCACCATCCCTACCGTGATTGGCTCATGCTTTATGCATCTCCTGAGTTTGCGGAAGTTCAGGTATGGATGCGGAAGAAAGTGGATCAGTGGGCCAAGACAGCCGGAAAAGACGAATTACGGCGAATGGAAGACTCCTTCATCATCAGTTCGCGGTACGAATGGATGTTCTGGGACATGGCCTGGCGTGAAGAAAAGTGGCCGGTGTAAGAAGTGGACGGAGTCACGACGCTGGGGCTGATAGCCGGAACACTGACCACCATCGCATTCATTCCCCAGATCGCAAAGGCCTGGCGGTCAAAATCAACCGGGGATCTGTCCTGGGGGATGGTGACGACCTTTAGCACAGGGGTGCTGCTGTGGCTCATCTACGGCATCTGGATTGATTCGTTGCCCGTCATTCTCGCGAACGCCGTGACTCTGCTCCTCCAAGCTGGAATCATCGCGCTAAAAATCAGGTATGGATAGTGGGAAAGTTGCCTCTCTCAACTTGAGCACAAAAGCGCCAAAGAAATTTCTAACGGTCTGCAACCGCCGCGCAGCTGCTAGTCATAAATCATCGTATCGAGTCAGTCAGATCCAGCGGGAAAACAGACCTGCGCTACGACTTCTGTCTCGCCTTGGCCAGCGCCATGGCCATGGCGCTGAGCGGCTGAGACGGTTGTGCTGCCTGGTTCGCACCAGATGGTCTTCGCGCAGGCTGACCACCAGCTGTGTTATTTCCAGGCTGTGTCGACAGGGTCTGGCGGCTCGCAGCATCCTCAAGCCGCATCGTCAGCGCGATGCGTTGGCGCTTCAGATCGACGTCGATCACCTTCACCTTGACCACCTGCCCGGGCTTGACCACTTCGTGTGGATCCTTGATGAATCGATTGGCCAGCGCGGAGACATGCACCAACCCGTCCTGATGCACCCCGATGTCGACGAATGCTCCGAATGCCGCGACATTCGTGACCACCCCCTCGAGCACCATGCCTGGCTGCAGATCGCTAACAGACTCGACTCCTTCACGGAACGTCGCCGTCTTGAATTCAGGTCTGGGATCGCGGCCAGGCTTTTCCAGTTCGCTAAAAATATCTCGCACCGTCGGCAGGCCAAATTTCTCATCGATAAAGTTCTCCGCCGATACCCCCTTCAAAACGGCGGGCTTTCCCATCACCTCAGCGATCCCTGTTCCCAACCGAGTCAGAATCCGTTCAACGACCGGATAGGCCTCCGGGTGGACGGCAGAACAGTCCAACGGATTGTCACCGTCTGGAATGCGCAGGAAGCCTGCCGCTTGCTCGAATGTCTTATCACCAAGACGAGGGACTTTACGGATCGCGGTCCGGTTGGAGAACGGTCCATTTGTATTGCGATAGTCCACAATGTTTCGAGCCAAAGCTTTATTGAGACCTGACACCCGTTCGAGTAGCGGAACCGACGCCGTATTCACATTGACGCCGACGGCGTTGACGCAATCTTCGACCGTGGCATCGAGCGATCTCGCCAATGCCTTCTGATCCACGTCATGCTGATATTGACCGACCCCGATCGCCTTTGGCTCGATCTTCACCAACTCGGCGAGCGGATCCTGGAGTCGTCGCGCGATCGACACGGCCCCTCGTAAACTGACATCCAGCTCAGGGAACTCGGCTGCGGCGAAGGCCGACGCAGAGTAGACCGATGCCCCCGCCTCACTCACCACGATCTTCGCCAATTTGTGTTCGGGCATTTTGGCCGCGACGAGTTTGGTGACCTCGCCTGCCAGCTTGTCCGTCTCCCGGCTCGCAGTGCCGTTACCGATCGCCACTAACTCGACGCCATGACGAACTATCAGACGTACCAGAGTCTCTAATGCTCCGTTCCAATCGTTACGCGGTTGATGTGGATAGATCGTCTCAGTGTCCAACAGTTTCCCTGTCGCATCAACAACAGCCACTTTACACCCTGTGCGGATACCGGGATCCAAACCCAGAATGGCCTTGGGTCCAGCCGGCGCCGCTAACAACAGTTCATGCAGGTTCCTTGCAAAGATTCTGATGGCCTCGGCCTCGGCCGCTTCTCGCAATTGCACGAGCAACTCGGCACCGATGGTCAGATGCATCTTCACTCGCCACGTCCAGTCACAGACACTCGCCAACCACTTATCCGCCGGTCGCCCTCGATCAGCAATACCAGCATGGGCGGCAATCATGGCAACACAGGGATGCGGCACCATGGCATCGAGCACCTCTCCCAAGCCCAGCTCAAGTTTCAAGACCCCGAGCGTGCGACCTCGGAACAGCGCCAGAGCCCGATGTGAGGGAATGACTTTGATTGGTTCCGAATAGGCGTAGTAGTCGCGAAACTTTTCTTCCTCAGCCGTTTCCTTGTCCTTCATCACCGTCGACGTCAAGACGCCTTCGTTCCACAAGCGTGTCCGGATCGCAGCCAGCAGATCAGCAGTTTCCGCGAATCGTTCCATCAGAATATCTCGTGCCCCTTCGAGTGCAGCTTTGGCATCCGGCACATTGACGGCCTCCATGCCTTCAGCAGCCGCCACGGCACGCACATACTTGAGTGCTTCCTGTTCCGGATTTACTAAGGGATCGGTCAAGAGCCCATCCGCCAACGGCTCCAGCCCTGCTTCGCGCGCAATCTGGGCCCGCGTGCGGCGTTTCGGCTTGAAGGGAAGATACAGATCTTCGACGACTTGTTTGGTCGTGGCCGCTTCGATCGTCGTGCGCAATGCATCCGTGAGCTTCCCTTGTTCCTCGATGGAAGCCAGCACGGCGGCACGCCGCTCCTCCAGCTCACGTAAATAGCGCAGACGGTCTTCCAAAGTCCGTAGTTGTGTATCGTCAAGGTTTCCCGTCGCCTCTTTCCGATACCGTGCAATAAAAGGAACCGTCGCTCCTTCATCGAGTAATGCCACCGCAGCAGCTACTTGCGCCCCCCCAACACCAAGCTCTTTGGCGATGATCGGAACGATCTTGCGCTGCCGCGCATTGGTGTCGACTTGAATTGTTTCGGTCGTCTCAGTTGTCATCGGTATCAACCGCCTATCCTTCCGAACGCGTGAGCAGTCCGCGCTCTCTGAGAAATGGAAAAAGAAACGTCATACCGGGAATACGGTAGTCCGAGCTAAAGGAGAACATCACTGGACATTCGTACATGAGTTAACGGGCGAGAGTGCCAAAAGCGGCGAATAATCGTCCCGTCAGATAGTAGGTGCCTGGAGAGTCGCCCCAATGCCTGCGCCGTAAAAAATCGTTCAGAACCCTTCCATCCGCGGCTTTGTGTGTGTCCGGATTCTGAAGGTTCATCCGATACCGTTGAATCCCACGTGACAGTGAACTCACGAAGAGCACCGTCCCATCGGGCTCTACCGTCTCAACCACTCCAATATGCGTGAGCGGGTCGTTGGGTAAGCCATCTCCATTGAAATCCCAGGTGTTATGGAAAAATACGAGATCACCGGGATGGACGGTCGGCCCATAATGAATCCGCCCATGTTCCATCACATGGGTGTAGATGCGCCCGACCCCGTTTCCTCCATCCAGTTTTCCCAATCCACTATACAAATCGACACGCTGTGAGGCATAGACCCCTTGAACAAAACCAGAACAATCCGGATTATAATTTCGGCCACCAATCTGAACCCGAGACTGTCCGACAAATCGCACCGCCGTTTTGGCTAGTGCCGTCTGCCGTGGCATCCCCTTCGCCATGGCACAGCACGACGTTCCGCGCGTTCCCATCGTAGGAACCACCATCCGATCAGGAGAGCCTGACTGACGTGCGCTGGCGACACAGCCGGCAAGTGTTGCGGCAAGCAAGAAGGCAAGAAGCCCTGCGGTGCAACAAAAACGGGACGAGGCTGGATTCATTGTCCTTCAGTATACAGATACGCTCCTGGAAGACAATACCTGCTTGCTCATTCCACTATTCCATTCCCGCGCCCCCCACCGACCGGTCCGGTTCCGTCATGCGCCGCAGATCAAGCAGTTCCGCACAACGCTTCCCTGCTCACATCCTCTGCGCTTTCCCAACCTGCGATTACCCTCCCGCACTGCCTACCGGCCCACCTGGTTCAGTCATACGCCAGGGATCGAGCAGTTCCACTAGACGCTTCTCGGCGAGGACCTTCTGTTCTTTCGCCGCCTGCCGCACGGTCTTCCCGGACTTATATGCGTCCTTCGCCAGTTTGGCCGCCGCTTCGTACCCGATCTCCGGCGCCAAGGCCGTGCACATGGCCAGACTTTCCTCAATGAGACTCTTACAGCGTTCTTCGTTGGCTTTGATGCCTTCGATACATTTTACAGCAAAGTTGTCCGACGCTGTGGCGAGCAGTTCGATAGACTGGAGCAGGTTATAGGCCATCACCGGCATCATCACGATCAGTTCAAAATTTGCCGCCTGCCCGCCGACCGTCACCGTGACATCATTGCCGATCACCTGGGCGCAGACCATGGTCACAGACTCGGCAATGACGGGATTGACCTTCCCCGGCATGATGGAAGAGCCCGGTTGCGTCTCCGGTAGATTGATTTCACCAAGTCCGCAACGAGGACCGGAACCAAGCCAGCGAATGTCGTTGGCGATCTTCATCAGACTCACAGCAATAATCCGTAGCTGCCCACTCGCCTCGACCAACGAGTCTTGAGCCGACTGAGCTTCAAAATGATTCTTGGCTTCCTTGAACGAACAGCCCGTCTCTCTCGAAATAATCGACATCACCTTCGAGGAAAACTTGGGATGGCAGTTCAGCCCCGTACCCACGGCAGTTCCTCCCAGCGCCACCTCACTCAAGGCGGCCTGGGCTTGCTTGACTCGCTGAATACCCAGCTCGATCTGACGAGCATAGCCACCGAATTCTTGTCCCAGGCGAACCGGCGTGGCATCTTGGAGGTGCGTTCGTCCGATCTTGACGATCTTGTCGAACTCCTTCGCTTTGTTCCTTAACGCCTTGTGTAGTCGAGTCAATGCAGGAAGAAGCTGGTGCTGCATCATCTCCGACGCGGCAATGTGAATGGCCGTAGGAATCACGTCATTGCTCGATTGGCCGAGGTTGACATGGTCATTCGGATGCACCAGCTTGCTGCCGCGCGCACCACCGAGCAATTCCGTGGCACGGTTGGAGATCACCTCGTTGGTGTTCATGTTGGTAGACGTACCGGAGCCGGTCTGAAAAATATCGACAGGAAACTCGGCATCCAGCCGGCCATCCACAACTTCGGTCGCCGCCCGTTTAATCGCCGCAGCCGGCTTTTTGTCCAACAACCCCAAGGAGTGGTTCACCGCCGCAGCCGCTCGTTTGAGCATTCCCATCGCTCGGATGACGGATCGCGGCATCCGGAGTGAACTGATCGGAAAGTTTTCAATCGCCCTGGCCGTCTGCACTCCAAAGTAGGCCTCAGTCGGCACGGCGAGTTCCCCCATGGTATCTCGCTCAATTCTGGTCGGTACGGATGATTGCCCCTGTTTCATGCGTCGCACTCCATCGTTAAGTGGTTCCACTCCGTTTCAGTCGTCATGATAAACGTTGGCCGCCAACTTTCACAAGAGCATGGGCAGCAAACTGACCGCCGACGCGTCACCAGACCTTTAGCGTTCATCCCCGAAAAACTCGCTCTCATCCAGTCAGACCATCGACAGAGTGATCGTGATAGCCAATCGTTAGTGGGGAATCCCTCCAGTAGGATGATCTCCATCGAAACCGACAATCGGAAGACTGACCTATCCGATGGAGGGACACAGCTGAAGAATGCGTATGGCAGAAGAGACAGGCACTACACACTGGGATACCGGATTCATGGCCCAGGATCTCGTGAGAATTTTGGACATGAGCAGCCTGTTGTCAAACCTTGTACTACGCGTATGGTGCTGTTTTGTGACTCTCACACCCGAGTGCCCTCTTGCTCAGCCCGGTTGCCGCTCTCAACCTCCGGCTGAAACGTGTATGCGGCCTTCGGTGTCACCACCTGGAATAAATGCAGGATGTCGATACCCATCCCGATCAAGGCAAGAGACCATCCACCGACGATCATCCACCACACCCATGAAAACATGTCCGAAGGTTGGTCGAAACTGAAGACCGCCACGACCCCTCCAAGCGCCAGGACCATGCCAACCGTCATCAGCACGTAGCAGAGTGTTTTCATCCTTGCCTCCTCAACCGGTCAGGTATATGAACCAGTTTAATAGTCGAACGGAAACCCTACTTCCTTAATCCCAACGCCTGCATCGCGCCCTACACACCACACTTATAATGTAGCTCACAGGACCACAACGGATGGAATCCCAAGGGCACTCTACTCGATTTCACCACCAGTGCAATCCAGCAGAATGTCTCTGGCGTATAGATCTGATTGGACCGGTACAACCTCAGCATCGAATAGCCGGGCCCTGAAGTCTTCAGCAAACTAAGACGAGGTTTGGCGAAGGATGATGAATGGCGAGAAACTCGGTGGGCTAGTGACAGCGGCCCTTCCCCTTATCGACGAAGGTTTTCCCTGCCTCAGGCAGAAACTCCCATTCGTAGCCGGTCGGATGGAGGATCAGTTTGAGGATGCCGAATATATCGCTGTTTCGTACCCTGCTCTCACTCGGAATAGTACAGAACCCAGCATCACCATGTGTGTAAGAACTTGAGTAGATCAAGAGCATAACTCATGAATGATTAACCTCAACCAGTGTATGCATTTTGAGGCCCCTCTCAATTGTTGGTAAACCACGGCCCAATAGGGCGGTCACCCTTTTGAGCGGGGAAGTTGTCCCTCTTGACGATGAGCGATGTTCGTCGGCGTCAAGGCATGGTCGGCCATACTGTTATAAGGGGAACCAGTTTCGGCTATGTCGTAATGCACAGAACAAGCGCTATGCTCCAGGAATCTGCGGGACGGAAGGCGCCTGAGATCTGTACTTGATAGGCTTGGCCTTACTCGTCGGAGGGAACTGGAGCAAATTAATGGCGTAGATCTTCAATACGCCCCTGCCCTCTGGCCAGATTCACCCGCGAGGCGTGCACGCGAAAGAGAGCATCGATCATGTTGTCTTTCGCCCGCACGAGGGAGAACAAGGCATTCGACAATTCCAATGTGTTCGAGCTCAAGGTTCGGATACGCTCGCGAGCCAGACTCACTTCAGTCATGGAAGCTTTAAGACCATCTTTCGCGATCCGCTGCTGTTCGAGTGAGGCCTTCAGAGTCACCAGCGCGTCCCGCACTTCCATGCCGATCTGATTCTTCACCAGATCCAGTTTGTACGCCTCTTGATTATATTCGCTCACACTCTGCCCGATGCGGCCTTCCCGTTGACCTCCATCAAAAATCGGAATCGATAGCTGAACGCCGACGTTGTAGGTCCCGGCATTATTCTCGAATCGGTTTCCGATCAATCCGTAATTCCCTTCCGCAGACAGCGAGGGAAGGCGCTCCCCTTTGATCGAACGTATACCCAATTCCGCTGTCCTGATCCGTTGCACCTGAGCTTTGAGCTCCGGCCGCTCGGTTCCGGCAACCTCCAATGCACTGTGTAGTGTGGGAAGCGCTCCTTCATAGGCCTTCAGTGAATCCGTGAGTTGAAGCGCTAGATCGTATCCGATCCCGATGGCGTTCAGGAGCATGAACTTGGCCCGTTCGACTTCGCCCTTGGCCAATTCAAGGCGCTGCCGTTCATTCTCGAGTTGTGATTCCAACCGCGCCGCATCGAGGCCAGTGGCCATCCCCCCCACTTGCCGGTTTTTCACGAATGCCACGAGATCTTCATAGAGAGCCACATTGGCCGTTCGCGCGTCGACCGTTTCCTGGTTGCGCAGCACCTCGAAGTAGGACAGGGCCACCTTGGCCACAGTGTCGTTCTCCGTAGTGGCCGAATCCAGTTCGGCGACCTGTAAGGCGGACCGCGAGGCACGCCACCGTTCGATCAAACTCAGACTGAACAGGGACTGAGTAAAGGAGGCGCGGCCGTCGATGATATCGAACGGATCGGTCCTCACCGGTCTTCCGCCGATGGTCCCGAGGAAAAATGTTTGGTGGTTGTACTTACCAAAGGCGGCAACGTTCGGAAGAAGCGCACCCAACTGTGTCCGGGTTACCGCACGTGCGGCCTCAATTTTCTCTCGATATACACGAACGTTCGGACTCTTGCCGATGGCCAAATCAACGGCCTCCGCCAAGGACATCTTCAAAACAGGCGGGTTCTCCGACGGCATCGGAAGTGCTGCAACCTCTTGCGCGCATACAACCACACTGGCCGAGCATAGCCAAGCCAGGACGACAACACCGAGAAGAGCTCGACTAGGAATGATAAGCCCCCATGGTTGTCGACTCAACGACTCCACCCCTCGGCCACTCACCCGAGATGGCGATCTGCCTCTCATCGAGTCACCCTTCTATTTCGCCGTCTGAAACTTCACCGTGCAGGCTAGCCCCGCCGGCAAAGCGTTATTGGGATTCGGCATTTCCAGGCGGACCCCGAACGTGCCGCTCGCGCTATCAACTACCCGGTTGACCACCGTCACATGTGCCTGATAGGTGGTTGAGCCGCCGCCTTCCGGATGCACATCCGCCTTCATGCCGAGTGTGATTTTTCCCAGCAGGCTCAATGGCGCGAAGACTTCGATGCGCAGCGGATTGATCTGCGCCAACTTCAAAATTGGCATCTTGCCAGCCAACTCACCGGGAGACAATAGCCGGTCGACGACGACACCCGTCAGCGGGCTCGAGATGGTGCGGAGATTGAGCGCCGCCGTGGCCCGATGCCACTCTAGTTCGTCGATCCGTTTCTTTTCGGTGGCCTCCAGATACGCCGTTTCTACGAGTACCTTTTCCGTCTGGGCCTCATCGAATTCATGCTTGGCGATCGAGTTAGATTTGTACAAGTCCGTCGCCCGTTCAAGCTTCCTGGCACTGAAGGCCATTTTCGCCTGGATGCTCTTGAGCGTGGCCTCGGCCTCGGCCTTTGCCTTAGCCAGCTCGACCGTGGCTCTTTCCACACTGGCCTCTAGTGTAACCACGGCCTGCCCTTTGGTCACCCAATCGCCCCGTTCGACATGCACCGTCTGGATGATGCCTTCGACCGGCGATCCAATGGACACTTCCGTATAGGGTTTCATGATGCAGGCCAGATTGTCGGAGGCGTCACTCGCTATAGGCCACCCACACCAACTGACGGCAAGACAAATTGATACCCATCTCACACATCGACAAAAACGCAACCCATTCCTGATATATCTGAGGAACGACTCTGAATCCATCCTCACCATCGTACATTCGCCCCCATCATTCCACCCGTCCAGAAAACGCCAGCGCGGATTCGAGTTGATCTTCATGCTGGAGCAAATCCCGGCGCATGCGGGCATGCAGCCGTTCCGCCGACCGCTGGGCCAGACGCACGAGCCATTGCGTTGGGCATCCTTGCAGGGGGGTCCCCGGTTTCAGGAGCAGTGAGGCAACCCACCGGATGACCCTTCCCCGAGAAGCGACCAACAGTTCATCATCCAGAGACATCACGGTTTCGTAACTGCCGGGATCTCCTTGCCGACCAGTCCTCCCATAGAGCTGCCGATCGATACGTGTGGCTTCGTGCCGTTCGGTTGCGATCACATGCAACCCGCCGGCCTGAGCCACGGAACGAAGCACTTTGATATCGGTACCGCGCCCCGCCATGTTCGTCGCCACCGTGACTCGTCCGGACTCACCGGCTGCGGCAACGACCGCGGCCTCTTCCTGATCTTGCCTCGCATTGAGCACTACATGCTCGATTTGTGCATTTGTGAGTTGCTGACTCAGGATCTCAGAGGCTTCCACGGACCTGGTTCCGACGAGAACAGGACGTCCTTGTTCCCGCAACGCTCGGATCCGCTCCACGACCGCCTCCCACTTCTGATCCGCCGTGGCGAACAGGCGCTCACCCATCCACCGGCGCTGAAGCGGGCGATTCGTCGGAACCGTGACGGTCGCAAGTCGATAGACGTTCCATAGTTCACCGGCTACCTCCTGCGCAGTCCCGGTCATTCCGGAAAGCCAGAGATAGCGTCGAAACAATCGCTGATAGGTGATGCGCGCCAGCGGCCGGTTCATCGGCGTCACGGGGCACCCTTCCTTCAACTCGATCATTTGATGCAACCCATGTTCCCATGACCGATCTCCCATGACACGTCCCGTATATTCATCGATGATCTGCACCTTTTCACCGCGCACAAGGTAGTGCACATCGCGCTGAAACAAATGGAGCGCCGTCAACGCCTGCCGAACCAGCTCTTCCCTCCGCCTCGGTCCAGACCAGAGGCCTGTGAACCCTACCACCCGATTGGTGAGCGTGGTTCGACCACTTGAAGTGAGCCTGATGGTTCGCTCCCGTCCGTCCAACGAGAAATCTTGCCCGCGCACCAGACCGCGAGCGAAATCCAGAGCCATCTGATAGATAATCTTCTCCGGCACCTCGCCTCCGGCCCCGGAAATGATCAAGGGCACCCGCGCTTCATCCACCAATACACTGTCGGCTTCATCGACGATGCCGAAACACAAGCCCCGTAAGACCAACTGCCGCACCCTCGCCTCATCACCGTAGAGCCGCTCCAGTTGAAGTTGGATGCGATTCGGCTGCCGCCCGACCACCAACCGGTCCCGGAGATAGTCGAACGCCAGTTCCTTATTGCAGCAGTACGTCACGTCACAACCGTACGCACTCCGTCGCGCAACCGGATCAAGCTCATGGATCACAGCACCGACGCTGAGCCCGAGCCTCTCATAGAGAGGGGCCATCTCACGGGCGTCCCGTCCCGTCAGATAGTCGTTGACCGTGATCACATGGACCGGCACCCCTGCCATCGCAATGGTTGCTGCGGCCAAGGTCGCGGTGAGCGTCTTGCCTTCTCCCGTCGCCATTTCCGCGATGCAGCCGTTCAGCAAGACCCAGCCACCGAGAATTTGTACGTCGTAGTGCCGTTGACCAAGCGTCCGCTGCGCCACCTCCCGGATCAGGGCAAAGGACCGGCACACCCGCTCCTCCGAAAGACCATCCCGACGCAAGCTCTGACGCACCTGCATCGCTCGTTCAGTGAGTTGCTCGTCCGACAACCTTGAGAGCTCGTGGCCCTGCGCTGCCACCTGTTCGACAATCGTCGTGTTTCGGCACAATCGCACTCGGTGCCGACGCCGCAGTGAGCTGAACAGGCGAGCCCCTTGCCGGTCGAACCAACCCTCCTGAGAGACAGATCGTTCCGGATAGGCACTGTGTAATGCTCTGCGTTCGCGCGCCGGATCAAACATTGAAACGCGCCAGGAACACCTGACGCCCCTGCCGATACCATTGAATCGCTAACGATTCGCGTCCGTGATCGAATCGGACGTAGACCCTCCCGCCGACGTTGAGAAGACCCTTCTGAAGCGGCAGCGCCAAATCGATCTGGAAGAGCTTTTTGAGCGCCGTGTGTCCTTTCGCATCGTGTGGATCGAGTGGCACCTGTCCTCCCCCCTCGCTGCCCAAGGCCGGACTCGGCAGCTCGTCGCTGGCTGCCGGTACCAGACGTGAGATTGTCGCCCGCATCGGGTCAGCCAACCGCTCCGACAGTCGCACTTCCACGGCCTGGGTCTGATGCCGAATCAAGTCGATATCACCTTGATCAACAATCGTGCGGACGGTCATCATCTTGAGGTCCACGATATGAGCTAGCACATCACCCCGCTTCACAAAGTGCCCGGGCAGATCCTCGGCCTTTGGAAGGATAAATGTCCCTGCCACCCGACTTCTGAGTTCAAGCTCCGACTGTCGCTCCTTCGCTCGAGCCAAACGCTCTTCGATGTACCGCTGCTCCTCTTCCAACATTTTTGCCTTCACCAGGTTGTCGACGAGTTGCTCTCGCACCCGCGATTTGATCTCGTGCAGCTGCCCCTCGATCATCTTCACATCTGCATGGACCGCAGGGTCTGAACAGACCACGAGCAGATCGCCAGGGCGAACCGTTGAACCAGGCACCGCTACCACCTGTTCAACAAACCCATCAATCTGCACCCGCACAAACGCCTCATCCGGAATCCAGACGACGCCCTCCGCCCTGGTCCGGAACGGCACCGGAAGAAGCGTCAGCAGGACTATCACCCCGGCAACCAGCGCCAGACTGACGGCCACGGCTCGCCCGCGCACCCGTCTGATCCTGGGACTGGTGAAGAGATAATGGATACCTTTCCCGAGGGGCAGCACAAACCAGGTGCCGGCCGTCAAGATCGCAAAGATGACACCCAGGACAAATAACTGATCCGTGAGATAGAGAAGAATGGCGACGACGACCACCACCCGATAGATGAAGGATGATACGGCATACGTGATGAACCAAGCCCGCTCGCCTTCGGTCGCATGAGGCACCGACGCATCGTCCCGCCCAAACAGGTATCGCTCACAGAGATATCCGAGATAGGTATGGGCACGCTGACGGAGATTCGGAATTTCCAGAAAGTCCGCCAGGATGTAATACCCATCAAATTTCAGTAAGGGATTGGCATTGAAGAGGACCGTGGAGATCCCGGCGATAAAGATGGTGTTGTAGGCAAGGGTTCGAACGAGACCTGGTTCGACGCTGACCCACACATACACGGCCATCGCGGCCAGCACCAATTCCACGATCATCCCCGCGGCCCCGACGACGACACGCTGCCATTTATCGGCGAACGCAGACGAGGCGGAAGCCTCCACATAGGGCACCGGCGAGAGAACCAGGAGCATGAGCCCCATGTCATGCACCTCGCCGCCGAACACCTTGACGGCAAAGGCATGGCCGAATTCATGCAGGGCTTTGATCACGGGAAAGAGCAGCCACAACAGCACGAGATTCTGCGGCGCGGTCACACGATCAATCAGATTCGCGCTGAGATCGGACCAGTGCGCGGCACCAAGTACAACAGCCGGGGCGACGATCAGACCCCAGAGGATAGCACCCCACCAGGAGAAGAAGGGGCGAACAAGCGGGGCGAATTGTTGCAGAAACCGTTCAGGATCAACGAGGGGAAACTGCCAGGCGAAGACACTCATCAATCGCTTCTGCCACTTCCGCTGCCGCTGCTTGTCATGGCGAGCCAAGAGCTCAGCAGTGTCCGGAGGAATGTCGCACTGCAACAGGTCCGCAGCATGGAGCTGACTCAGCAGTTGGACCACATCCGGTTGAGTCGGCGCCTGGTCTCCAAGCTTGGTCGAGCAATGCTCCCATATGGCCTGGACTGAGCGCGTGCCGTCCATCAAGCCGATGAAGGAGAACGCGGTCGGAGAAAACCGGTGGAATCGCTCGTTCGCCAGGTCCTGCACGACATACCAAATCTGTCCGCGATAGCGATGCCGATGCAGTTGGGCATGACCGCGAAGCCGCGGGGTCAGGGACGCCACACGGTACCAGGAGGGACTAAATAACGCTTCAGACATACAGTTTCACATTTCCAGTTTCATGTCTCAAGTGACCGGCACGTTCCCCAACCTGAAACCAGAAACATGAAACACGAAACTCCTCCGTACCATGCGCGTTACGGCAACCATGTCCAGACAGTCAGTCGGACCCAATCCACAACCTGATGCGTCCAGATCCAGATCAACGAACGCCGATCGATCTCGATCTTCCCTGCGCCTTCCATCGCCGGACGCAGCCGGTCATGCGGCTGATCGAGCGCCGCTTCCACACGGAAGAAGTTGCGCCCATCCTTTGCCGTCGACAGGGGCGTCATCTTGGCAACCGTAACCCCCACCGGGTCAGACGGAAAGGCCGCGAGCAACAGCTGTCCGTGCTGGCCAACCCGCACGTCCGCGATGTCACGCTCGTCGACTTCCAGCACCACCCGGTAGCTGTCGAGCGGGGCGATCTCGAACAGCACCTTGCCCTTTTCAACCGGTGAACCCAGTGACTGGCTCAGGTCGCCGCTGACGACGATCCCATCGAACGGCGCCATCACGCGCGTGTGTGCAAGTTGATCATCGACGAGGGCCAGTTCCGACTCCACCTGATGCATCTGCGCGGTGGCAATCTCAACCTTGGCGGCCTCCCGCTCGGCCATCGCCTTGTGATACTCCTTGCGATACTCTTCAAGTTTGCTGAAAGACTTCACTCGTTCGAGCCGCAATTCTCGGTCATCCAGCGTACACAGAACATCGCCGGAACGCACCACATCACCGGCGCGAAGAGGGGCCTCTCGAATATAACCGTTGAACGGCGCTGCAGCCGTCCGTTGAACGACCGGCTCCAAGACCGTCTTGGTCGAGACGCGATAGTCGCCCTCCGCCAGGAGACAGAAGAGCACGAGGCCCGCGAGAGTCGCGGTCGTCACCTTCACCGCCACATGACTGAGGCCCAGCAGGTCACAAACATAGCGAGTGAGCGCATCCCAAACTTTGGCCCCGATCCAACGATCGTCGCGACGATGGATCTCCAGCACCGGACCGATCAGTGCCGCGACCGACCGGCAGAGCACCACACTCTGGTCGTCGAACAGTCGGTCCGCCGGCCGTTCCAGCAAGAGGGCACCGACAACCTGCCCGTTCGCTTCCAGCGGCACGCACAGCAACGCTCCACTCCCATGGTCTTTGGCAAACGCCGCATGGGCCTGCATCACAACTCCGGCCCCTTCCGCCGGCGGGGGAAAAACGATCGCTTCGCGTTGATCAATCGCTTCATCCATGGCCTCGGCCAACCCACGAATCACATTGGTCTGTGCTTTGAATTCCGCACTGTGGGATACCGCAGCCACGCAAGCATGGCCGCGCTTCACGAAACCCAGCGTGACGCGATCACACGAGAGCGTGGTCGCCAGCGCATTCACCAAGGCCATGGCCGACGCGTAAAACCGGTCATGTCCAACAGCGGTAGCGACCAAATCCAGAGCAGCTTGGATCCGTTTACACGTGCCTTTTTCAAGAGCCACCGTTTCCCGCGCAAACAGCAGTTCGAGCCAGGCAGCCCCCCACTGCAGCCGCCGCATCAGCCCTTGCAGCTCCGACCCGGATCTCGATGCGACTTCCAGCACGACGGCGCCATGCAATGAACCGCCGACTTCGATGGGATAGCCGATTTCGCAGGAGCCGTTCAGTGTCCCATCCTCAGCCGACGCACCACACACAACAAGACGCCGCCGTTCTGCCAACGTCCGTTCAGCGGTATGGGTGAGCTGGGTGAGATGCTGGAGCCCCTCGGGCCAGATCGCGACGGGAGAGAAGGGACCACGATCAGCCGGACCGAAGAGCACCATGCCCGCCCGCACACTCTCGATCATGCGACATTGCAGCGCCAGCCAGCTCCGGCAAAAGGCGTCGACGGTTGTCGCTTTGGCAAAGGCGGTCCAGAGTGCATCATCCTGGGTTGCATCAGCCTGCGTCAGCGTCGAAACCAATGTCTCTGCTTCTTCATTGAACCGCGCACGCTGTGAGCTGACCTGTTCGTTCATGAGGGCTGGTGTTTCTGGGAGAAGACCGACTACTTCTTGGCGGGTCTGTCCAAAGCTACGTATCGAATACCTAACTGGAAGACGAGCACGAGTGATAGACCCCTCGTGCTCGCCTCACATTTATCACGTCACCCTCTCATGCCATATCCTTCACGAATGGCGAACCACGCTTCACACTTCATACCTTCCAATTACGCCGTTACCGTGATCGTCACCGTCGCTAGGTTTGAAGTAGCCGTGCCATCGCTGGCTCGGTAGGTAAAGCTGTCCGTGCCAACGAAGCCGGTATTGGGCCGATAGGTGAACGTGCCATTGCTGTTCAGTGTGAGTGTGCCATTGGTCGGACCACTCACGCGCACGGCAGTAAGGGGCTTGCCCTCTGGATCTCGGTCGTTGGTCAGAACATTGCTTTTAGTAAGTTTGACGAGTTCGAGATTGTCGTCTAAGCCGAGCCATCCATCCACGAAAAACAGTGTCCCGTTCACGTTGGTGAGACTACCCATGTATGGTCCACTATCCATGACCTGCACGGTCCCGGCCACCGTTCCATCACTTTTCCACAGGTCGTTAGCAGCGGATCTGAAGTACGCTACCCCGTTGACATCCGTAATCAACGGGCTCCCGTTAGCCAATCCAGGCAACACTGCACCCAGCGCAAGAGTCCCTGCCGCAGTCCCGTTACTCTTCCACAGCTGCATGTTTCCGCCAGGCACAAAACTACGGAAGAAGAGCTGGCTACCGATCTGTGTGAGATCTGTAAAAGTGGTGTTCCCTGCACCCGGCGTGATGTCTTTGATCAGGGCGGTTCCCGCTGTCGTCCCATCGCTTTTCCAGAGCTCCAGGCCGTTCGCCCATGTGAAGGCCGTAAAGTACAAGGTGCCGTTGACATTTGTGAGCTCACTGGGCGCGGAACTGATGCCTTCCTGGGTGAACTCCTTCACCATTATCGTCCCGACAGTCGTACCGTCTGTCTTCCACAGCTTATTGTGATTACTGAAACCATTATCAGCGGTGAAGAAGAGGGTACTGTTGACCGCTTCGAGGTTACTGACATCAATCCAGCTATTTGGCGCGAATCCTCCGACGCGTTGAGTCCCTGTTGCATCGCTTTTCCAGAGGTTGGGTCCTGTCACCCCATCATTCGCGACAAAGAAAAGCGTGCCGTTGACGGCTGTCAACTCATCGATTCTCGAGTCAAGTGAACCAGCCCAGATGTCTTTAACCATGACCGTTCCGGTCGCTGTCCCGTTGCTCTTCCAGAGCTCCCGTCCATTCACCCCATTATCGGCAGTGAAGAAGAGGGTGCCATTGACATTGACAAGAAGATCATTGAGCAAAAACGAGATTCCATACCCAGTCCCCGGCTTGATGTCCTTGACCAGCACCGTGCCTGCCGCTGTCCCGTCACTCTTCCACAGCTCCCGACCAGTGGCTGCAGTTTCAGCCGTGAAGAACAACTTCCCATTCACATTCGTGAGTTGCTCAGGATTCGAACTGCCGGATCCAGCGACGATGTCCTTGACCAGTACCGTACCTGTAGCAGTTCCGTCACTCCTCCAGAGCTCCCAGCCATTACTGCCGTTGTTGGCTGTGAAGTAGAGGATGCCATTGACATTGACTAGTTCATTTCCGCCACGTGGGAAAGCACCGCTAGCCCCCGGCCGAATGTCCTTGACGAGGGTAGTAATCTCGGACAGGACGCCATTCTTCTTTACCGTGAACGCATCGTTGACCGCGACGGGGGGTTGATTGGTCAAGTTGGTGAGGAAGTGCACATCGCCGGTGGTGGTCCGTGTCTGCCCCGCAAGCAAATAGGTGGTCGGAATCGTCGGCGTGATAAACCGGCTGTCGGCACTCAGTGTGCCCTGTATCTTGATGCTGCCGATCCCAGTGGGCGTGCCGGTGACAAACCGGTCATTCCCGTTCCCAAAGATCCCATCCACAGGATTGACGCTGACCCGCACGGTACTGTTCGTCATCGATCCAGTCAGGACAAACGTCTGCAGACGCCCTAAGCCATAGGTGTCGAGATTGGTACTCGTTCCTCCCAGTTTGCCGTCTGCGCCCAGCATGGTCCCGATGTATAGATTTGCTCCTGTCAGATTGCGAGCGGTGAAGGTGGTGATGGATTTGGCCGCGAGGCTCCCGCCGAGTTTATCGCCGATGGTCAGCGTGGTGATTGCACCATCGATCGCCAGCGCGCCGTTGACATCCGTGGTCGCGCCCGTCAACGATGCGAGCGGCCCAAAGGCATGCACGTCATTCAACAACACCCGACCGTTGCCACCACTGGTCGTGATGGTCACAGCGGAGGTAGTGGTCGTGCCGGTCAATCGCAGATCCCAATTGGTCCCGTCCTTGAGGACGGTCCCCACTCCGGGCCCAGTCAATTTGAAGGTGACGGCAGTCCCATCGGCATCACGCAGCGTGAGCACGGTGTTGCCTGCACGCCCCGGTACCGCGCCGAATTGCCACGCGACCGTAAACGAGGGACCCACCCCGGTATTGTTGGCTTCGCCGGTCGTGCCTTCCGCCACAACGTTAGTTGCATCCACCCGCGAGAGTAACTTATAGGTCCCGGCCGCCAAGGTATTTGGCATCGTCAGATTGACCAACACGCTACGAGACTGCCCGGCACTAAGAGCTGCCGTGGTCGTCGTCCCGAGTAAGACATCCGACGTACTGAACGTACTATCGGTCGAGGCATAGACGCGGACTTGCGTGGACACGGTAGCCGCTGTGGTCCCTTGATTCTTCACTTGAACCGTCGCCGTTTCGACGTTGGTCGGCACGCTGGGATCCGCCAAGGTATGGGCCGTCACCAGACCGGTCAGATCAGCTGCCAGTAAGAGGCGCGGCTCGAGTGGTTCCAGCATAAACTCAGAAGCTGGTCGTGATGACTCGGCTGGACGCGTCGCCCGCTTTAAGCCCGCTACCCACTTCCGGATTGTCGACCCCCTCATCACATCATGCATCGGTCACTCCTTTTTTTGATCATTCAAACAAGAATCATGTCTTCGAAGGAATCCTTGGGCGTACGAATTTCAACACTGCTCAGCAGCACGGCCGATGCACAGGTCCCCCTACGGCACCTCGCTCTCCGAGGTTTTTTTGACCAATCATCTCCGATGAGGGATCTGGTTCTACAACAGTCTCGTTCGCTATGGAAAGAGAAATGATGGGGAAATTTCATTTCTGATAACATTTCCGTCCAAAAAACTTTATGGAGACAACCAGCACGCATCTTGCTTCATTCACCGCGTGAATGCCGGCGCTTATCGCAGCAAATAGCATTCCGGGCATCGCTACATAGCTGAGACGTCGCCACCAGCATCTTGTCGTGACAACTCATCATTCTGCGAAATGACAGAATCACCTGATTGGTAGCGACATGTGACAGGATTTCATTTCTCGTTGAGATGAGGTTGATCATGACACCTTACCAGATCTCACCCTCGGGTCGCAGAAACTTGTATCTAATTAGATGCAGTATCTTTTTTGATTCACCTTTCGACGATTGTTCCTGCGATTACAAATTTCAGGTTTCATGTTCAACGTCTCTAAGGTGGGCAGCCCAGAAAGTGAAAATTGGAAATCTAAACGTTGGGTAATTAGGGCGTTTCGTAACCATCTGGTAGGCTGGAGGCCGCATGGTTACCGGATCTCAGCGTGCTTTTGGGTGTACGGCCAACTTTTTGCGTGGTCGCAAATGTGTGTTCTGCGGTTCGTTTAAGACCAACCGGACGCAACGCGGCTATGTGAAGTGCCGGAAATGTAGCAAGCAGAAGAGCCTTGCAAAGCTTCGGCGAGAGATTGCGATCCTGCAGGGGTTCTATCAGCAGGTGCCAGCCTATCGGTTGGCGCATGATCTGGGAGTCGACCCCAAAGTTATTAGTCGGGTCTACCAGAAGTTGCGGGTGGCATTATTTCATGTCGCCGAATTAGAAAGTATGGCCAGTAAACTCTCCGGCGAAATCGAGCTGGGCGAAGCCTATTTTGACGGACGATGCAAGGGCCGTCGCGGAAGAGGGGCAGCAGGTAAAAGCGTCGTCTTCGGGCTGCTGGAGCGTGATGGGCGGGTCTATACCAAGGTAGTCGAGCACGTGTCGGCGGACACCCTCATGGCCCACATTCAGACCACGACCCGCAAAGGTTCCGTCTACTACACGGATGCCTTTCGGGGCTATCAATCGTTGCGACGTTATGGCAAACATCACACCGTCAACCACAGCAAGAGTCTCGTGGATCGTCGAACCAAGAACCCTATCAACGGGATCGCAGGCTTCTGGTCGTTTGCGAAACATATTCTCTACAATTATCGAGGCGTGTCCAAATATCATTTCCCGATGTATCTGGATGTATCTAAAGGAAATCGAGTATCGGTTTAACCACCGCAAAGAGAACCTCTTCAAGCTCTTCGTACGGTGCTTCTTTGGTTACGTTTCGCCCTAATTACCAAACGTTTTGACTAAACCAATTCACACAATCCGCCGAAGCTGAACGCTCGACGAGGCTTGGGGCTACGAGATCTTCAGCAAACTGAGAGGAGATTGAGCCTGGGTTGGTGAATGGCCTTAATCAGTGCAGGCTAGTGACAGCGGCCCTTCCCCTTATCGACGAAGGTTTTCCCAGCCTCAGGCAGAAACTCCCATTCGTAGCCGGTCGGATGGAGGATCAGTTTGAGGATGCCGAATGTATCGTTATTTCGCACGTTGCTCCCGGTCTGGATGGTGCTGAACTCAGCATGGTGTGCACCACCCGTCCCCACAATGAACGAGCGGATCCCGCGGGTCTCGTCGACTCGACCATCGGCATCCAGCGGTGCGAACCGCTCATAGTCATGATCATGGCCGGACAGCACGACATCGACTCCCGAGACATATAGTTCTTCCCAGATTGCGTTCATCACTTTGTTGTTCTGGTGCCGACCGGACGAAAATCTTGGATGATGCCAGTAGGCCAGCGTACAGCGTGAGTGATGTGCGGCCAAATCTTCATGAAGCCACGCGAACTGGGCCGATGTCGAATCACATGCCACGATCCGACATTCGCTGTTACTGTTCAAGGCAATCACGTGCCATGCTCCGATATCGAAGCTGTAATACCCTTGCTCCCGAGGTCCTGCCGCAGCTCCAAAGTACATATAATAGCCCGCTCCAAGTCCTTCATGGTTCCCGATGCTGGGATGGGTCATCGACTTCAATCGACCCCATGAGCGATCGTATGAACGCTGAAAATCTGAAAGGGCACCAGTGGGATATTGATTGTCTCCTAATGTGAAGACCGCAGCCAAACCATCGACCTGCAGCGCCAAATCAGAAGTCTCCATCTGTCGACAGACCTCGACCAGGGCGGGCCCCCGCTTGTCCCCTGTGCCCGAGGACGAACAGGCGATGTCTCCGACCGCCACAACAATAGGGTCCGCCGAATCCAAAACCTGGGCGTTTGCCCACAGAGGCATGAAGCCTAGGGCACCCAAGCAAAGCAGCATCCACCGGGGGATCCCAGCGATCATCGTGACTTGTCGCATGAAAGAATTGAAACAGAACAAGATAGGAGATGCAAATACAAAGGCCCGCCTTACCAGGCGGGCCTTTGGTTCAGGAGACCTCTTTCGACCAACTTATACCACCTTCACGTCGATGGCCTTTGGTTTCGCCTTCTCCGACTTCGGCAGATAGAGATTCAACACTCCATCCTTGAACTCGGCTTTCACCTTCTCCTCATCGATCACATCGGGCAGCGAGAAGGTCCGGACAAAGCTCCCATAGGAGCGCTCAATCCGATGATATTTCTTCGCCTTCTCTTCCTTTTCATGCTTCCGCTCACCCTGGATCGTGAGCACGCCGTCTTCCAGCGTCACCTTCACATCCTCTTTCTTCACATCGGGAATCTCAGCCTTGATCTGATACTCCCCCTCTGTCTCGCTGATATCGACCGACGGCGTCCAGTCGGCCACGATCATTGTTTCCTTACCACTCGTGCGCGGCGCAGCCGGACGAGCAAACATGCGATTCAACCGATCTGACACTTCTTCTAATTCTCGGAATGGATCCCATCGTACGAGCGTCATAACACCCTCCTTGATTTAGGATTTCTTGTTATTTGCGCTGGCGCTGCGCCGATTCACCTGCTTATCCAAGAGATAAATCGGCCCGGTGGGAAGTCAAGAGTCTGAAGCGCCTTGGAAATACGCGGATTACCGCTGGCTCAAGGGGATGTAGGGCCGGTTATGCTCGCCGGCATAGATCTGATCCGGTCGAAAGAGTTTATTTTCTCGCAACTGCTCCAACCAATGGGCTAACCAGCCCGATACCCGTGCCATGGCAAAGAGAGGCGTAAAGAGATCGACCTCAATCCCCATTTTGTCGTAGATGATGCCGGAATAGAAATCGACGTTCGGATAGATCCCCTTGCGATTCAGCGATTCGCCCGCCGCCTGTTCAATCTCGAGCGCCACCTCATACAAAGGAGAGCTCCCGCATTCCTTGAACAATCGCCGACAAAGTTCCTGCAGCACCGTGGCCCGAGGATCTTTGACCTTGTAGACACGGTGGCCGAATCCCATCAGCTTTTTCTTGTTCTGCAGCGCGCCCTCAACATAGGCCCGTGCGTTCTCGGTCGTGCCGATCTCCTTCAGCATCATCACGACTTCTTCGTTCGCTCCTCCGTGCAGAGGCCCCTTCAGCGCGCCGATCGACGAGGCCACGACGGTATACGGATCGGCAAGCGTGGACGCCGTAACGAGCCCTGTAAACGTAGAGGCATTCATGGTGTGTTCGGCATGGAGAATCAGGCAGTCATCAAACACTTCCGCCCACACGGGTGGTGTGACCGACTCAGTCAGCATGTACAAGAAGTTTTCGCTGAACCCGAGATCATCACGAGGAGAAATGGGATCGTCACCATGACGCAGTCGCGCCCAGGCCGCCACGATCGTCGGCAGCTTGGCGACAAGCCGGACCGCACTCCAGTAGTTATTCTCGACATCCTTGACGTTACGGCCAGGATAGAACATCCCGAGTGCCGCCACAGCCGCCTGCAGCGCATCCATGGGATGCCCCGATTCCGGCAAGCATTTCAGCAAATCGATGATCCGGAACTTGATGCGTCGATGCTGGGTGACGTCCGTCGTCCATTGTAGCAATTCACTCTTCGATGGCAAATGGCCGAAGAGAAGGAGATACGCCGTTTCCAAGTAGGAGGAATCCACGCAAAGCGTCTCCACTCGGATCCCACGATATTCGAGAATTCCACGCTGCCCGTCGACATCGCTGATCGATGAGGTTGCAGCCGGCACTCCGGCAAGACCTGGCATGAAATCATGTGGCATGGCCCCCCCCTCAAACGTACCAAGAACGTATGAGTCTCAACGCTCCTCTCACTATCATACCCCAATCATAGCTGTGCGTCATTCTTGCAATAGGCCATCCTGCTTGGCATACTTCATTTGCATAAGCATACTGACCAATGGCCATGCCAGACAGGGAACTGCGGACGGAGATGAGACTGATCGCCTTCCTCATTGGAAGCCTTCTTGTTCTCTGTGCGAGCGTCGTGCAAGCATTCTCCGCCTTAGCAGAAGAAAGTGTCCTCGCCTTTGCCGTCGTCAATGAGATTCCGAAGGACAGGACTCGGGTTTCCGCCAAAGTGGCCGTTGAGGGAACAGTCGCCGACATGACGCTGCTGGCTTCCGATCAAATCCTGTCGAATTTGGCGTGGAAGCAGCTGGAACTCTGTCATGCGTTGAAGCTGGAGGGATATAAAACCTCTGAAGGATTTCTTGTCCAAACGGTGCGCGCCATTGATGGTGCCATGTTACCGATGGTATTGCAGGGCTTTGAAGGAGATTGCCTGTTGAAAAAAGCATTGGAAGTGGCTCCCTTTGTCGATTAACATCTATCAGGATGCTGCAGGAGACTTCCTGCTTCGTTCCTACACGATTGTGAAGACTGGTGAAGCATCTTTCGTGAGGCGTGATTGCAGGGTAGAACAGCGGAAGAAGCTGTAGGGAACTGCGGCCTTGTTCGGTGATAGGCACGCCGGGGACTTAGGCGAGCTGAGTCGCGCCGCGAGCCAAGGTTGGGTAGGTGAAACCAAATGTCTGTTTCACTATCCTGTGTGTTCAGTTGATGATGAGGTACAGTCGGGGCACTGCTCAGGTTCCGGATCGGACTCCAGCTCTTCAATCGTCAGAGGAAAGAGCAGCTCACAGGAGCGGCAGGAACGGATCTCGAAGTACGGAACTGCCTGTTCGTCGATTTCGGTCGGAAGAAGAAGCTCTCTCGGCTCATACCCTACAAGCGCCTCATCGCTGAACCGTACCACAGCGAGTCGGTCGTTGAAGGCTTCAAAGGTCGCCTCCTGAGCTTTGCGACTCAGTACATGCCCCAAGACAAAGACCGGCTGGCCCTTACGTTTGATGCGAAGATCCTTTAACGTTCGTTGAGAGGCCGTGGCACAGGCAAATTGACCGGCGGAACTCGTTCCAACCCAAGGCATCATTCACTCCAATTCTCAAGCAAGATGGTTGCGAGGGAGTACCATAGACTAAAAAAAGCCGTCAAGACAGGTCTTTTTCACCAAGGAGTCACTATGGCAAATGTTACGATCTATCAGAAACCAACATGCACCACATGCCGACAGGCCGTCCAGCTGCTCAAAGACAGCGGGAAACCATACACATCGATCAACTATTATGAACAACCTTTTACAAAAGATCAGTTACAGCGCTTATTGAAAAAGGCCCACCTTTCTCCTCGGGATGTGCTTCGCAGCAAAGAAGAGATTTATCAGGAGCTTGGCCTGGCCAAGAAACAGCTTTCTGATGATGAGCTGCTCGACCTCATGGTCAAACACCCGGATCTGATTCAGCGGCCGATCGTGGAGAAAGGCGACCAGGCCCTGCTGGCAAGGCCGGCAGACTCCATCAAGAAACTGCTATAGCCTGTAGACTTTTTACCAGCTTGGAAAACTCAGCGATCGGTGGTCGGCTCGGAGGGCGACCACCGGATCGCGCGTGTGGTTGGGTCGACGGTAAAAACCAGCTTCCCATCTAACGCCCCGAGTAATAGATCCCCGACCAAGATTCGTCGCCATCCCTTGAGGAGGGGAAGATCCAACGTCGACCGGTCGACTTTAGCATCAACCAACTCTTGAAGATCAGACGTCGTGGCCAACAAGGTTGGGGCGATCTCTTCTTGAAACGCTCGCGCCTTCACGATCGCCTGCAACAACTCCACCAATCCATTGAACTCCGGTTCGGGTTTGCGCTCTTTGTTGAGCACCGGCCAGGCGGTCGACGGAAGCGCGAGCGCAGCCTGAATCGTCGCGAAAATCGATTCTCCATTACGGTCAATCTCGGAACCGTGAAGCCCCCTCACCTGACGTAACTCATCCTGGTGCCGTGGCGGATGCCGCGCCAATTGGAGCAAGACTTCGTCCCGCACGACCCGGCTGCGAGGCACATTGCGCCGCTTCGCTTCGCCTTCGCGCCACGCCGCGAGCTCGCGAAGAACGGCCGCCGCTTTCGGCTTTAGCTGATCCCATCCCCGTATCCGTTGATAGCGTTCTTGCGGCTCCCGTCGAGACTCGCCGACCGCTCCTTCCAGACGCGCAAACTCCTCATGGACCCACGGCAACCGACCGAGTTTGGACAACTTGGTCTGCAGATGATCATGGATCGCCAGGAGAAACGTCACGTCTTCCAATGCATAGGCCAGTTGATCGTGAGAGAGCGGGCGAGCACTCCAATTGGTAAACGTATGGGCCTTGTCCAGTCGTCTCCCATGCACCCGCTGAACAAGATTGGCATAGGCAACCTGCGGGCCAAAGCCCACCATGGCTGCCGCGATCTGAGTATCGAAAAACGGTTTGGGTATCTGGCCGGCATGGACCGCAAAAAGATCCAGATCTTGTCGCCCGGCATGCACGACCTTCTGAACCCGCTCATCGCAGACGACTTCCCAGAATTTATCGAGGCCACCCTCCGACGACACTGCTGGAAAATCGATAATCGCCGCTGTCTGTTCGGTCGCGACTTGGATAAGCTCCAGCTTGGGAACGAAACTGTCTTCCCCGACAAATTCGGTATCCAATGCCAAGCGGGAACTCTCACGAAGTTGCTCGCACAACTCACTAAGCTCACTGGCACTCGTAATATACTGTGGTGAAGTGGACATCATTACCGATGCATCATTCCGAAGGGTTATAAGGGCGATCCGGCGGTCGCATCGGTTCTGTATTGCTCAGACTGAGGTATTCCTTGAGGAATTGATAGGCTTCCAGCATCCGACGGAGTTCAGGTTCAGAACTCCGATCACCGTTATTGGCATCCGGATGGAGTTGCTTGGCCTTCACTCGGAATGACGCCGTCACATCGGCTAACGAGCTCCCGAACTCAACTCCCATGATGGCATAGGCATCCACCGCGTTATTCACACCGGTCGGATTCTCCGACAAGGCCCCTGCTCCACTGGCCGCTTTCAACATGTCGGCCAGACTGACCCGCTTACGCCGCCGACGTGGACGTTCCCGAATTTCACTATCGAACTCATCCCATCGATCTTCGACAAATTCCAACCGAGACTCTAGCCGCATGGCGCCGCTCAAATCCCGAATCACCTCGAGCTCTTCCTCAATTTCGATCAGCGATTTGATGACTTCCTCCAGGCCATGTTCCACTTGAAAAAACCCATCCACCCGCTCTTCCATCATGCTCTCGACCGCCATGTCCAGGCTCTCTTCGGTTTTCGCGCGCAATGAACCGATCCGCTTCTGCATGCCTGTTCGAAACTTCAAAAATTTGGCGGTGGAAAACGGCATCGTACTCCCCTGACTTCCAAGGGGCGCATTCTACCACAGGGGCTACGTCGGTCTGAAGGCTCAAGAAACCTCGCAAAACCAGCTGAATGAAGGGAAAGGACCTACTCAGGCGGGGGGAAATCGTCCACTTTAGCCCGTCTTCTGGCCACGCCGCTGGCGCGGGCGGCGGCCGCCACGGCCCGCGCCACACGGGGGACGACTTCCTTATCGAAGACACTGGGAATAATGTAATCCTCGCTTAACGTATTCTCCGGGATCACATGGGCGATGGCCTGGGCCGCCGCAAGCTTCATCGCCTCGTTGATCTCACTCGCCTGTGCGTCGAGCGCCCCTCGAAAGATCCCAGGAAATGCCAATGCATTGTTGATTTGATTCGGATAATCCGAGCGCCCCGTCGCGAAGATCGTGCTATGGGCGCTACCGACTTCAGGAGGAACCTCCGGATCCGGGTTCGCCAAGGCAAACACAATTCGAGCGGGAGCCATCAACTCAAGATCATCCGCCGTCACCACATTGCCGACGGAAAGACCGATAAAAACATCGGCACCTTTCAACGCATCGCGCAACGTGCCTTTGGGATTGTCTCTGGTCAAACAGGCACGGAGGTCGGTTCGGCAGGCCCGGAGTTGCTCGGCTTCCCCATAGAGAATGATGCCCTCCTTGTCGCATCCCAATACATGCGTGGCACCGGCCGCCAGTAACATACGACAACAGGCCGTACCGGCGGCACCCAGCCCATTGACCACGATCCTGGCCTGATCCAGTTGCTTCCCTGTGACCCGGAGCGCGTTCGTCAACGCAGCAAGTAACACCACCGCCGTGCCATGCTGATCATCATGCATCACAGGGATATCCAGAGCTTGTTTCAGTTTCTGTTCAATTTCAAAACAACGCGGCGCACTGATGTCTTCCAAATTAATGCCGCCGAACCCTGGCGCGATTCCCTGAACGATTTGGACAATGGCATCCGGATCTTGCGTACCGAGACAAATGGGCCACGCATCGATTCCTGCCAGCTCTTTGAAGAGCATCACCTTGCCTTCCATGACCGGAAGCGCCGCCTCCGGACCAAGATTCCCCAACCCCAGCACGGCCGAGCCGTCCGAGACGACCGCGACACTATTACTCTTACTCGTAAAGGTATAGACCTTGGACTTCTCCTTTGCGATGGCCTGGGACACCCGTCCCACTCCCGGCGTATACACCATCGAGAGCACGTTCCTAGTGCTGATCGGTACTTTACTACCCACCCGAATCTTACCGCCAAGATGCAGAAGGAAAATACGGTCGGAAGCCGACAGCACGGTGACATCGGGCATTGCACTTAACCGTAGCAGAACCTTTTCACCATGTTCCTCGCTCTGGACGTCGAAGGTAATGTCCCGAACCATACGCGTCTTGGTCGCCGACACCAGGTCGACTGCCCCAAGATTCGCCTGCTCCTCCGCCAATAGCGCCGCAACCTGCGCAAAAATGCCTGGTTTATTCGCCAGTTCCAGTCTGACCGTCAATCGATAATTGGAGTAGGGACCGATGTCTCTCATGGGTGTCCTTATTTCCCCCTTCGTCGAATGAAGCCTACCACAAACACGTCGTTCGTGAAGCGTAAAGCGCGTGGCGGAAAGAATTCCTATCGCATCTTTTTGTTACGAAAGACGAGATACATCTCACGTGATACGGGCATCGTTCCGTTGACGCTCTTTGCGTCCTGATGCTAGGTTGAGCCCATGTCGTCATCTACAACCGGCAAGCCTAATCGGCTTATCCACGAAACCAGCCCCTACCTGCTGCAACATGCCCATAACCCCGTTAACTGGTATCCCTGGGGACCGGAAGCCCTGAAGGCAGCCAAGGATCAGAACCGTCCCATCCTCTTGTCCATCGGGTATTCCGCCTGCCACTGGTGCCATGTCATGGAGCGGGAATCGTTCGAGAACGAGGCCATTGCCGAACTCATGAATCGCTGGTTCGTCTGTATCAAGGTCGATCGAGAAGAACGCCCTGACCTGGACGAGATCTACATGGCCGCCACCGTCACGATGAATCATGGTCAGGGGGGGTGGCCGATGACGGTGTTTCTAACGCCGGAGCAGGAACCCTTCTTTGCCGGAACGTACTTCCCGCCTGAAGACCGCTGGGGCCGGCCAGGTTTCGGCTCCGTCCTCAAGAAGATTGCCGACTATTGGGACACACGATCCTCGGACGTCCGCGATCAAGCCAAGGAGCTGACTGCGCAATTACAAGGCACGAAGCAGCCCCCCTCTCCGATCTCCATCAGCGAATCGGTACTGACCGAAGCCGTCTCTCAATTCAAGGACGACTTCGACGAAACCCATGGTGGATTCGGTACGGCGCCGAAGTTTCCCCCGGCGATGGGCTTGTCGTTCTTATTGAGGAGTCACCGGCGATCGGGAGACTCACAGACCCTCACCATGGTGACCAAGACGCTCGACATGATGGCCGCAGGCGGCATCTACGACCATATCGGCGGCGGATTCGCGCGCTACTCGACGGATGCCCGATGGCTGGTCCCGCATTTCGAAAAGATGCTCTATGACAACGCGCTGCTGGCCCGCGTGTATGTTGAGGCCTATCAAGTCACCAAGGCACCGCTCTATCGCCATGTCGCAACCGATGTGCTCAACTATATCTGCCGCGAGATGACCGGTCCCGAAGGAGGGTTCTACTCCTCGACCGATGCCGACTCGGAAGGTGTTGAAGGCAAGTTCTTTGTTTGGACACCGACTCAGGTCCAGGAAGTCCTCCAAAACGACGAAGACACTCGGCGATTTTGTGGGCTGTATGACATCACGGAGGCAGGCAATTGGGAACACACGAATATTCCCAATCGGCTGCGACCAATCGACGACATCGCCAGGCAGCTGAATCTGACCACCGACGAATTGCTGGACAGCGCATCCCGTGTGAAGCCCCTGCTGTATGAAGCGAGACGAAAGCGTGTCCCCCCTGGACTTGATGACAAGATCATCACCGCCTGGAACGGTATGATGCTCTCGGCCATGGCCGAAGCCGCACGCGTCTTTGACGACGCCCGATACCTCCAGCATGCCTCGAGGACGGCCGATTACTTGTTGCGATACCATGCCAAACCCGATGGACGCTTATTCCGCACCTCACGGGCCGGTCGCGCGCATCTCGATGCCTATCTGGAAGACTATGCCTACTTGGCAGAAGGGTTCGTCGATCTCTATGAAGCCGGCGCCGCTGAATCGTATCTCCATGCCGCCGCACGATTGGCCGACCATCTGATCTCAGACTTTGAGGATAAGGAGCAGGGCGGATTTTTCACTACGGCACAACAACATGAAGCACTTATCTTGCGTCACCGCGAAGGCACTGACGGGGCCACACCGAGCGCCAATGCTGTAGCCGCGTCAGCCCTTGCTCGGCTGTCCTTCCACTGTGATCGAGATGACTGGCGCCGTGCGGCGACGACTGCGGTACGTGCCTACGGCCGACAGGTCATTCGCTATCCTCGAGCGTTTGCCAAGAGTCTTGCGGTTGTGGACTTTTTGACCGAAGGCCCGGTGGAGCTGGCACTCATCGGGGATCCCGCGCAGAACACGCTGGGTTCGCTTCGCCAAGCCGTAGCCCAATGCTATCTGCCCAATCGCATTATCGCGACAGGCTCGCCGTTGACCCCGTCGTCTCTTCCTCTCTTGAAGGACAGACCAGCCGTTTCCGGTCTGCCCACCCTTTACATTTGTCGGGATTATACCTGTCGACAGCCGATCACAGATCCTCGCACCGTTGCGCAGGCCTTACAGACTGAGCAGTCCAGCTCCTTGGATCTGCAGAGTGAGCCAAGACTGCTGAGCGGCGCGTTGCTGTCTGGACAGGCAACCGCGCAGGGGACGGCGACCTACGCATCGCGCATGCTGACGCGCAGCGGACAGGCTGGCCTGGCACAGGGATTGACGCTGCTTGGTACGAGCGGGCTCACCACCACACGCATCGGATTCGGCACCTATCGCGTCGACACCCAGCATGCCGAACATCGGTCTGCGCTCACACAGGCCATACGAACGTCGTGCAACCTCATCGACACCTCTACGAACTACACGGACGGCGACAGTGAACGATTGGTCGGATCCGTACTGCATGAACTTGCAGCGTCCGGTGAGATTCGACGAGATGAACTCATCATCGTGTCTAAAATCGGCTACATCCAGGGTCAGAATCTCGCACTCGCCGAGGCCAGAGAACGATCCGGCCGGGCCTATCCTGAACTGGTGAAATACGGTGACGGGATTTGGCATTGCATGCATCCCGAATTCTTGGCGGATCAACTGGCGTTGTCATTGGATCGCCTTGGGCTCACGACGCTGGACATCTGTCTGCTTCATAATCCTGAATATTTCCTCTTGGACGCTCGACATCGCGGCACACCAGATTCGGATGGGCTGCGCACGGATTTCTACGATCGTCTTCAGCGAGCCTTTGCCTATTTTGAAGCACAAGTGGCGGCTGGACGCCTTCAATATTATGGTGTATCCTCCAACACGGTCGCATCATCTGCCGATGACCCAGAAGGGACATCCCTCTCGCGCATGGTCCATGCAGCTGAACAAGCAGCACGATCGGTCGGGGCTTCCACTCATCATTTTCAGGTTCTGCAGTGCCCGATGAATCTCTTTGAATCAGGCCCTGCCACAAGCGCTAATACGGGCCCATCAAACGCGCAGACGGTTCTTGACTATGCACGCGAGCACCACATCGCCGTGCTGGTGAATCGGCCGCTCAATGCCATGGTCGCACGCAACACAATGATACGGCTCGCGGACCTCCCGGTCGAAGACGCGTCAATCGACATTGAGCGACAGCTCGGTATCGTCGACGTACTTGAACAGGAATACCGAACCGCTCTTGCCCCGAATATCCAACAGGCAGGCGCCGAGACAAGTCCAAACGACTATTTCGTCTGGTCCGGAGAACTACGTCGCATCCAACCACAGATCCAGGGGCTCGAGCATTGGGAACAGATTGAGCACCATATGGTTGCGCCGCGCGTCAATCAGGTCCTCCAGCTGCTGTCTCGCCAGCTCTCTGGAACAACGGCTGAACAGTGGGAGCACTGGCGGCAACGATACATTCCTGAACTCCTGGCTCTTCTGCGTGCATTCAGGCACGAGGCCACGCTGCGGAGTCGAGTCCAAACCGAACGGATTGCACGCACGATCAGGCCACTCTTGCCCGACACTCACCGTACCGCCGCTCTCTCTCAGCAGATGTGCTGGATCCTCAGCAGCACACCAGGAATTACTTGTGTCTTAAACGGCATGCGAACACCGAAGTATGTTGAGGATTCATTAGCCGTCTTGAACTGGACGCCGATCAGCGAGACCCGGCCGATCTATGCAGAAGCCCAGTCACTCCTTCAGTGACGATCGGCATGCTCTTCACTCAGAGGCACACCTATGACACCGGTACGCAGTGTGACGCTCGTCAGCCTCTTTGGCCTTAGTGTTCTGCTGATGCATGGATGTTCTTCTAAATCTGGTTCCCTTATCGGGCAAGATCTACGGGGGCAGGAAGAACGGATCGCGGAACCAGTCATTAAAGAGATCCCTCCGACCGATGCCCACCTCACCGGGTCACGGACAAATCCTGCCATGCAGTCTGAACTGACAGCACGAAATGCCACTGGTTTGGAATCGAGCATGTTGGCCGACATCTTGTTTGAGTTTGATCAAGAGGCCATCCAAGGTGACGCCCTCCACGTGTTGGAGTCCGATGCAAAACAGCTGCAGCAAGACAGTATCACCCGCCTCATTTTGGAGGGACGCGGCGATGATATCGGTACATCCGCGTACAATCTCGTGCTGGGCGAGCGTCGAGCCAAGAACGTCAAGTCCTATCTCCGGCGACTCGGTATCTCCATCGACGTCTCAACGACCAGTTATGGGAAAGACCGTCCGCTCTGCTTTGAACACAGCAGCGAATGTCGACAAAAAAATCGGAGTGTTCATCTGGTCGTCCAATAGGCCATAGAAATAGGACTGCGCCACGCTGGCAGACTCCCCCACGATTGTTACATATTGTTCACACTCCACTTCTTGACAGATCCCTAGTTGTTCATTAAGGTCCCTACTCGTTTACGAGAGAGGTCGCGTCGTGTCCAAACTAGCCGTCATCGATATCGGAACGAACTCCATTCACATGGTGCTGGCAGAGGTGTTGCCTGATGCCAGCTTTAAAATTCTGGATCGGTTCAAGGACATAACCCGATTGGGCAACGGCGTGTTCGCCACGAAGCGTCTTTCCGACGAGTCCCTGGCTCGTGCGATGACTGTACTGAAGACGTTGGTCACACTTGCCCGTAATAAGGGGTTTGAGCGAATCATCGCCGTCGCCACCAGTGCCGTACGTGAATCTCAAAACGGCGGCGAGTTTGTGGCGATGATTCTGGAGCAGATTGGGCTGAGAGTACGTGTCATCAGCGGGGTAGAGGAAGCTCGGTTGATCTTCCTCGGAGTCAAGAACAGTATTGCGCTGCCGGACGGAGCGACATTGGTCGTCGATATCGGTGGCGGATCGGTCGAGCTGATCGTGGGGAATCGAGAGGGCCTCATGCACGGCACCAGTCTCAAACTGGGAGCCATCCGGCTCACCGAACAATGCCTCACAAAGAGCCCACCATCAGAATCCATGATGCGCGCGCTTGAAACCGTCGTCACCACTCACCTCCGTGACGCCTTTGGATCCTTTAAGATGAAGAAGTTTCACTCCCTGGTCGCCACCTCAGGGATGGCGGGCAACGTGGGTGAGGTCATCCATCTCCGTCAAACGGGTCGCCCGCTGCCACAACATAACCTGGCCACCGTTCCCTTGAAGCATATCCGAAGCCTTGAAGCCGAGCTGGCTCGTTCATCGGTGAAAGACCGCTTGGCCATTCCAGGTCTGGATCCCAAACGCGTCGATACGCTGCTGCCCACGACTGTCGTGCTGCGATGCTTGCTCGAACTATCCGGGCTACAAGAAATCACGCTTTGTGACAAAGCCATTCGGGAAGGAGTCATCTACGACTTTATCGCCCGTCATCGCGAAGGGTTGAAGGCCGAACAGGATTTTCCCGACGTCCGCCGTCGGAATGTGATCGGTCTCGCTCGGCGCTGCCATGCCCCAGAAGCCCATTCGCTCCATGTCGCAAACTTGGCCTTGCAGTTGTTTGACCAGACCCAGCGAGAGCATCACCTCGGAGACCAGGCACGAACCTGGCTCGAATATGCCGCCATCCTGCACGACGTGGGGTATCACATCAATCCCAGACAACATCACAAGCACGCGTACTATCTTATTAAACACAGCGATCTCGGCGGATTGACCGCTGAAGATATCGACGTAATCGCTAATATCGCCCGCTATCACCGACGCGCCTTGCCGACCGTCAAACATGAAGAATTCACGAGCCTGCCGCCCCGCCTCCAACGCACCGTCAAGATCCTTGCTTCGCTCTTGCGAATCGCAGATGGACTCGACCGGACCCATTTTTCACTGATTCAACGCCTGCAGGTCAAACTTGGGAAGCTGGTTGCTATCGACGTGCACCTTACGGGCGACGCAGAGATGGAACTCTGGGCCGCGAAGAGCCGCGCTGATCTTTTTGAACAAGTCTTTCGCCGCCGTGTTCAATTCACTGGCGTACCGATAGAAGCCAGAAAATCATAATAGAATCCATGCTGCTCACGACGGCACCTCACTGACGATATTCAATTTACTCCAGGCCATAAACTTTATCAGCCGACTCTCTCATCAAATCATCCCCCCTCTGAATACCGCAACGATTGTGTGAGCCGATCGAGATAGCTACAGGGGGGGGGCGCAGGATGTGGCTTCTGTTCCAGGCTGTAAGTGAACCTGGGAGCTAAATCCTTTTGCCATCAAGCCCGACATGGCATGTTGGGGCAATGACCCAATTGAAGTTCCCATGTCCAGACTGAGAACTCCTCATCTTGCATCAGTGAGGATGTAATTACGAACGGCGAGCCACTAGGAGGTTTTTGTCGAGGCACTAATTCTTTTCGTGGCAACAGCCTGACGCCTGGTGCTCAAACGCTCAATCCGCTCTGTCACATCTCGATAGTCCGGATCTTCCCTTCGAATCCACCGGTAGGCTTCGAGGGTTTCCCCAACGCGCCCTAATGATTCCAGCGTGCGACCAAGGACATAGAGAATCTGAACTGTTTCTTTTGATGAGGCCGTGGTTACATTCAACGCCTTTTGAAAAGCTGGGACAGCCTCCTCATAGCAACCAACCAGCTTATAGCAAAGTCCGATCTGCGCATACGCCTTTACCGCCAATGCCGTCTCGACGGCTGCCATTTCAAACTGGTCGATTGCCGCCTTATGCAGGCCGGCCTGTTTCAGCGCAAGTCCTCGCTCATAGCGCTCTTCGGGACTGACGGACGGATCGGAGAGATCCTGTGATGAATCAGACATGAGCGCCTTCACCAATCACCGTGAATCTGAACATTCCACACAATGGGTTACGGGGAGTTGCATTACTGGAGGCGAGTCACTTCTGGCTGCCGATAAGAAATCGTTGAACATTGTCAATCATCCCGCTGACCCAAGAAGGTCTTGCGTTGAACTGTTCATCGACTTTCCGTGGGGGCTTCGGAGACTCTTTCACTTGGGTGAGTCGATTCGCGACATCTCTGAAAGCGGGAGCGCTTTGATTGATCTGGGCATAGACCTCTCTCGCCTGATCGACCTTTCCAACGGATTCAAGACTGCGCCCCAAACAATAGAGGACATCCATCACTTCGTTCGGCCCGGCCATCGGATCCTCCAAGGCCGTCCGAAAGGCCTGGATCGCCGCCTGAGGCTCCCGCATCTTGACATAACAAAATCCGACCTGCGCATAGGCCTTGAACCATAGAGACTTGTCTCTGGCCGCGATATGAAAGAGTTCTATAGCCTCTATGAATTGCCCTCGCTCCTTTAAGGCTATTGCGCCTTGATAGTCCTCCTCCGAAGACTGGCTCAACGCAGCCTCAGACGGCGCGTCGGCAACCAAACCCGCTGAGAGTATGCGGCTGGGACCGTGGTGTTCCAAGGGTTCGTCGACAGCAGCGGCAAGCTGAGCTAACTCTTCTGTGGCGGCCAACGGGAGAATTCTTCCTTTGATCCGGTCAAGGGCGGCCTGAGCGACTAACTTTGCGGTGATACTACTTGCTTGTTCAGCGTATCCATAGGTCAAGGTAATATCTGCCACCTGATTGATCAGTCGTGGATTCCCTTGGCTCAATCGATGCACAAGCCCACAGGCCTGATCAGTAAAAAGCGCTGGACGCCCACCTGCGACCTGCAGCCGATGGCGAATAAAGTTCGTCGTATCGGTCTCTGACAATGGCTTGAGATGATAGTCGACGACGATCCGCTGTGCAAATTGAGTCATATCGATCCGTTGAAGCAATGTATAGAGATCGGGCTGACCCGAGAGGATGATCTGCAACTTTAATGTCTTCCCGTCGTTCATATTCGACAATAATCGCAACTCTTCAAGCAACTCGGCACCTAAACTTTGAGCTTCATCAATAACCAGAATGACACGTCGTGATCGTTTCGACTCTTGGGACAGAAACTCTGAAAAGAGGTGGTAGGCTTCGATGGGATCAAGTCGTTTGGTGCTTAACCCAAGAGATAACAGGATCCATGGTAAGAGCTGCTCGATATCGTACCGGGCATTCGTCACTAAGCCAATTTTGTGCCGGGTCCCATGCTCAGCCATGAGCTTCTGGAGAAGGGAGGTCTTCCCGACACCGGGATCGCCCGTGAGCACCATAAACGGGGCCTCACTCAGGATGCCATATTCCAATAGACTATAGGCCGCCTGATGCTCTGAGCCTTGATATAAAAAACTGCTGTCTGGCAGGAGAGCAAACGGTTTAGCCTTGAGCCGATAGAAGGATTCGTACATGGGGGTCAGCCGTTCTAGACACGACAGTGCAGGCTAAGTGGCCAACATTGCTTTCATGTCCGCAAGGGTCAAGGACGATCGTCCCGCCTTGTTTAACACCGTTCCTAAGACTGGCCGTGAATTTTTGACCAACGAGAGCGCACGCTGCAATTCCTCACCCGTCGTCTTTCCCTCCTCAACGACCATCAGCAACGCATCCGTGTACGGAGAGAACGCCAAGACGTCAGCCGTATGGAGCAATGGAGGGAGATCAAAAATCACGACTCGAGAGGGATAGCGATGCTTCAATTCTTCCACCAGCGCAACCATTTTGGGTGAGGTCAGGATCTCAGTTGAATTTGAGATGGCACGACCCCCTGGCAGCAAGACGAATCGCCCGATCCCGGGATGCAACAGCAAGTCTTCCACAGGCTGATCATCAAGCAAGTAGTCGGCCAGCCCGAGACAATCTTTCAAGCCGAATACCTGGTGTACCGTAGGGTCTTGAAGATCAGAATCCACCAACAGCACTGTCTGCGTTGTTTCCATGGCGAGACTGACCGCCAAGTTGACGGCCGTCAGGGTTTTCCCTTCTCCGTAACCAGGACTTGTCACGCCGACGACATTCCATCCATTTTCCCGAAGCCGCTGTGTGACTTGGGTTCGAAGAATTTTATAGGCGTCGACGAATGGCCCCTTCTTGTGCGCGGCCATCACGCGATGCCCCCGTAACACCGTGTGCGGAATGCTCAGTGATCTGGTCCGTGTGTACGTAATCGAAGACGGCACTGACTGTGCCCTCGTTCGCCCGGAGGTCTCACCACTGGGAGAAGAACCCCTGCAGTCCTTATACAGCTCAAGTGCGGTACGGATACGATCCATAATAGCCTTCCAGCCTACTCCACCCCAAACCGTCTCAACGCAGAAAACCATAGGACATCCAATGGGGTCACAAAGACGTGTACCAAGACGATTGCCGTCGCGACAACCCCAACGCCCGCCGTTTGGACGACCCTTCGCCTGAGCTTGACCTGGGACAGGTCTTCTTCGTTCGGCATGAACGGAATCACCGCGAGCGGGAACTGTTGCGTCAAAGCCACAAGCTGATCGGGCGTCCGGATGGAATGGTCAACCGATTCCGCAGCAGCTCCCACGCCAATCCCCCCGCCCACCGCGAGAAGGAATCCAAGCAGAACGATGGCGAGCCGATTGGGTTTATATGGCTTCTCGGGAAGACTCGGCGGGTCGATGAGCGAAAAGCGTTCGCCTTTTCGCTGAACCTCTAATCCTTCCGAGACCTTTGCTTCCAGCAGTCTGGAACGAATTTCTTGATACTTTTGTCCGGACGTATCTCGGTCTCGCATCAGGACCAGATATTCCGGCTCAATCTCAGGCCCCCGTTCCAGGCGCGTCGCGTACCCTTGCAGTCGTCGTTTGATATCGGTGCGGGTATTTCGGAGCCCGTCCAATGAAGCGGTTACGGAATTCAGCTGGGCCTGCAGATTGATATAAGCTGGATTCTCAGGTCGTTGATTGACGACCTTTCTTGGTACGGTTCCCAGTCGATGCACTTCCTGTTCAAGGCCGGCTACTTTTCTACGAGCCTGCAGAACATCGGGGTGCTCGGACCCCAATCGTTCTGAATCCGCTGCCAGCGCTGTACGCGCTTCAGTCAGCCGTTTCAAAGCTTCGTCGGAATCGGATGTCTCCCCCGCCTCCTTCTCCAACGCTTCGATTTCCTGTTTCATCCTCATGATGTCAGGATGCTCATGGGATAAATTCGCGGCGGCCCCCGCATATTCAGCGCGCAGAGCGCGCAGACGTTCCGTTGAATCGAGGATACGTTCCCCGGTCACGGATAAAATCGGTGTATTCGGCTTCACAGTCGCCAATTCCCCTTCAAGATAGGTCTTGCGTTCTTCCAGACTCCGAATCTGCTGATCGACATCCATCGATTCACGTTCGGCTTGATTCAGCAGTTGCTGATTCAAGGGCATCAATTCTGGAAGCGCCCCTTTCGCTCGGTGCTTGAACAATGCGATGCGCTCATCGATTTCTTTGATATGACGCGCCAGGTTTTCAGCTTCCTGCTGCAGGAACGACGTGGCCTCCTGCGCTTGTCGTTCACGGCTCTTCAAGTTCTCTCCCAAGAATAAGCTGGTCAGCTCATTCGCCACCTTCTGCGCCAATTCGGGTGTTCGGTTTTGATAGGACACCGTAAAGGCAATGGTGGCCTTGGTGGCATGTTGTGTACGCTTATCCACGACATCTGCGCTGATCACCTCGACTTCAATATCTTTGATGAATCGCTTGACGATCTCCTCGACCGGCGTATTTTCACGAAGGTCCTGGTACAGATTAAATTGCTCGACCACTTTCCAAAGTGTCGTGCGACTCATCACTTGTTGCTTGATCGTTTCAATCCGTTGGTCGGCATAACTCGTAATCGTTGACCTGACAAGATCCGACGGAATCTCTTGTTCCTCGATCAGGATCGTGGCCGTTGACTTATACGTCGGCGGCCAGAGAAACGCCAAAAGCAATGACACCGTCAAAAGACCAAGGGTGGTGAGGAGGACAAGCTTGCGACGCCGATGAAATGCGACGAAATAGTCGTTCACGCCCATGACTCGCTCGGAATGCTGTCCAGATCCTTGTGACTGTGCCATACCGTTAGTGAGAGAACGAGAAGTGAGGAGGGGAATACGTCACCATAAATGTTGTCGCATGAGATTCGGCCGAGCTGATTGCGCTGTCGGTATCGCGCCATCGGTACATGTACGATACCTCTGCACGCCACCATTCGAGAAACTGCCACGTCAACTTCGGGGCTACACTGACATAGCGGCTTTCTGGAAAGGTTCCACCGATAGTCGTGCCCGCCTTTGCGGTCGTGAGCATTCCAACCACATTCAGCCCGACGGTCAAGGTTTCCGAAACCGCATAGATACCGGAGACCTCGCCTCGATTGGTCTGAATTAAAAGTCCCAATCCGCTGGGGCTCAGATCTCGTGCAAACATAACCTGAACCAAAGCCCGTTCAAACTTTTTTGTCATACTCGCCCCGGCCAACCACACGGTCTCCTTGGCACCGATAGAGCCGACCGGTGTCTCTGTATCGGAGGACAGAAACCTGGGACCGCCATGGACCGTTCCCGTCAACGATTCATCAAACGCATGCGTGAGGCTCATATTAATTCCTGGAAAGTTCGCTCGAAATGGGAAGAGTGCATCCGTTGTGCGGAAATCCGTATAGGAGCCTGATAGTTGAATCTGGTCACGCTCTGTCAACTGATACTGCAATCCACTGGATCCACCCACCACCCGATGGTCAGCCAACCTGGCCGTTTCATACGCCGTGTCGGACAACTGTACACTTGATTGAATTGATAACTTTTCCGTCACCGTCCTGGTCCACGTTGGATTAAAGGTCCACTGATTACGCTGGGCGAACTGCAGAACAACCCCTGTTGCCTGCAATTCACCGAGCAACGTATTGTCTCTGGTAAATCCTCCATTGAATCCAAAGAGATCCTGTTCCATTCGATAGTGCATCGACAAGGGAGCAACGATGTTCGTAAATTGCCTGTTTTCTTCCCCGAAATATCCGACAACATCCGCTGCGAGCTTGCTACTTACGTCGAGCCGCTCGGTCTTTCCCACAAACTCCGCCGATGGCGTCACCCAATACCCGTAGGTGTCGTGATGCGGAAGCGGCGTCAACAAAAGGTTACTGTTATACACTCCCTTCAACCCAATGGATGGAGACAGAGACCATTCTGCTGCCTCGCTTTGGTATGCCATGCCGAATCCCAAAAGGCAAAGCAGCACTGCTAACCGCCCAACGCCCCTCACATATCGACTGTCATCACGGCCTCCAACGTCATCTCTTCCCTGCATTGGTTACGGCACCATGACGACGTCACCGCGCTGGAGAAGAATATTCTGCTCCAAGTCTCTCCCTTTTCGAATATCTCCATAGCGGAAGGGAATGGCCTGCTGCTCTCCTCTTACTCGGCGCATCACCTTAATATCGTTTTCTCCGGCAAACGGGGTCAGCCCTCCGGCAAGACTGAGCGCCTGGAGTACATCGGCATAATGGCCCATCACATATTCACCGGGCTTGTTGACTCGACCAACGACATAGACCTTGTAGCTCGCAACTTTCGTCACGGCCACAGAGACATTGGGATTCGGGATAAACTTTGTGAGGCGTTTGACCAGCTCTCCACGAATATCGTCGACTGTCTGATTTTCCGCCGGAATGTCTCCGACGAGGGGAAACGAGAACATGCCGTCCGGACGAACTACAACCTCACGTGTTAGCTGCTCATCTTTCCATACTGATACCAGTAAGACATCCTCTGCACCCAGTCGATATCCTGGCTCAAGCTGCGACACCAGAGCGGCAGGCATCGGATCCTCAGCATAAACAGGCATCGCCGCGAGCATGATACCCATCATCAGTCCCGTACTCAGCATTGGTCGCACCGAACGAACCATGACCTTTTTACCCCCTTAGCTGTGCGAGGACCTGCTCGGCCTCTCGTCGCCCTTCAAACGGATCCTGACTCTTGAGTGCTCTAGATAGGTGAGTGCGAGCCTCAGATCGTTGACCGGACTGAAACAAGGCGATCCCTAGATGATAATTTAGGACAGACATGTCGGGAGATTTAGCGACTGCGTGCTTCATTAAACGGATCGCTTCTTCTGATTGTCCCATCTTCAATCGAACCCATCCGAGTGTATCGATGAACAAAGGGTGTGGAGCATCCTTCTCAAACTCTTTGCTAAGACCAAAGGCTTTCTGCAGGCTTGCTGGATCCCCTTTGTGATCAACGAGTAAGACAGCCAGGTTATTTGCCGCCAATACGTTGTCCGGATTGATCCTCAAGGTCGCTTCATACGCTCCCATGGCCAGATCGAACTGTCCCCGCTCGGACTGCACCGACGCTAACAGCATGTACAACTCCTCGCTGTCAGGGCTGGCTGCAAGCGCCTCCTGCACAATGTGTAACGCCACTTCAGGCTTACCCTGCGACAAGGACGCCGTGGCCCAGTTGAGCCATGGGGTCATCCACTTCGGATTGACTCGGACGGCTTCCCGATAGTGTGATGCAGCCTCCTCGTGAAACTGTGAACGTGATAAGACCTCGCCCAGGAGCCCGTGCGCGAAGGGATGATCCTTATTGGAAGCCAAGATAGACTCCAGCCTGGCTCTGGAACGGGCAACCTGCCCTAACCCCACCTCCACCTTCACAAGCAACAGTAACGGCTCCGCTTCATTTGGAGCGACCGCAGTTGCTCGTTCGTAGGCCAGACTCGCTTCCCTCAGGCGGTGCTGCGCCTCGTAAAACCGCCCCTCAGCCAACAGGGCCACGGACTGATTGCCACCTGACACCTGGCGAAGTCGCGACAACGTTCGCTCTGCCTCGTGCCAATTCTTCGTCACCACATCCAACGTCATCAGCATGTCGAGCGCGGTGATATCATTGGGCCGCTGCCTCAAGAGATCCTCAAGGCGCGCACGGGCCTGCTGGTGCCGTCCACTTCTGCTGTCTAGTAACGCCAAGGATCGCTTAGCATCCACCTGATCTGGGTACAGCGCCACGGCTCTCTCCAAACTATCCTTAGCGAGAGTAATATCGCCGGCAAGCTGATAGGCCTGACCAAGCAAATAATGCACAGTGGCTAACTCTGGTTGGTCATGCAAGACAGTGCGAAACGCCTGCACGGCATCCTTCCCGTTTCTTCTGGTTAAGGCCATCCGCCCAGTAAGAATCAATCCTTCAGTTGATCGAGGATTCTGTTGCAAAACATCGCGCACTTGACGTTCCGCGTCGACCTGCTTACCGGTCAGAAAATCCATCTCCGCCAGTTTCACCTTGGCTTCCAGGCCAATCGGCTTCTCGTTGTATTCATGAGTCAACGCGATATACCGATCGCGGGCTTTGTCGTCTTGCCCCATCTTTCTGTAGAGTGCGGCAACTCCAAATTGAAGTTGGCTGGCATATGGTAACTGGACTGTAGCCTCCAATAGCACGCGTTCGGCAGACGCGAGATCATTTCTATTCACAAAGAACTCCGCTAATACAAGCCTGCGTTGCTCACTGTGAGGATCACGCGCCACGGCGTCACGAAGCACGGTTTCCGCCTGACCATAGGCGGTCTGCTTGACATAGAACTGCGCCAATCTCATCCGATGATCAAGCGATTCCGGTTCGACGTCGATCATCCGACGGATCACTCTCTCCGCACCGGCTAAATCATTGGCTCTGGTCAATACCGCATTCAAATTATTCAGCAGATCCAGATCTTTAGGATGCGCCTCCAAGGCGCCTTGCAACGTGCCCTCGGCGTCACGATATCGCTGACGTTGGCCATACAACGTCGCAAGAAGAATCGCGACATCTGGCTCCGTCGGGAACTTCTTGATGAGTGCCTCCGCCTTAGGAATGGCAGAAAGAACCGCCTCGCCAGAAACGACCTGTGAGGCAATCATTAGCGCCTGCGCCTGAGCGTGGCCGGGATTTCTCTTGAGTACCGCCTCTGCCACTTCCGTCACATGGTCGGGCAATCGAGCCTCCAGGTAGTATTTGCCCAACGTAATCAATGCCGCGGCATGATCAGGGTTCAGCCGTATGGCCTCCTGATACAGCTGCACCGCATTACGCCAATTCTTTTCCTTTTCCTCAACCCGAGCAAAGAGGACATAGGCATCCGCATCCTTTGGATCAATTTTCAACACATTTCTCAGGGCCACTCTCGCCTTGGGATAATTCGCGGCATCCATATACTCAGTCGCTCGCGCAAAGTACTTTGCCTTTCGCTCCTCAGGACCGCCACAAGCGGTCACGATGATACCCGCCAGGAGAATAATGCCGACACATCGACTCCTGTTGACACTCTGCGCACAGCGCTTATGTACGTATCCACAATTCATGCTTGTAAGTTATTACGTAACGCGATTCGCTACAACAAAATCCGAATTCCCAACCCGAAGAGGATCCAGAGCGACACCAGTCCTAATTGTCTGACACGAGTGGAAAATGCATGGAGGAGCAACTCGAAGGAGAAGAAGAGCACCACCAGTTTGGCAGCGAAGATACCCAAATGCGAGACATTGGCACTGACCTCTGGGAGAAGTGGAAATGTCACGGCCAAGAACACCATCAAATAGTCGAGCGGTGTCGTCTGAAAACGGCTCTCTTGATTGAATCGAAGACTTAACAGCACCATGATCGCGGCGACGATAAAAAACACGTTGTCCGCCATCACGACGGCAGAAACAGTACCAACTCGAGATCCTTCACAGACATAGAGCAAAAACGTGGTTCCGACATAGAGCCCCCCGCGCACGAAGTATGGAGCAACCCTCGAAGAGCATGAGAGTCCGATCAATACGACTGCGAATAGGGCAATCGAGACATATCCCACGTCACTAGGAACCGTCGATGGAAGAAATACCAAGGCAATCAAGAACAATGGAACGGTCACGGCCAAAAACTGGATTGGGACATCCGTCAGCCAAGGCCCGTTGACAAATTTGCTGATGCTGGCATTTGAGAGAACAGAGCCTGCTCGTGACGCTGGGGTGTGAAGAAGTCCTCGTCCCACGGCAATAAATAACATGAGAACCGAGAGCGCCAACACAAGGTAGAGCGGCACGATGAGTCTGTCTGACTGCCACCGTAACAGATAGGCCACACCCAACATACTAGCCTGTATGAGATAGATCACAGTCACAGCTTCGTAGTGAGTCAGTCCAACTGTGAGCAACTTATGATGGATATGAGCTCGATCTCCAACGAATGGCGACCGCCCCTCGGCTAATCGTTGCCCCGTGACTCCGAGCGTATCCAAAAACGGAAGGCCCAGGAGAAATAGGGCAAGACTCGGCGTGAATGGCCCACGCGATGAATCCGTCAGCAAGACGGCCAGTACCCCCATCATGAATCCCAGGAGTTGGCTGCCTCCGTCCCCCATGAAAATGCGGGCAGGATACGTGTTGTACCGCAAGAACCCCAAAATCGCGCCAAGAAATGGAACCGTGAGCACGAGAACCGTCAAGTCACTAGAGAGATACGCCAGATAGGCAATCCCACTGAGCGTTAAGAACGACAACCCACCGGCCAGGCCGTCTAAGCCATCTGTCAGATTCACCGCGTTTGAGACGCCGATCAGAAATGCGACCGTCACGAACATCCCAATCCAGGCAGGCACTTCCACATCAGGGAGAAAGGGAAGCGTGGTAAACCAGATATCTCCGCAGATCACCACAACAAGCGCAGCGAACAGTTGGCCGACAACTTTGGTTCTGTAGCCAAGATCAACTCGGTCGTCCCACACACCGAAACTTACGATAATCCCGCAGCCTAATAACACTGAGAATGTCGTGGTATCTTTAGGGCCCCACCAGGCAATCGAGGCGCAGGCGCCGACAGCAAACGCAATCCCACCGATCCGTGGCACCGCATGCTCATGAACCTTCCGCCCTCCCGGCTGATCCATGATCTGGAAGCGCTCTGCCACAATCCGTAAGAGCGGAATCAGAGCCATGCAGACCAGCAAAGCGGTCATGGAACTGAAAAAGAGTTCATTCAGCATGGGTATTCTCACTCCTCATACACAGTGCTGTTCAGTCCGGTATAAATCTCGCCAACTCTCCCCCAATGGCTACGGCGAAATCCTGGAGACGTTGGTCGACCATGAATTCTGATTCACCGGGGCCGACGAGCGCAGCCAACCTGACCAGCGCTCCGTCGGTCCGCTGTCGAGAAAATGCGTCCCACAATAAGTACATCTTGACCAAGTATTCGCTTGTGAGATTACGCTCGCGTTGTTTAAACCAATACAAGACGATTTGCTTTTGACCGCCTTTCTGAATGACAACACGATTGGCCCTCAGCGGCTGCATGCTCATATCTGAGATTGGTAATTCCACTTGCGTTAATGACTCAATTTCCCACCCGCCGCCAGGCAGACAGCTTTGAGGTGAATGAGCCGACTGCCCTTTCCGCTGTGACCGATAGTAGGCGGCATAGAAATTTATCTGCTGCTGGGGATTCAATCTATAATCCGCCAGAACATAATCATCAAACCGAAGGACATCGATATACTGCTGTTCGAGAGGAAATGGCTGACCGCGCCATCCGTTGATCTGCATCGGAAAATCGACAAAGGCGGTTCGTTGAGGAGGACTTTCTTCACGATCCATAAGCAGAGTGCCAAGCAACGCACATGGCGCAAACAACGCCACACTGCATAAGTAGGCGGGGCCGGGTGAGAAGATCCGGTTAGGGAGAACGCTCACCTCACGTTTCGCGACGGCCCCTACTTCCGGATTTCGCCATTTCAAATGCTCCCGCAACGATCTTCGAGGTGCTTCCGTGCCGAGTCTTCCTAACCACGCCATCTCGAGAATCAGTAACCCAAAACTCACCATGAAAATGACCCAGCCTTCAAAGAGATGGTAGAAGCCTTCTGCAGCACCTTTCCCATGCAGCTCTACCAACACGCCGATCATGCCAATCCGAAAACCATTAATCAGTATAGAGATGGGAATGGCTGAGAGGACTAAGATGACTCTCTTCCATATCTTGTCCTTAAAGAGATAGGCGCAGAGTAACGCAAGCGAGAGCAGGGGCAGCAGATACCGAATCCCACTGCAGGCTTCCACGACCTGCAGCTGAACAGGCCCTAGATCGATGACATTGCCTTCACGAAATGCCATTACCCCAACAAGCTGGAGGCAGCCGACGCCGAGCGATGAGGACCACAATTGAAGTTGGCTTGAGAGATTCGCATAAACAAAGGTGGGAAGCGGTATCGCTGTCAGGAGATAGCCAAGGGGAAACGCAATCACCTTTGTTCCGTGAATCCCAATGAGCGTCATAGCCAGTCCGACCAGTACAATCCATAAAGAAAGATGTAGGACAAGAAAGAGGGTCGAGAGTTCCCCCACCACATAAAGAAGGAGGCCACAACCGATAACGGCCAAGCCCCACCATGATTGCTTCGTTGGCATGTTGGACAACTGGTGTCGGGATTGCCATATAAGAACCCCTGAGATGAGAGGAACGAACAATCCGTGACTGTAGTCCTCGCTCTCCAGCCATCGGCTGATCAGAAACAGAAGACTATCGGCATATAGATAAAGCAAGAATGAGACGATCAAGACCGATGAAACGAATAGAGCGCGTGTACTCGCCATAAGACAGCTTCACCCAACCACTAGTGAGAAATGAATAAAACAAGCGACGCCGATCCGACCAAGCGGGGCGAAACCTGATTGTCTATTGGAACCGTAACTCTGTCGATTGATTTCGGAGAAAGAACGGGCTTGATATCTCCTGAGAGATACCAAGCCCCTAATGACCAGAAATGAGGAAGTTACCTAGACTTTGGACGTACGAAGATTTCTCAATCCTCCCGCTCCCAACCCCACTAAAGAAATCAGCCCCGCGCCGAACAGAAGAACCGCCGTCGGCAGCGGTACTGCCGTCAAACTACTGATCGACCCTACATAGGCGCCTGGAACTCCATCGCCGTCCTCAAAAAGGAGTCGCCATCTGGCACTCCCACCGTTCAGACTGTCCAAACTAGGAGGATCCTGAACGTTCAGATTCAATCCTCCTCCAATCTGGTTAAGGCGAAGCCCAAAACTGAATGGAGTGCTGCCATCCGATAGGGAATTACCGCTGGCAGCAGTAACCAATTCCCATCGGTCGCCATTGCCCCCCCCCAGCGAAATATTCTTCGAAAGCGTGACGGCATTAGCACCTGCCGCGAACGATGACGTATAGAGGTCAGTCCCATTAAAGCTCATCTTGAAGCTGTAATCCTTTACCGTGCCATTGTAGACACCACCACTCCCGACCGTTGAGTTGTCATATTTAAACAGTCCGGAAATTTGAAAGGAGCCAGTCGTGTCACCATCCAGATTGCCGGCAAACGAATACGTCATCAATGCTGCTTGCGCTCCCGTGACCGGAACCGAGAGGGCACAGATCGCTGCAACCGGCAGCGCAAATCCCCTCCTAAACCATCGTTTCATCATCTGCATACCACAACTCCTGTTAAAGGTTGCCGAATAGTTACGCTATTAGGAACACGCATGAATAGATGATTGGCTAGCAATCCTCAGGCCAAACCACAAACCTCCTATGTCTCTGAAAACTAAGGTAGCAGACGTACCCCCCCTGCTCATAACTGTGTCAACATTCCTGCAGCAGCGTTCAAATATGTAACGGCACTGAATCACTCGGCAAAAACTTCTCGCTACTCCGTACCCGGACGAATGCTCTACTAAGGATGGTAACGCGATGCTCCTGGGCAGTAGAACCGATGCGTACACAACAGCCGTCCAGCCAATCATCACTGTCACCAAATCACCTTTGTCTTGAATTCAAACTTGCAATGATTGCCCCATAATGCGATGCCGAATTGATGGAACCCCTGGCATAAATTCATCGAGCAGGAATCGACAATTCTGGAGCTTGAACAGGGGACCTTCCGCAAACTATCTCAATCGCAGAAACAAGCTTTCTGGCCAGGACGATGCGATCAAAATGTTCCATCACAAACCTTCTTCCGTTCCTGCCCAATCGTTGACACAGCTCCTTGTCGTTTGAAAGCGCCAATACACGAGCAACCAACTGATCAGCATCCTCAGGTTCAATCCAGAGCCCCGCCTGAGCAACCTGAAGCAACTCCGCACTCTCCCCCTCTACGCCTAGAACAATCGGTTTCGCCATAGCCAGGCTTTCAAATATCTTCGAGGGTATGACCGTTTTGAACAAATCAGACTTTTTGAGGAGGACAAGACTGACAGCTGAAAGGGCCCAGAAGTCCGGCATACGGCTTTTCGGTTGCTGATCAAGCATCATCACGTTCTGAAGCCCCATTGCGTTTCGCATTTGAACGAGCACCTGCCGTTCGGCTCCATCACCTACCATTAGAAAGACGATGTTTGGGATGTGACTCAATCGACGGGCTGCCTCCAAGATCGTCTCTAAGTGGTGAGCCATGCCGTGGGTCCCAAAGTAGGACACAACAAACTTTCCCGTGAGCCCAAGTTCTTCGGCAAGCGCGGGTGCGCCATCAACTGGGGTATAGTGAGCAAGATCCACACCATTCTTCACGACGGCAATCTTGTTCGCCTCAATACCCTTGCCGATCATGTACGCTTTGAACGAATCGGTCACAGGAACAATGAGGTCTGCGTTGTGATAGGCGAATCGTTCGACCCATTCCAGCGTCTTGATGATAGCCTGACTCTTGATGGCCCCCACGGCAACGATTGATTCTGGCCAGAGATCACGGATCTCCAGCACCCAAGGAATCCTTCTCATCTTGCCGACAAAGTATCCGGCGAGACCATTAAAGAATTGTGGTGAGGTAGAGAGAACGACGTCTGCCTTTGGCAGGAAAAGAGAGACAACGACCGCAGAGCACATGTATGAGATATAGTTCAGCGTTCGTTTTAAGAAGCCTTCGTTTGCCGTTACAAAGGTCCAAACCCTGATTACAGTGATCCCGTCCTTTATTTCCCGTTGATAAATCCGATTACGATAACCCTCGTAGACCCGTCCCTGAGGATGATTTGGTGCACAGGTGACGACGGTTACGCGATGTCCGTCTTTGACCCATTGCCGACAATGTTCAAAGGTCCTAGTTGCCGGGGCGTTTACCTCTGGAGGAAAGTAGTGTGATAGGAAGAGGATTCGCATGCCGGTGAGCCTCAGTGGACAGGTCTCTCGCTTTCTGGATTCGATAACTCAGCTGGAGAGGAACCTCTCCAGAACAAGAAAAGGCTATCACGGGATTTTTGTAGCTCAAACCAAACTCTGGAAAATAGCACCCCGACTCACTTGTGGCCCGGCCAACACCCAACAGTTCGATTGTTGCGATCACCTCCCTACCTCGCTCGACGCGAAAGATCCGATCTCCCGACGCTACGATCGTGAGATCTGGATGAAGGTGGACGACACTCTCCATGTGATGCATTCCCATTCCTCCCAATTCATCCGTCACGACCCAACTTCCATCCCCATCGTAACAAATCCGTCTCTTGTGAATCGGCTTCCCTTTCAATCTCCTATATCCATCATGTGCGCCTTCAAACACAACTGATTCATTCTCTGTCCTTTTGATATGTGATTGAATCGGTCTCGCCCGTTGCCCCACCCGAAACACGTCCCATATCTCCGATTGCTCCACCCCATCAAGGATGACAGTATTATGAGCCTTCGTACTTCGTGCATAAGCCCGTTCATGACTTGGCTCATAGTCAAATACTCCGCAATCTACAACAACTCGTCGCCCCTCGAGTGCAAGCTCATAACTGAGGGTGTCGCAATGGGCATGAGCCGGGTTGTAGTCAGGGCCAATCGGCCCACAGTCAATGATGATCATATCGCTCGCTTTACGACAAACATAATACCCGCTCGGCGCAAACGCCTCGATCGTCAGGTTCGTTGATCGCTGTGGCTGCTTGTATCCGATCACCCGTTCGGCGTAGCCGAAGATGTGAGACGGAGCTGGAGCGATACCGAATGCAGAATCATTGAACAGAGGAATCTCTCCATCGGGCAAGCAGATGCCACTCAGGAAGTCCAACGCTGTCGTCACCTTACAGGCAAATTCGCGTGTGATCTCACGTGTGATCGCTGTGGATGAATTTTGCGTGAGGTTCAAGACATCAAGATAGTCAACGACACTGATTGAGTGATACATCGGGCTTCTTTCAAAGTGTCCGCCATCGGCAAGAAACTGTTCCGTGAGTTCATCCCGCAGAATCCTTAGGCCTTTTTGAAGCCACCTTTCAGCATCAGTTCCTTGGAAATACAGTCCGGCGAACAATAGCGCGACACCATTCTTCAGATAGTGATTTGCCAAGAGATGATATTCTATGTTGTGCTCCAGCCATTGTACCTGTTGATAGAGACTTTCCACCCACGCCTGCTGCGGATGCCGTTCACGCGGTTCTTCAAGACTACCTCTCTCCGGCAACAGAAACCACTTGATCCAGTTCACGCTCCGGAGCGAAACCGTATAGGGTTCCCACGCGTCCTCCGTCCCTGGCGGATTGTGCTGAATCCAATCACTCATGAGGAAACACTTATTTTCATAAGAGCGCTGGGGATCATGGAGATAATCAAAATAGTGCAGGTTATAGCGCCAGAGCTTAGGCATGTCCTTACAAACCCAATCAACATTTCTCAACGGGATACACTTTGACTGCCTCAGGAAACACAGCTGCGAATCGTCTCCGGTAGGATTGGATACTGAGATGCCAGGAAGTATTGAGACGCCTGAACGCCTTCTGACGTTAGCTGCTTTGGCTACAGACCGAACCTGTGGAAGGATTCGTCGCTGGAAAAAGTATGCAACCTGTAAAGGACGAAGATATACGAGCGTCCTGGCATAGAGGCCCAATTGCTTCATCAAAGGAAGGCACCTATGCAAGTGCATCCATGATGTCAAAGGTGACTTGCGTCACCTCGACGAGTTCATCCCAGGGAATTGGGGAGCAGGCACCTCGACGAATGGCATCCACAAAAGCTGTGACACACGCCGCCTGTCCCTTGTCCTGGCTCCACAGATCCATTTTTCGAAATCCTGGCCAGCCGTAGCCACGAAGTTTCCTGAAGTTTTCCAACCGCAGCACCTTGCCACTACAAAACACCTCAAGCTGCTCTTTCGGAAATGATTTATGGCCGTTTGAGAAGTAATGGACCGTACCAATCGATCCGTCCGCAAATCGTAACGTGACCGTCACATTGTCCTCGCCCGCCGACATCGCTTGGATACCAATAATCGGCGATGCAGCGAGAAACCGAAGCAGGTCCACAAAATGGCATCCTTCGCCGATGATCCTCCCTCCTCCGATCAGTCGATCCTGAGTCCAGTGGTCACGGGGAATATGGCCCGCATTGATCGTCATAGCAAACGTCTTAGGTTCTGAGATTCCAGCAAGTAACTGTTTCATTTGCTGAATCTGTGGGGCAAACCGACGATTGAATCCTACCATCACGAGGGGTGGCGATGCCTGTGACCTGAGGCAGTCTTCGTAGACGTGACACAGCGTCGTCAGTTCTTCTCTCGTAATTGCCAACGGTTTTTCTACAAACACATGCTTGCCAGCCTTCAATGCTTCACCGGCGAATGTCGCATGGCTATCGTGCCTGGTCGCGATGATGACAGTATTGTTGTCAGCAGATTCAATCACACACCGATTGTCGCTTGTGACTTCTAAAAATCCAAACTTACTGCCGGCATGAGCCGCACTCACACCCATGCTGCTTGCAACCGTTCTGAAGGCGATTCCCGTTTTTTTAAAAGCCGGCAACAGAACTTGCGTGGCATAGTTTCCTGCGCCAATACACCCCACGACTGGTTCCGCAGAAGAACGATCGCCTGTGAGCAGCTCATTGGAACGCGACAGCGTTCGCTTCAGCAAGCGACCCTGTGAAAACACGTCCGATTCAGGATATTCTAAAATTATTCCGAGCGAGGGAGATCGACTCGAGATCAAATCGTAGGCAGTCGTGGCTTGATCAAATGGGATACGATGCGATATGAGCACGTCGGTTTGGAGACGACCGTCCGCCACCATGTCAAGAATCGCCTCAAAATTTCGCTGCTCCGTCCATCGGACAAAGCCAACAGGATAGTCGTGGCCACTCTCCTCATAGGTGCTATCATAGCGACCTGGCCCATAAGAACACGACACCTGAAAACTCAGCTCCTTCTCATAGAAGTCAGCACGCGACAGTTCCAGGCCTGCAACTCCCACAAGTACAATTCGAGCTCGTTTTCGGCACATTAGAGCCGCTTGATGCACCGGCTCATTGCTCTTTGTAGAAGCGGTAATAATCACCGCATCCACGCCTCGCCCCCTTGAAAATACCATCGCCGCTCCTAGCGGATCGGCATTCTGATTTAGATCAACCGTTTCTGCTCCCAGCTGCTGAGCAAGCGCCAACTTATTCTGGTCATAATCCAATCCCAACACTCGACACCCATGCGCTCTCAATAACTGAACGGTCATCAGTCCAATCAACCCAAGTCCTGTCACTACCACAGCTTCACCAAGAGTTGGCTGGACCAGCCGGATCCCTTGTAGCCCAATCGCACCGATCACGGTAAACGCAGCCGCTTCATCACTTACAGAATCAGGGATTCGCGCACATAGGTTTTTCGGCACACAGACCATCTCTGCATGTTTGCCGTTTGATGCCACACGATCCCCTACGGAAAAGCCAGCCACCCCACGACCGACCTCGACCACCACCCCAACATTGCAATACCCCATGGGTAATGGCTGATCTAATTTGTTCCGGACGGCCTCAAGTGTGGGCAGGACTCCATCTGTCTTAATCTTATCGAGCACCATTCGTACTTTTTCCGGCTGCTGGCGTGCCTTGTCCAGCAGGTTGGCCTTACCAAATTCGACAAGCATGCGCTCGGTTCCTACCGACACCTGCGACCGCGTGGTTCGAATCAGAAGATGATTTTCCCTGATCTTTGGGGTTGGAATATCAGCAAGACTGGTCCCTCCGGAGGCGAGGTTCTGCAAGATTTGTTTCATGATACCTCGCTTACTACAAAACGAAGTTTTCCCGTTCGGCTGCGTTTAAGGAATGACACATATTCCACTCTGATAGCTACTTCGCGGCCTAGGCGTTTACAGGCTTCATCCAGAAGACGTCGTTCATCCTCAGGGCCATAGCCTTCCCGTTTGACAATCTTAAAGATGATTGTCTTGCGCTCGGGTTGGCAAATTTGTGCTTCCCTGACCTGGGTTAAGTCTTTGAAGATATGGTCTAGCCGGCCCAATCGAACTCCAGACGGGAGAACAACATAATCCTCTTTTCTGCCGTCAATGGATTCCACCACTCGACCGGACATCTGGCACGATGGTCTCTCGGTGGGAAGCCGCACATGATCGCCTGTATCATAACGAATTAATGGAAAAGCTGGATTGCTCCAATTGGTTCCAACAATTTTATATACATCGGATTGCTCGTCTACCGGAAGAAACTCCACAAGTGAAAAGTCCTCATCCACATGGAGGTGACCATCAGGGCATTCGGAAATATTGGCAACAGATTCTGCCTGTCCGTAATGTTGTCGGACGGGGCAGCCAAACGCCTTTTCCATCAACTGCTTTTGCTGGGGAAGCAAATTCTCTGCACCGGTCGTGACGACGGTCGGAGTTCTCTTCAACGATTTTCCTCTTTCCAATAGATAACTGGCGATCAGCGAGAGTAGCGATGGGTAGCCATGAAGCCATGGCGGAGAATACTTATCAAGCGCGTCGAGATAGGCACCGGCCGTGGTAGGCGACAGATGATATCCACTAAACAGAATCTGTCGAGCAGGATAGTTAAGTCTCCAGAATGGTGGAGCAGACTGGCGCAAAGGAACCACCGACCGACCACCAAAATAGCCGCACCACATGTCTTGAGTCAGGCCATGCCATGCTCGATACCGCCACCAAACAGCCCATCGTTCTTTCTCTGCAGTCACGGTTTCATAAAAGACCAAACCGCTGCCGGTCGTCCCACTCGTATGACTCGATAAAAGACGGTCCTCTTCCACTCCAGGATTTCGAATCACCTTTGCGTGCTCTTGTACTTCAGGTTTTGTCAAGACCGGTAACTTCCTCACTTCATCCTCTAGGTTTTCAACTGACGCGTTTACTCCATGCTGTTCAAATCGTTTCTTCCAGAAGGGACAACCGAGGGCAGCTTGGACGTGTGCATGAAGACGGACCCTTCTGAGTTGCCTCTGCTCCTCCAATAGACTCCCTGCACGCCTATCCAATGTCCTCTGGATTTCCCGGAACTCGTGGTTGTATCTCCGATTGGATAATCTCCAACCTTCCACGGAGCAGGCCACATGTTGCAGGGTAATAGGAAGGGACTTGTACACATCCTCGGCAGTCATTGGTCAGTCTTTCCCCTGAAAAGCCACGGCTTAGATAGTGCCAATCTTAACCCAATGCACGGATATAGTACCCAAACACTTGTTCTTCTCGACGGTCTTGACGCAACGCAGGCATATCCCATGAGATTCATACTTGAGGAATTGCTGGACGGTTCCTCTATTCACCTCGGTCAACGCAGACCACCCTTCAGTTGAGTCGCCGATGCAAAGCAGACCAACAGATGCCGCGCCTTCACCCATACATCTCTCAGTTTATTCCCAACGTAAGACCGAGAATCTTGATACACAGGAAGGAGAATTTTCTTTCGGCGGTGGTGCTTGAACCATTTCACATATTCGCGGTGCTCCATACCAGCAAATGGCGTCAGCCGCGCAATATCTGCAGATTCTCGCAATGCCTCCGATAAGTCGTAGTCAACGGCACCTGTCCTTCGATTGTAGGAAAACCAATGACAATTCATTTCCTGGGTAGACAGAACCCATTCAAACGCGAGCTGGCGCAGGGCGAAGTCAGGAAATCGAACATTTCGGCCAAACACCTGCCCTTCGGGGAAAAACCAATTGCCAAGCCCATATACAATGGGCTTGTTCTTGTACAGTTCGATGCCCTGAACACAATGGCTGTGGCATCCAATTACCGCAGACGCTCCACGATCTATGGCCATGCCGGCAATTTGGCGATGCATCGGTTGAGGATAGAGCTCTAACTCATAATCCCAGTGCATGAGCAGGATAATCGGCTTCTCAGGAAATATCTTTTGCGCTTTATCAATACTGGCAAGAACCGTATCCAAAGATAGTGGGTTTACACCGGCCTTATTCGCAGATGCTACCCGACATCCAATGATGTCCCAACCGAAACTTAAAAATACGACATCACCTTCTGCATCCTGTAAAAGCACTGGGCGTGATGCTTCCTCCAACGAATCGCCTGCGCCACACGACAGGATCCCATGCTCGCGTAGCATTCGAATCGTAACCCGCGGGGAACGATCAATATCGACAATGTGGTTGTTCGCAAGCGAAACCAAGCGAACATGATTTCTCTGGAGATAGGCCAGCACGCTCCGATCATTGTATAAGTGCGTGCCCCGAGGCTCCACACCTTCGTGACGAATTGCCCCCTCAAGATTTGCCACTAGCGTGCTCGCACCGAAATAACGTTCGGTCAATGGCGGTTCTCCACATGCCGCGGTTGGAATAGCTATATCTCCCACAAAAATCATGTGCCGTCTGGATTGGCTCCTAGTGGTTCAGCGCATCGACTTGGTCATGCCTAAGCACTTTCCGACCCTGACTGCCGTACCGATGATACAACTCGTCAATACAGTTTCTGTACAGCTCATACTTCATCGCTTGGGTTGGCAACGTTCGAAGGATGCGCTTCCCCTCTGCAATCAAAGATGTCCATAACCTCTCATCCTCGCAGACCCTCCCGATTGTAAGTGCAGCATCCCGTGCATTCATTGGTTCAAAATAGGCACCCGATGCTCCACACACATCCCTCGCAAACCTTAGATTTGTCGTAATAATAGGCAGGCCCATCGCCATGGCTTCCGGGTAGTTTGCAGAAAAGGTCTCAAGCACTGAGGGAAGAAAGAGCATCTGGCAAGTTTGATACATTTCAGGGCCTCGGCTGACTGGAACAGGCCCCACATTGACAATCCGATCACTCACACCAAGCGCAGCAGCCTGGGAGAGAATCTTCTTGAGTCCAGGACTCTCCCCTGGCAAGGTCAGAACAAACTTCACCTGACGGTTCGGGCAACAAGCCTGAAGCTCTTTTGCAACAGCAGGTATGATCTCGAGATTCTTGTGCTTATAATAGGCTGACAAGCAGAGAATGTTTAGTGTCTCATGCGGTGATGGCATCGCTGCAATCGCCTCCGAATGCAGGTATTGGTCCGCACAATTGTTGGGGACCACTGCGATGCGCTCTTCGGAAATGCCCAGTCTTCTGACTAACCCTGTTTTTGCAGTCTCGGATTCTGTAACCCAGGCATCTGCCCTTCTAAACATCCATGCTTTATACAGAATAGTCCCCAACAACGTAATGGCCTCGATGGGGCTACGGACGGTCCTCCATGCCCATTGATCTCCATGAGTCACCCATCCATCTGCCACTCCACAGAGATGTAGAGTTTCAAAATCAGCGTACGCAGGACCAAAGAACGTGAACACGAGATCAGGGTTAATCTCTTTCACTAACGTTTGAAGCATCTTCCGGCTTCGATTGCTTCTTGCCGGAGATTCGTCGATGACTGCCATCTGCTGTGGCTGAGGCCTGAGGCCAGACTTTTGAAGTTCCACAGCGACGTTCGGTGAAATCACAAAATGCCACCTAATGTGATCCACTCTTGCGAGGGCAGTACCAATAAACGACACCGCCGCTTGCAACGCTCCTCCCTTTACGAGCGTTGAGCAATTAAGCAAAACGTGCAAGATAGGCCCTCCACTCAAGCTGTACACGTGCAGGGGGGACGACGCAAACCTCTGTGACCGACGTTCGTATAGGAACGCCCCCCACGGAAACTCTCTTGCTCTCAAGACAGCTTCGGCAAGATCATACTTGTATGAGGCATGCGTAAGCAGGCCCTATAGACAAACCCGGCTAGGTGCGATCAAATAAGCATGAGGTCTTTACACTCTCCTCATCAGAGCACAGCATGCTGGCAGTCAGACTCAGTCTCTGCGCTTCCATTTAGGAGACCCTAGGCGACGGCCTGCGGCACCGCTCTGGATATCGCAGCCCTGAAGGCCTCAGGATCTTCTACCTGAGGTTTCCATGATGCGGGCTTCCTACAAATCACCAACAAACCACTCCCCAATGTAGGGAGGATCGAAGTTAGCATCAGATAGAACTCCCGTAAAGGCGTGGACAATTTTTTGCAGGCGAGATGTTCGAACGTACGCTGGGTAAGAACTTCAAAACCTGCTGCCTTACAGATGAAGGCGGTCTCGCTCAAGGTGTATTCGCGAACATGTCCTCGCCACTGCCCAGCCGAGTGGTAGAACGCATCGATGGATGGATAATTAGTCTGCCCTAACACAACCGATAGCCGCTTCCTGAGGTTCACTGAGTTTGGCATGACGATTACAAGCAATCCATCTCGGCGAACGAACCTACCCATTGTGTTCAGTAAGGCTCGAGGTGACTCGTGAAGATGCTCTATCACTCCGAGCGCAGACACCACATCAAAAGACTCTGACTCAAATGGTATGGCGTAATCATTTGGCGTTTGATGAAAAAACTCAATTCCCGTCAGCGCAGCAAACTCTTTAATTTTACCAGCGTTGCCATTTCTTTGATGCCACGGGTCGGTAAGATCGTCAGCGGCACAACATTGAAAGCCAAGAAACTTGAACATGGCTGTCTTATCCATTGGGCCACTCCCAATATCAAGCAAACGCCTTTGCTCAAAATCCGGCAGAAACTTGCGAAGCTCTCGAACAATCACCGAGACTTCCTCCAGCATGGTGCGGTCACAGTAGCCATGAAACGGGAACAGGTTTTGTAGTTTGTGAAAGATGTCCTCAAGTGTCTGATCAGTCATCCTATTCATATACACTCCCTCATCAACGACACACGATCATAAGAATATTGCATTCCGTTCTCAGCCCCTCATACATACTCACGCAAAGGCAGGACATGGGAATGCGGCTCCGCTCACTCCTGTAGTAACCAGAGTTTATTTCGACTGTTTAACCCTTGGCTTTGCGAACCCTCGGTCAACCTGTCGCTACTCACACTCTCCGAAGCCACCTCACCTCCATGCATACTTTGCAAACTACACAAGGTCGCCCCACCTAAGGCAAATCCAAGAGTGGTTACAATTGAATTTGCAAACACGTCAGCCGTGTTTGACCACAACATCAGACACATCACCCAGATACTAAAAAACAATGCACCGGAAGCGACGGGAGACCCGCGATGTTCCCGATAAAAGTGCCAGGCTCGAGCAACCACCGTCAGGTAAGCCAATATTATGGTCATCGCAACCAGAAGCCCCACTTCTCCAGAGAGTCGGATGAGAGAACTCTCGCCCAGGCCTTCAAGCTTGATTCCCTCATACACCAGAGTGCCGCCAAAACTGCGGGCTCCAAAAGTAAAATAGCCAAGCCCCTCCCCTGACATGAGATGGTCTTCCATGACCGTCTGGATGGGGAGCCATAGATTTCCCTCTAGCCGGAGAGGAATGGCATTGATGACACTGGCAAAACGCTCATAGACGGCCATGGCCATATCCGGCTTTGCAACCCACGCCCCGGAGACTCCACCAATAATGAGCAGGCCCAGGACTAGAATCTTCCAAACACCTATGCCATGTCGGCGTGTACCCAACGCCACTATTCCGATAGACAGCACGAGAAACATCAGGGCCGCACGCTGTCCGGAAATCAGTATTATGGCCAAATCAAACAGCATGAGCGCGTACGGCCATGGCGATCGTTTTATAGCCGCAAATAGCAAGTAGCACCACTTGAAAAGCACAAGGGTAAAGATGACCTGTCCGAACTTTCCCGTATGGGTGAAAATGGAGGTAGGCCGAAACATACCGGGGATCAGAACCCCTTTATCCGTTGTGGCGAAGTCCCCGACTCCCAGCGCCGATGTTCCCCAAACTGCGTTGATGGGATGATTCTTACCCAGGACAATCTGCATGATCGCCATGATACCGATGATCATGATCCAGACGTTGACGCAGGAGAATATGCGCTCATAGCCGCTGTCGACCGCAGACAGATATCTGGCTGAGACCAGCATATACACCAAGGGCAGAAACGTTGCCCGCAACCCGACCCCATAGACTCCTATATGGTTTCCACTAATTGTATAATGGCTTGCCGTCACGAAAAGAAATACCGCGCTCAATACGACAAACGCCATCGGAATATTTCTCACATTCAATCGACCTCGAAGGCCAACAGCAATCGCCGTCGCCAACACCAAAACATCTCCCCCTAGGAAGACGAGATCCGAGTAAATCAGATACTTCCTGACAGCTTCCTGCAGAAGCGGTACGTTAAGCACAAATAGTAACCACCAATGGTTCATGCTCGATTCTTCTGCGGGGCCTTTGGCTCACTCTTGATGAAGCTTCAGCGACCAGCTAGGCCATATGTGCTCACCAAGAACATACCGTGACGACACATACACATACCCTACCAACAGCGAACATTCCGTAATAATTCTACTCCAAATTGCGCCGGTGATCCCGTAGTGAACTATAAGTACATAGGCAGAAGAGACTCCTATACAGGTTGACATAACTTGGCAATACAACCTGTACTTCCCGAACTCCCTCGACATTAATGCACTTTCCACACTGCTCGAGACAAACCGCAGCACAATGCAGGCGGACAAAAGGGAGAGGATGTGGCCAGACTGACCGTACTTGTCTCCAAAAAACACACTCACAAGAGATGCTCCCCACAAATACATCGTGACGGTGCATCCAACACCCAACATGGTCATGACGGCACAGCCTAGACGATAGACAGACAGAAACTTCGGCCAATCCCCGTAATACCAGCGGTGTATTTTTGGTGAAAGGAATTTTTGATATATCGCCTGAGGGATAAGAAACACGACCAATAGAAATGTTGCGGCCATGGCAAATTGTCCAGCCGCACTGGGGCTCACCAGAGCTGCGAGCAGCACGATATCAGCTCGACCATAGAGCATGGCCAAGGCTGCAGACCCGGCATACGGCCATGCAAGATTCAGGAGTGCCTTGAAACTTGGGTCGTCGCGTGAGAGCTTTTGCGCCGGATCTTTCTCCGATGTGTACCCTGATAACCGCATCCTCGTTGGCGTCAGTGACAACAATCCAACCCCTGAAGCCACAATGAGAAACGCCGAAACAATCCCATAGCCTTTGACAACTATCTCGAGCGTCGGAGCCGTGGAAAGATAAATCTCAACCGCGACTATCAGGCGACCCAGATGTGGAAGTATTTGCCAGATTGAAAGTACTCCATACCTTGCTTCAACTTGCAATTTGGCAATCAGCAATTCCACCAGGACTTGCATGACAACCATCACCTGCAGCCACCCAATCGTTTCCAGCAGCCGCGGATCATCGTATACTCCCAGGAGTATGACCCAAGCTATCATCAGCACCAGCGGTCCCCAAAGTGCCAGAAACTTAAATGATCGTCTTATCCATGGAAACCCGCCCAATCCTTCTTGGCCAAAAATCAGTAGCCAAACACTTGGCATACCGAATCCTATGACACCACTCATGATGACGACGATCGACATCGCCATACTGAGTAGCCCGAATTCTTCAACCGTTAGACTCTGCCCTAGTAGCACCTGAGTGAGAAAAGCGAGGAACCCAGACCCTGCCAAGCTCATAAAGATCGGGACAATGGTCTTGATCCCGGCCCTAATGTCTACTGTGCCAGTCAATGTGATGTGCCCTTTACCGGTCGCTCAACGGCATGACGATGGGCTGTTGTCAATCAATCTGCAGCGGCACAACGGATGACGCTGCCTGACTGGGAGAAGATAATTGAAGAATGTGATAGACGAGTTTGGCTCGCACCTCTTGCAGGTTTGGAGGAAGAGCTGATCGCAAACTTTCAACGTATCGTCTGGCTTCAATAGTTGCAGGAGTGTGCGGCCCGGGAACGGCTTCTAGCATATCTTCTAATGTCGTGACATAACGAACATCATCAATGCCCTCTCGAAATCCTTCCCATGCAAGAGTGTCTATGACACCATCAACGGTTGGATACGTAAAATTATGGTCGCGATAGCGGGCGTGGTCAAAATCATTCCACGTGAATGCCATCGAGTCTTGGTAGGCATAGGGCATGGCTCCATCATAGTTATTTCTCCATAACTCAAGCCCATAGTTTCGTCTGAATATCTCTGGATTCTCGGGCCCGGTTGGCGGGTTGGCGTAAGAGAAAATCTTGTGCCCGGCCCGATGAACATTCTCCGCCTGAGCCTTCTGTAATTTTCCAGCCATCACAAGGAGATCCAGCAAGTCTCCAACTACGGGAAATGCTTCTGCCTGTCCGGCCGTAAATACCTTGACCCCTTCATTTCTAACCAGTTGCCACGCTCTCCGCTGGGAAACTAGCTTTTCCCCCTTGGCTTCATCCATGCCGTACAGGTAGACCTTCTCAATACCATACTCACCCGCTATCTCCTTGATGACATTCACCCGTCGCTTCAGCCCATTGAGTTCGCCAGGTGTCTCCGGGTTTCCGGTACCAGTCCCTAAATAAAACAGCGTGGATGAATCTAATCCAACATTCTTGCGTAGTTCCATTGTCTTTCCCAATGCCGCTCGATCTAGCGGCTGATACACCGTCGGATACGTGACTCCATGTGCCAACATGTTTTGCAACTCAGCAAGAAATTGCACCTGCCCCTTTCGTTCCGATGAAATACTTGGGACTTCCGAAAGCGTTCCCCGATAATAGATGCTATATTGGATCCTTGGAGCATGAAGGTCCACAGGAAGGACCTGAACATTGAGAGTGAGAGTCTCACTCAATCCCTTGTCGTCAGTAAGGGTCAGCCGTCCACTATAGTTTCCATCTTTTGCATCAATGGGAACATGCATGGTTAACCACAGCTGCTTTGCATCACCTCGACGAATCGTGAGCGGTTGAAGTTCAGCGGCATCGGCAATAGGAAATTCCGTAACAGAGCCCATAATGCGACCGCTCAGCGCAGCTGGCTCGCTAACTGATACCAGCTTTGGACCGGAGGGGAACTTCAGTCTGAGGAAATTGGCCTTTGACTGTTCATCGAGCTGAACTAAACCGTCATCTTTGAGAAGAAGTTCGGGCACTAGAATCTTCGCCTGCCCCATATGAGACAAGCCGACCGTACTCCAACCTCCGCCTGCCTGAAACCATACTTTCACAAATCGTACGTCCATATGGGAACTAGGGATGGTCCCACCACTACCGACAAGGTCACTGACTGAAATCCGCAAGTTCTCTAGATCGCGGACCATGGGTCGCATAACGAAGCTCGCGGGTTCGTATTCACCTCGGCAGGCGACCATACCTATAGCGGTGTGCGGCTTTCCTGGAAGGGAAACGATATCGGGGAGGATCGGTTGCCCACTTATCGGATTCACGATATGCACAAGGATGGGGCCAAGATTGGACGTTGCAGCATTTCCGGGAACGCTGAAGTAGGACACGGCACCAAACCCCAGGAGAATGGCGCCTGCTACCAGGGCCAGAGGTTTCCGCACCTTAGCAAACATTTTCACGTTTCACCTCACAGCTAATTGTATTGCACCACTATCCCCTCTTGGCAGAAACACGTAACATCTGCCATCGCTCTTGCCATTTCCGAACTGGAATGCTGATCATCACACGGAGTCTAGATCGCCGCACAATGCTTCCCACGTATTCCTCTATTCAATGTGCTAAGACCAACAGCGAATACCCCCCCAGAACCCGCGCCGTGAAGGGCACGCTCACTTTCGAGCATAGATAACGAGGAACATTGGCCATGGCCTTTCTGAACGATGGATGCTCCATGAACAGTTCAAAAGATGGATTGGTGTAGGCCCAGTCTACAATTTGATGCCCTGTATCTTTTAACGTGGCAATTGCGGAGTCGGCTGTAAAGTAGTGCAGATGTCCTATGGAATATCTATTTGCAATGAATGTATTTCGAAGCACTGATGAAACATGCAGATCAAGCGGAATATGGTATATTTTATACATAGCCTTCTGTTGACACTTAGCCAAGAAACCCATGTAGTCTGGCACATGCTCGTAAACATCGACCGCAAGAAGTACATCAAAATATGCCGTATTGCTGTCTGAGAGCAGATCTTCACAATGGAATTGGGTATTTACTTCTTTCGCTCGATTGGCCAACTCAATCGCCTTTGGGGAAATATCGTATCCCTGGAATTGCGTATTCAAGAGGAGGTCCTTCCTCGATAACTCTCTAAGGACACCGCCAACACCGCACCCGATCTCCGCAACCCGCTGAGGCACAACATTATTCTTCACCAGGAGTTTTAGGATTTGAGACGCCTTCCACGGAGAGTCCTCTGCATGCCATGTCTGTGTTACTTCCAGATACTTTCCACTCGTGTAAATGGCGCTCATCCTCACTCCATCCACATGCTCGGTCATACTAGTCCTCTCTGCCATCTTGCCACCGCACGGCACTAAAACACCGGCCGGCTTCCATGGCCGAGCTATCGCCTAGTGAAATATGGGGCAAGCGTATAAGGTCCTATGCCCGACTGTTCATCGGTTAGAGTACGCTGTCATAATGGCTTTTGAAGCTGAGCGCCGACGGTCTCAGGCCAATTGAGTCGGAATGGTTTTATGATGATATTGGTTGCCTGAACCTGTGACAACTTAAAATCAATTTTTGACAGACCAGTTGGGTGGCAGGAAGAAATCAGCACTGACACTAGTTAAGTAGTTTTCGAGGAACCCATCGCTCCAGAATAACTGCCTTGACAAGCTACAGCGTGGAGCAGGAAAGAGGTTGCAAATTGTCCCTGACCATTTCGATAAACTCCGGCATGAGTCACTGCAGCAATCGCTCCACATGTTCTACAATCCGCTCCGCCGCTTTCCCATCCCACAGCGGAGGAATCGCTCCTTTCTTCCATCGCCCGGCCGTCAAGCGCGCGAGTGCGGGAGGGAGCTTGCTCGGATCGGTTCCAATCAATTCATTTGTGCCAATCGTGATGGTCTCCGGCCGCTCCGTGTTGTCACGCAGCGTGAGGCAGGGCACACCCAACACCGTCGTCTCTTCAGTAATCCCACCGGAATCTGTAATCACTCCTTTGGCATGATTGACAAGGTAATTGAACTCAAGGTAGCCCAATGGATCGATATAGTGCAGTGATGGAAGTTGCTGCCCTGCCTCTCGCAGATTCTTGGCTGTTCGAGGATGGACAGGAAAGATCACGGGTAACCCTTGCGTACCCTCTGCAATCGCGTGGAGCAGCTTGAGCAGTTGCAGCTCTCCGTCGACATTGGCAGGGCGGTGCAGCGTGATCACAAAATACTGTTGCGGCTCCAGCTTCAGCGACGGCCAACAGGCCGGAGGTTTCAATCGTGACACATTCTTGAGCAGGGTATCGATCATCGTATTGCCGACAAAAAAGATCCGGTCATCGGTAACACCGGCATGTCGCAGGTTTTCATTGGCCGTGTCGCTGGTCGTAAAGAACCAGTTGGTGATCGAGTCGGTCACGACTCGGTTGATCTCCTCCGGCATCGTCCAATCGCCTGATCGAATCCCACCTTCGACATGTGCCACCGGCACACCCAGCTTGCGTGCCACGATGGAACAGGCCATCGTCGACGTCACATCGCCAACGACAAGACAGAGCTCGCTCCGTTCTTTCAATAGAATCTTCTCATACCCGATCATAATGCCGGCAGTTTGCTCGGCCTGAGTCCCCGATCCCACCTCGAGATTGATATCAGGATCGGGAATCCCAAGTTCTTCAAAAAAGCTGCCCGACATCGCTCGGTCATAATGCTGACCGGTGTGGATCAATCGGTACCGGAGCGGTCCTCCTCGACATTCAGCGGCCTTAAGCGCCTCGATGATCGGCGCGATTTTCATGAAATTGGGACGTGCCCCCGCAATGATATCAATGCGCTTCACTCAACACCTCATATGTGCAGTGATCCAATCACGTACCTCACGTGATGGTAGTCACTCTCAATGCTGAGAGCAACCTTATAGTAGTATCGGGTCAATAGATGTGATCGCCGGGGAGACGATTGTATCGATGACGAAGACCATCAGAAGTGCACTTCGCGGATCGACTGGCTATGGGATTGAAACCACTGGACGGTTTTCCTGACTCCATCGCTCAACCCGTGCCTGGCTTGAAAGCCAAAGAGCTGCTTAGCACGGCTGACATCAAGACAGCGGCGAGGCTGGCCGTTCGGCTTCGTGACATCCCACTGAATCTGACCGGTAAACCCGACTTCGGCTGCAATCAATCGAGCCAGATCGCGAATCGAGATCTCTTCACCCGTCCCGAGATTGACCGGAAGGTTCCCCTCATACTGCTCGGCGGCAAGCAGAATACCTTCGGCAGCATCCTCGACGTACAAGAATTCTCTGGTCGGGGATCCGTCTCCCCACAGCGTAATCTCCGTGCGCCCCTCCTCCTTCGCCGAGACACATTTTCGTATCAACGCTGGAATCACATGCGAGGTCTGTAAATCGAAGTTGTCTCGCGGGCCGTACAGATTCACCGGGAAGAGGACGATCGAGTTAAATCCGTATTGATCACGATACGCCTGCGACTGTGCCAACATCATTTTCTTCGCCAGCCCGTACGGCGCATTGGTTTCTTCTGGATATCCATTCCAAATGTCGTCTTCCTTAAAGGGAATGGGAGCGAACTTGGGATACGCACAGATGGTGCCAAGCGCCACAAACTTCTTCAGCCCCCCTTGGCGTCCAACTTCGATCAGCTGCGTGCCCATCATCAGGTTGTCATAGAAGAACCGACCGGGGTTCGCCTGGTTCGCCCCGATCCCGCCAACGCGCGCCGCCAAATGGATCACCAGATCAGGCCGTGCGTCACTGTAGAGTCGCTGAACAGCATCCATCTGCACCAAATCGTAGTCCTTGCTCCGTGGAACGACGATCTGGCGACACCCTTTGTCTCGCAACAGATCGACGACGAATGAGCCCAGAAACCCAGCCCCCCCGGTCACAACGACACGCTTATCCTTCCAAAATGACATCTCTTCCACCTTACTCCATGTCCTAGCTTCGCTTCCTAGTCCCGTCTAACTTCTCTTTTTCCGCTGCCAGATCGGCATCGACCATCATGGCGATCAGCTCTTCAAAGCGCACCTTAGGCTGCCAACCAAGCTGTTTCTTCGCCTTGCCGGCATCACCGATGAGGAGATCAACCTCCGTCGGGCGATAGTATGTGGCATCGATCTTCACGTGCTTCTTCCAATCGAGTTGCAGGCGATCGAAGGCCAGCTCAAGCATTTCCTTGACCGTATGAGTCTCCCCCGTGGCAATGACATAGTCATCCGGAGTCGGAGCCTGCAGCATCATCCACATGGCTTCGATGTAGTCACCGGCATAGCCCCAATCACGCTTCGCGTCGAGATTACCCAAAAACAAATCTTGCTGGACGCCGAGCTTGATCCGGGCGGCGGCCTTGGTGATTTTCCTCGTGACAAAGGTCTCACCACGCCTGGGTGATTCGTGATTGAACAAAATACCGTTGCATGCAAAGAGATTGTAGGCCTCCCGGTAGTTGACGGTAATCCAGTAGGAGTAGACCTTCGCCGCTCCATAGGGGCTCCTTGGATAGAACGGCGTTGTTTCTTTCTGGGGCACCTCCAGCACCTTGCCGAACATCTCACTGGACGAGGCCTGATAGAATTTCGGCTTGAGTCCCGACTCTCGAATGGCTTCCAGAAGCCGAATCGTGCCCAGTCCTGTAATCTCCCCCGTATACTCGGGAATATCAAAACTGACCCGGACGTGACTCTGAGCGCCAAGGTTGTAGATTTCGTCAGGTTGGACCGTACGCAAGATCCGATTCAGAGAACTGGCATCGTTCAGATCGCCGTAGATCAAATGGAGCCGCCGATGCGGTACGTGTGGATCCTCATAAATAGGATCGATACGCCCCGTATTGAACGAGCTGGACCGACGGATAATCCCGTAGACTTCGTATCCTCGGCCAAGGAGAAACTCCGATAGATAGGAACCATCCTGGCCCGTAATCCCGGTAATGAGTGCTTTCTTCACGAGTGAGAACCTCCTCTTCTACCATCAGGCAAAGGGATTATTGCCAGCTTCGATGGACTAGTCTACCCACATCATGTAAATAAATCGTTAATAAAAGAATCTTGCGGCGACGAAGGCAGACCAGATACCATACTCCATCATCGAGAGCGGAGAGACTATTGTCTGTGGCAACTGTTGCTCCTCAAAATGTTCGCCGCATCGGCTTGTTGCTGTGTATGGGGGTCTCCGGGTTACTCCTGGCACATGCCATCAATGCGTTTGTGGCCGATACCCTCTACGTTATTCCGGAACGGGCTGCGGGATCCGGGAATGGCCCCTCGGCAGGGACGCCGTTGATCGCGTCCTATTCGCCGACGCAGGCCATCGAGCATATTCGCTCCAGTGGTCTCTTTTTGCTTCCACAGACTCCTGAGAATGGATCGACCGGCGGCACCTCGTCTGGCCGACGAGGATCCAGCGGTCCAGTAGTTCGAGCGTCCCTCGGGCTGGCTGGGAAGCTTCGCTTGATCGGCACGGTACTCGGTGATCAGCGTGGTGTCTTTGCCATCGTAGAAGAACTTTCCTCGAAACAGCAATCGTTGTACCACTTGCACGACTCCGTACTCGATCTCGGCGAAGTCACCGAGATCCGTCGGAAGGGAATTATCATCCGTCAAGGCAATGTCGAAGAGTTGTTGGAACTGGGGATCTCGGAAGGACTGGCCGCGCAGATGGGTACTCCTGGCGCTATTCCCGGTCCCCAGGCGACCGCCCCACCAATGTCGCCGCTTCGCAAAGTGGTGGATCGTCGTGAAGTGGAACAGGCCATGAATGACCTCCCGAAACTCCTCTCACAGGCACGAGCGGTACCGAATACGGTCAACGGCGCCATCAACGGGTTTCGTCTGGACTACATTGCACCCGCGAGCTTTTACGAAAAAATCGGGGTCCAGACTGGAGATGTGCTGCAGCGGGTCAATGGCGTCGATATTCGAGATCCAAGTACCATGTTGAATCTACTTCAGCAACTCAAAAACGAGCAGACCGTGAAACTCGACCTGGTCCGAAACAACCAACGATCGACCATCACGTACGAACTTCGCTGATCCCACCGTTGGCAGTGGCACAATCTACGGAACGCAACAGCCGAAGATTTTCGAGTTTCTCACGTCAAGTTGCTGGTGCCTGCTCAATACCTGAGCTCCGAATCGTGAAACCTGAAACTCGATGTGTCACGAAAGATCACTCTGAACGACAGGCACAAGGCCTCGATTTTCCGTAACAATCTTTCCATGTTCTTGCCAGGTCGTCCTCAGGGAGAGTATCTTTACCCTTGGAAAGATAGTAAGACTCGATAGCGAACCCCCATCTCAAGTACGTGAGTTACGGGTAAGAGGTCAGAGAATACGTGTCTGAACAAGACGAGCCCCAGCGACCCAATGTCAGTGTGACGCGGCCACGCCTGGGAGAGATTCTCAGGGAAAAGTTTCACCTCTCGGAACTGAAGCTTGAGGAAGCGCTCGCCTACCAGCAGGAGAAGGGTGGTCGGTTGGGAGAAGTGCTGTTGCACCTGCGCATACTGCGGGAAGAACAGGTGCTGGAAGCCCTGGCCCAGCAATTCGACATGACCTGGATCCCCCACCTTGACAGCACACATGTCGATCATGAGGTCATCAAGAAGGTTCCGATCGCCTTCTGCCGGCGCTACCGCGTTCTGCCGATGCGAGACGAAAACGGAGCCATTCTTACGGCATCGAGTGATCCGTTGGAAACCGTCGCCATGGATGATCTTCGCTTGTTGTTGGGGAAACCGATCGCGCCGGTCTTGACCAGTACTGTCGCGCTCCTCGCGAGGCTCAATCGAGCCTACGACGACATTGCGAATCCGGCAGGCGCCGAAGAAGTGATGGAGGATATCGCGGCGAACGAAAGCCTCGACCAGCTGGCGCACGAACTCGACGAGCCGCAAGATCTGCTCGATGCGACCGACGAGGCCCCGATCATCCGACTCGTCAACTCGGTCCTATTCCAGGCGGTTCGGCAACGAGCCAGTGACATCCACTTCGAATCGTTCGAACGGGGGTTGGTGGTCCGCTATCGTATCGACGGCGTCCTCTACCCGGTCCTCACACCGCCCAAACACTTGCAAGCCAGCATCATCGCACGCCTCAAGATCATGGCCGGATTGAATATTGCCGAGAAACGGCTGCCGCAGGACGGTCGGTTCGCGATTCGAACGGCCGGAAAGGACGTCGATCTCCGCGTGTCTGTCCTCCCCACCTCGCATGGTGAGCGGGTTGTGTTGCGCTTACTGGAAAAGGAGAATCGTCTACTGAATCTCTCTGAGATGGGGTTTTCCAAAGACCGTCTGGTGGTCATTCACCAGCTCATCCAACTGGCACACGGGATCATACTCGTCACCGGCCCAACGGGAAGCGGGAAAACAACCACCCTCTATGCCGCACTGACCCACATTAACTCGCCGGACAAGAACATCATCACCGTTGAGGATCCGGTCGAATACCAGCTGCTTGGCGTCGGGCAAATGCAGGTCAACCCGAAAATCAATCTCACGTTTGCCGCCGGGCTACGGTCGATTCTTCGACAGGATCCTGATGTGATCATGATCGGGGAAATCCGCGACCGTGAAACGGCGGAGATCGCCATCCACGCGTCACTCACCGGACATTTGGTCTTCTCGACACTCCATACGAACGACGCCGCGAGCGCCGCCACACGGCTTATTGACATGGGGATTGAGCCCTTTCTGGTCGCCTCATCGGTCGTCGCCGTGCTGGCGCAACGGTTACTCAGACGGATTTGTCCCGACTGCAAGCGCCCCTATCGGGCCAGTGAAGACGAACTGGGTCGGCTGGACTTACCGCCTGGTTCCGCAGTGACACTGTATCGAGGAGCCGGCTGCGCCGCCTGTTCCCAAACCGGCTATCGCGGACGTATCGGCATCTTTGAACTGATGGTATTGGACGATGACATTCGACGACTCATCGGCGGCAAGGCGGACTCGACTGCCATCAAACAGACAGCGATCGCAAAAGGCATGGTGACATTGAAGCAGGAAGGTGCGGAGCGAGTCATCCAGGGCCAGACCACATTGGAAGAAGTCATGCGGATCACCCAACAAGAGATCGACGTAGACTGATGCAATTCTATTTCTCCATCCCTCACCACGTCCGGTCCCACCAGCATCAGGCTGCATCGCCGGCTTGGGTCGTTCCTGAAATCGGTTGATCATGCCCGTCTACCAATACCAGGGATACCGCAGTGACGGGGGAACAGCGACTGGAATCATCGACGCTGAAAACGTCAAAGTCGCGCGGTTGAAACTTCGCAAAGAGGGTGTCTACCCAACCGATGTCGTAGAGCAGGGACAAACGTCCAGTCGAACAGCATCCACAACCCGCACCAAACCCTCACGGGTCATCGGACGAACATCGGTACTCACGGCCAACGATCTATCCCTGCTCACTAGGCAGTTTGCCACGCTGCTCGTCGCTGGTTTACCGCTGGTCGATGCCCTTGGCGTACTCGTCGATCAGGCCGAAAAGAAACCGATCAAGTCCCTGCTCGCCGACATCAGGGAGCAAGTCCGTGGGGGAAAAGCGTTGAGCGTCGTCTTGGAAACGTACGACAAGGATTTTTCCCCTATCTATGTCCATATGGTTCGAGCCGGTGAAGCGAGTGGGGCACTCGATCAGATTTTATTCAGACTGGCGGAGTTTCTTGAAAAACAGCAAGCCCTCCGAACCAAAGTGACCAATGCGATGCTCTACCCGGTGATCATGTTGGTCATCGGAACCGTCATCCTATTTTTCCTCATTACCTTCGTCGTTCCCAAGATCACGCAGGTCTTTGCCCAACAAAAACAGGCTTTGCCATGGCCGACCGTCGCCCTCATGTCGACCAGCCAGGTTTTCTCTGATTATTGGATGGTGTTGATCGGGCTGGTTCTCGCCGGCATCTATGGAATTCGACAATTTATCCGCACGGAACGAGGCCGCATGGTGGTGGACCGCCTGACATTGAAGCTCCCGTTGATCGGAGACGTCGCACGGATGGTCTCCATCTCCCGACTGACAAGCACGTTGTCCACAATGTTGGGAAGCGGTGTGCAGTTGCTCGATGCCTTGGATGTCTCCAAGCGGGTCATGAACAATCGAGTGCTTGAGGAAACGGTTGAAAGCGCCAGGCAGAATATCCGCGAGGGTGAGACGATCGCTGATCCACTGAAGCGCAGCGGAGAATTCCCCGCTCTCGTCACGCACATGATCGCCGTCGGAGAAAAAAGCGGTGAGATGGAGGAGATGTTACGCCGGGTGAGCCACATCTATGACGGCGAAGTCGAACGGGTCATTACACGGTTGACCTCACTGATGGAACCGATCATGATTCTCGTGATGGGCGTGATCGTATTTTTCATCGTCGTTGCGATACTATTACCCATCTTTGAGATGGGCCAAATGGTCCATTAAGAAAACAAACTCACATATGCGCACTGACAACTGTGAACGAGCTAAAGGGGGACTGACCATGACAGATTCCGACACTCAGGGCCCACACCGCACTCAAATTCTGGAACAGCGCGCACACCATTGTGGGGCTCTCAACCTGTTCCTTCGAACGACGGCAAACTCAGCCGGTTTTACCTTCATTGAAATTATGGTTGTCGTGGCCATTTTGGCCATCCTTGCGGCGCTGGTCGTCCCGCGCATCATGGGCCGAACCGATGATGCCAAGCGCACAGCGGCTAAAGTACAGATTCGCAATCTCGAGGGGGCGCTCCAGCTCTATAAACTGGATAATGGCATCTATCCCACCACGGAACAGGGCCTCAAGGCGTTGGTTGAAAAGCCGTCGGTTGGAGTGATCCCCAAGAAATGGAAGATCGGCGGATACCTCCCCAAGCTGCCAGAAGATCCATGGGGCAATCCCTACAAGTATCTCAGCCCGGTGCAACGGGCGGATCAGAAACTTGATTACGAAGTGACCTCACTCGGCACCGATGGTGAAGTCGGGGGTGAGGGCATCAACGCCGACATCACGAATTGGAATCTCGACAAAGAGTAAAGACATCAATGGTGATTCATCATTGGCTCGGCATCAGGCTATCAGCGATCAGCCATCGGTCATCAGCTCTTCAGGAGCAATCCTCCGCCTCCTACCCCTCACCCTTCACCCTTCACGACCTACGCTCATCGTCGGGCTTCACCCTCCTGGAAATGCTGATCGCCTTGTTTTTGCTGGGTGGAGTCCTAGCCGTGATCTTGCCTCGCATCACCTTTGAGGAAGACTTGCGCTCTACCGGGAGGAAACTGGTCGGACTGCTGCGAACCTTCCAAGGCCAAGCGGCCATCGATCAAACACCGCTCAGGCTCTACCTGGACCTGGACCAGGGACTCTACTGGATGATGGTGGTGGAAGGAAAAGAAGAACGGCTTCCTCTGGATCCTGCATGGAAATTACCGCGACCGCTTCCGGAATCCATTCGCTTGACTGAGGTCTCCATCGGACAAGACAAACGTATGTCGGGACGAGTGGGAGTGACATTCTTCCCCAATGGACGGATCGAGCCGGTGACGATATATCTCATGGACGACAAAAGTCATCTCTTGGGGGTAGCGGTCGATTCCTTGACCGGGGCCATTCGGGTCAGTGACGAACGGTTCGATCTACCGCTAAACCGCCTGACCCCTGACCGTGTGAAGATCCTCCTAAAAGCCAGCACCCAAGCAGACGCCGGTGGAGCGGCACGAGGAGGCCCCCCACCCCCCCGCGGGGTGCAATGATTTCTGTGACAAACTACCCCATGGCCGGTGAGCGTGGATTCACGCTCCTTGAAGTCCTCCTGGCCATTGCGGTACTGGCCATCGCGCTACCCGTCCTTCTTGGTCTGAGAAACTTTGACCTCGATCTCCAAAGCCGGGCGACCGAGCTCACCGCCGCAACCCTGTTGGCACAGGAGAAACTTCTTGAGGTTGAACTCGCTGGTCAGTATGCCGTTGGAGAAACCCTGGGAGAGTTCTCGCCTCTCCCGCTGGGATCTCAGACCGCGCTTCAAGCGGTTCCACGAGCAGTGGGCTATCGATGGAAGCGCACCATTGTACCGACTCCGCTCGATTTTGTTCGAGAAGTTCGCATCAAAATATCGTGGCCGCGCGGTGAGCGAGAAGAATCGTTGGAGGTCAGCACCTATGTGCTCGCAACCCGCCTCCCCTCGTAAGGCAACCAGGCAACAAGGATTCACCCTCGTTGAAGTCCTGGTCGCCGTGACGCTGCTCGGCACCATCGCGGCCATGGTCTTCGCGTCACTCTTGACGACGACACAGACCGTAGAGGCAGGGAGAGAACACACGACCCGAGAACAAACCGTCAGGAAGATTCTCCGCTTGATGGCGGAAGAGATTGCACTCAGCAAGCGGTCGATCGCGTACCCGTGGGTTGGGATGAACGGGACACAAGACGGCCAGCCCGCCGATACCCTGGCGATCCTCGCCATGAGCCAGGAGCTACTTACCGTGACCACCACGGCCAAGGAAAGCGACGCCGTTCGAGTCGTGTATACGCGCGAACGCGATCGATTGATTCGGTTCGTTCGAAAAAACCTCTATACCTTGACGGATACCAACGAATCGCTTGATCAAATGGAATTAGCCGACCGAGTTCACGCGTTCAATATCCGCTATTACGATGAGCAGAACCGTGTCTGGCTCGACGAATGGCCAAACGCCAGCAAGTTGCCTAAAGCCGTGTTACTTGAAATAACATTTCAGTATCCCGATGCCGCACCGTGGACGGTGCGGGAATGGGTCACCATTGGAACATCATGACCATCAAATGGCCTGACGCCTGGAAAGAAATTCTGTCATGGACCATCGGCGGGATCAGCATCCTTGCCCTCTGCCTGATTGCCACCTTCCCCTATAGTGCGCTCCAGAACCGTGTCGTGGCAGAACTGAAACGAGCCACCGGCCTGGACATCCGCATTGCGGATTGGACGATCGGACTGCCGCTCAGCCTGGAATGGCGGAATGTGAGTCTCTCAAAACCGAACCTCGATCCGGTTGAGCTGACCAGCCTGCAGGCCCGGCTCGGTGTCTTCGAGGCACTTCGAGGCACCCTCGGCCTCGACGTTCTTGTCCAACTGAGCGAACCGACTCCTCGCACAAACTTCGTCAAGGGGACGCTCACCGCAGCGACGTTCTCCATGGCCGGCCCGCTGACACTCAAGGGACAACTCCAACAGGTCGATTTACCGAAACTCATCCGTCGATACGTCACCCGGGGGACTCTCAACGGAGAATTTTCTCATCGAGTGGCTTCCGATCCCTCTTCCCCCAACGTCCTGAGGAGCGAGGGAACCTGGACCGCAGAGGCCACGGACTTGGAGATCGACCAGATTCCGCTTGGCAATGGCAAAATCTTGTCGCTGACATTCAGCAGGGCCGCAGCCGGGCTTTCCTGTAGAAACCTCGTCTGCGATGTCACGCAATTGAAGGGTGAGGGGTTGGATGGATCGTTTGAAGGCCAAGGACAGATTACTCTGCAAAACCAGATCCCAAATAGTCAACTGGCGCTGACGGTGACGCTGATCCCTGGTCCTGGGTTTGCCTCAAAGGCGGCAACCCTCGGCCTCCCATCGTTTCCTCCTGGAACTCCCATCACCGTCAAGATCATAGGAACCTTGGCACAGGCACGGATCGCGTTGTAAAGTAGTCGGAAAGTTTCAGGTGTCGAGTGTCTGGTTGTGCGTGCCAGGTCGCATGTTGTCGGTAGGATTGACACACGACACTAGAAACTCGAAACGAAGGTAAAGGCTGAATTCATGGCGATTGTCAATGAATGTGTCGGGTTGGATATCGGACAAACGGGGTTGAAGGCCGTCCGGTTCCGTCGCCGACTAAGCGGACGCGAAACCGTCGATTACTTTCAACATTCCTTGCCGTTTTCCCGCCCGGAGGATCTGGAGCCGGCTCGGCGCGTCCAATCCCTTCGAGGCTTCCTCTGGCGCCACGGACTCTACGCCACCGATCGATTGGTCACGGCGATCCCCTGTCAAGACCTCTTTGTTCGTACCCTCTCCTTCCCCTTCAACGATGCAGCCAAACTGGCGCAAGTCGTTCCGTTTGAAGTTGAGAACCTCGTCCCAATGGCGCTTGAGGACCTGGCGGTCGACAGCCTCGTCTTGCCTCCCGGCCAGTCTCTCGAAGGACCTCCTCGCGACAGCAAAGGCTCCGAGGTGCTGGTCACGGCGGCACCCAGGGACAAAGTCGCCGAGCACCTCCGATTCCTGGCCCAGGCCGATATCGAACCCTCCGCGATCAACGTCGATGCCATGGCGCTGTTTTCCGTGACGCAATACCTTCAAGGAGAAGGAGCAACCGTTCCGCAAGACTTGGCGATCATCGATATCGGTGCCTCCAAAACCACGCTCTGCCTGGTAGAAGGTGGACGCCCGGTCATGCTCCGAACGATTCTGTGGGGCGGCAACCACCTCACACATGCGTTGGCCGCCCAACATGCCTACAGCTTCGCCGATGCCGAACGCCACAAACGAACCATCGCGGTGGACCAGGTGAGCGGCTTGCTGGAGCCGATCGTGAAGGAGCTTCGTATTACCTTGCAGGCCTACCAAGGGAACGAGCGGAGTCGGTTAACCCACTGCTGGATTTGCGGAGGCGGATCAAAGATGGTGGAGATCGGCGGACACCTCTCTCGACAATTAGGACTCTACGCAGTCGGGCCACGACAGGGGTTTGGAGCCGACACCCCAAGAGCATTTTCCATTGCATTCGGATTGGCCATTCACCCCAAGATTGTTCGCCCACGGTGGCGATTCAAGTCCTCCCCCTTGGGGCTCGCGCTCGACCTCAAAAGCGTGTCCGACGCCGCATCACCGGATGTGGCCACCATGAAGCAAAATCGCCGCTTGGCGATCATTGCAGGGCTAGTCATCGCCGTGCTGGCGCTCCTGGACTTCTCGGTTCACTACTTTCTGCAAGACCAGCGTGTCACACGATTGAGAGCCGCGCTCCTCAGTCAGTACGAGCAAGTCTTTGGGACCGGGACGGGCGCCTCGCCCGGGGAGGAAGTCGATCAAGCAAAATACCGCATCGGCGTCCTCGATAAGGCCCTCGGGTTGGTCGATGCCACGGATGGAAAAGTCCTCTTCACTCTCTCGACGTTCGTGAAACAACTTCCACCTGGTACGATGATCAAGGTACGCGAGCTGACCGTGGATGGGGCGGTCATCCTCATGGAGGGAGAAACCTCCTCATTCGATGCGGTGGAGCGAATCAAGCAAGCGTTTGCAGCAAGCCCACGCTTAGCGGAGGTCTCCGTCACGGAAACCCGCGTGGGCGCCTCACCCAATCAAGTCGTTTTTCGCATATCCGTCACGGTGGAGAAGCCATGATACAGGGCTTCAAAGAACGCTGGCATCACATGTCTCGGCGAGAGCGGACGCTCCTGCTCGCAGGTGGGATCGTGCTTGGACTCAGTGTGTTGTTCGTCCTGATTGTCGACCCACTGTTGGACAATCTGGAGCGCCTGGAGCGCCAAGCCACGCGCAAACAGAAGGATCTTGCCGAATTGGCTCAACTCGGCCAATCCTATCTCGCGAAGCGAGATCGCTTGAGCATGATCGAGAGCCGCATGCCTCAACCTGAGAGCCATTTCTCGCTCCTCACCTTCATCGAAGAGGCGGCGACGACGGCACAGGTACGAGAACAGATTACCGGCATGCAGCCGCATGTCCAGTCCTTAGCGCAGGGCTACCAAGAGACCGCGGTCGATCTCCGATTGGAAGGCGTCCAACTCCCAGAGTTATTGGCGTTACTGGCTGCGATCAATCAGGCTCCCTATGACCTACACGTTCGCCATCTGCAGATCCGTCCAAAATTCGACAACCCCGTCAATCTCGATGCCACCGTTCGAGTCTTGAGTTATGCCAAGAGCTGATGATCGCGGTATCGCATTACTGCTTGCGCTCCTGGTCCTGACCCTCCTCACCGCCCTCATACTCGAATTCGACGCAGAGGCCAGACGAGAATACCGAGCAGCCGCCACCTTTCGCGACGACTATAAAGCCACCATGCTGACCCGGGCCGCCGTCCAGGCCACAAAAGCCGTGCTGCTCCAAGATCTGTTGCGGGAAAAGATGACCGGCCAGAAATACGACGGTCCGACCGATATCTGGGCTATGCCGATCAAGCAGTTGCCGATCGGCGACGGGTTCCTCACCGCTCAGATCCGGGACGAGACGGGGAAAGTGAACCTAAACGATCTTGCCTCGACCTCAGGAGGTGAGCTGGAGCAAAAGAAGAAGGTGGCCCGGGTCAAACGACTCTTTGAGTTGCTGAGAATCAGCCCCAATCTGGTTGATGCGCTCATCGATTGGGTGGACCAGGACGAAGCCCCTCAGCCGGCCGGCGCCGAGAGCCTCTACTATCAATCTTTGAGACCACCCTACCGCGCCGCCAACAGTCCCCTCCCGGGCTTGGGGGATTTGAGGCTCATCAAGGGATTTACGCCGGAGGTCATCGAGCGGATCACGCCCTACATCACCGTCTTTCCCATGGAGGGCAGTGCCGCCATGAATGTCAACACGGCCGATCCGATCGTGCTTCAGACCTTAGACCCGGCCGTCACTCAATCCGTAGCGATGGAGATCGTGCAGGGGCGACCGTTCAAGACCAAAGTGGAACTCGACCGGGTCAGCAGCTTTCAAGAAATCGGCCGGACACTGCGAAACGATTACGACATTAAGTCTGATTATTTTTCGGCACGTCTGGCTATCACCGTCAATGAAACCACCAAGAGCTCGCTGGTCATTTTGAAACGAGATGCCGGCAAGGGAGATAGTACGGTGGAATACTTGCGGATTCTCTAGCGGAACATGAGGGGGGTTGAGCTTCGCGGTGCAAGTCTCACGTTTCTTGTCGGACACCAGAATCCCGCAACACGAAACAGGAAACCATGCATCTCACCCGCCTAGTGGCACTGTGATCGTGACTTCATTCCCCCGTTCATTGTAGGTCAGACTTGGGAAAAAAGCTCGCGTCAGAACGATCCCTCGGCCACTCGCACCCTCCGATTCGCGGATTTCCTGAGATCGTGCCAGCACCGTCCTCCAGGGGAATCCCTTTCCTTCATCAGTGATCCGATACTCCAGATGGTTCTCACTCCGCTCGTGAAACACACGAATTGTCACACGGCGTGCTCTGAGACGCGGTTGCGCCACCCGTTGAGCCAGCAACTGATCATAACAACCACTGGCCAGAGCCTCCTGTTTTTCCAGGTCTTGAATCTCGAGATTCCCATGTTCAACGGCATTGAAGAGTAATTCTTGCAGCGCACCCTGAATATGGATTCTCTGAACCGGCGGTAATGCAAAAGCGGTCATCTTGAGCAGCCACGAAATGACTCCGGGGATATACCCAGGATCAGAATCAATGGTCAACTCATAGTCAAATTGTCGAGCCCCCGGCACATCCAGCGGATGACAAGGCAGGAAGTCCTGAGCACGCTGCAGCACGGAGTACAGTTCTTCCTCGGCAACGGGCTTGTGCAGGTAATCAAATGCCCCGCCACGCAATGCCTCGACGATCAGTCGTTCCGGCGCATTCTGCGCCATGACGATCACCGGACATGGCTCATGCCGGGCCTTGAGCTCCTTGACCAACGCCACTCCGGCACCGCCCGGAAGAAACATGTCGGTGATCACAACATCCGGAGCCGCCTCCTCAATTTTGGCCATTGCAACCACAGGGTCGGGAACGCTCGTCACCGCAAACCCTCGGCCTTGCACGTAACGGGCAATTTGCGATTGCGTCTCCACGCAGGGATCGATGACCAACAGTTGATCCACTGGTAACGGCATATTCATGCAGCCATTCCTTGGTCAAGGATCGGACGCAGGCTAGCCAGCAGGCGATGAAGCTCCTGCTCCAACGTGGCATAGAGATCCCCACCCTTGGTCAGGTTTCCGGCTTTCGCGGACTCTTCTAATTCTTTGCAGGCCAGGAGAGCAGCCGGAGCACAAAACTGTAAAATTGCCCCCTTCAATCGATGACTGGATCGCGCCACCGCAGCAGCATCTCCAGCAGCGAGAGCCGCCTGGGCTTGAGCCAAATCTTTGGGACCATGCTCTAGAAACAGCTCAATCATCATCAGGAGCGTCTCGAGGTCCTGATCCACACGAGCAAGCGCCTCTTCATAGTTAAAAGCTGGTTCCTGATTCAGACGATCATTCATGAGTCTGTGTCTCCCTCAATTCCACCGCCATGACCGCCACATCATCAGGGAATTGCTCATGCCCCAGCCACCGAACTGCCTCGTTGACCGCACTGGACAAGACCTCCGACAGAGGTTGCCGGCCAAGCGTACAAACGAGCTGCTCTAAACGATCTTGTCCCCACAGATTGCCAGTTGCGTCCGGCACTTCATAGAGACCGTCACTCAACACATAGAGCCGATCACCGGGGTCAACCGAAAGCACTTCCGTGCCGTAGATTGTCGACGAATCAAACCCCAGCGGGAGATTCGGTTTCGCGATCCAATAGACCTCGCCGGACTTGCGATGAAGAAATACCCCGCTATGCCCCGCCGTCGCGTAAGAGAGGGTATGAGAGCGGATATCAAGCGTCGCAAACACGATCGTGAAATAGTGCCCGTTCTCCGTGAGTGGAAAGTGCTTGTTGGCTTCAGTCAGGATCGCCCCGGGATCACTCGACCCGACATGACGGAGCAAGCTCTCTCGGCGAAGAAACGTGGCAAAGGACGCAGATCGCAAGGCCGGTGAAACGCCGTGACCAGACGCATCAAGCAGATACAGCCCCAACAGGTTGTCACTCCACGGGACCACGTTAAAGAGATCTCCGCCTAACCCGAGTGATGGTCGATACACACGAACCATCTCTACACCGGGAACGATCGTCCCCGACACGGGAAGCAATGACTCGACATACCGCGCCGCCGACTGTAATTCACGTTCGAGTGTGTCTTGCTTTCGACGGATCTCCGCCGTGACGTCTTCCAGGCGTCTGATCAAACCCGCAGCACGGATCCCGGCTTGCACGCGAGCTGTGATTTCATACTTACTGGCGGCCTTGCTGAGAAAATCATCCGCTCCGCGAGCCAACCCTTCCGCGATCTGCTCCGGTTGATCATTGCTCGTCATCATCAGAATTTGACTCGACAAGAGTTCTGGGTCCTGGCGAACCAGTTCACAGAACGAGGGGCCATCCATCTCGGGCATCATCCAGTCCAAGATCGTCAAATCCGGACGCTCACGGCGGAGCATGTCCAACCCGACCTTGCCGTCATCAGCCTGTAGGACTCGATACCCTAGCCGTTTGAGTCGAGCCGCCAACGCAACACGAGCCGTCGGCTCATCGTCTATGATGAGCACGGTTTGAGGTGTGACGTGCGTCCTGTGTTCAACCGAGGTTGAGGGCATTGGGCACCCTGAGTTGGGGTGGGGCTTTAGATTTTTGGTTCCGAGTTCCAGGTCTTGGAGGCCCTGTGTAGGCAGCATGAAACCTGAAACAAGCAACTCGAACCGTACGATTCCTACACACAATACGTTTCAGGAACAAGGCGGCACGACGTCCGTCTAGGCTGCTTTCTGCTGTGCCGCCAATGCATCCTGCTCATTGTCATACACAGGGATCAGTTTCTGAATATTTGCAAGACTCATGATTTCACGCACATAGCTTTGCGGTTTCAACATGCTGACTTTTCCCTGGCTCAGTTTAAAATTCTGAGACACAAGCGCCAGCAGTCCAAGCCCTGAACTATCGACAAAGCGGACTTCAGCCATATTCAGGATCAAATGCCGGCAACCCTTTTGCCGAATGGCCTCCACCGCCGTTTTAAATTGCTCACGATTGGCATAGGTGAGATCCCCGGTCAACTCGAGCACCACGCCATTCAAGACCGGGCGCTCTTTCGTCTGCATCGCCATATCAACCTCCTTAATTAAGAACCATCGCGATTGCTGTATGCACGTGAAGCGTCCGAATCCAAATCGAGATACGCTTCAAGCCTCACACGTCACTCTCATCAACGGCTCACATGCGTTAAGATGGCCCCGGCAATATCGCCCAGGGGGAGCACCTTATCCACTGCTCCTGCTTTGATCGCTTCTTTCGGCATACCAAACACGACGCAGCTCGCCTCATCTTGCGCGATCGTGAACGCACCCGCCTGTTTCATCGTCAACAATTCCTTTGCACCATCCCCACCCATCCCGGTCAAAATCACCCCGATAGCATTGGCACCGGCATAACGCGCCACGGAGGCAAACAGGACGTCCACCGATGGCCGATGCCGATTGACCGGAGGATCCTGATTGATGCGAACGGTATACCGGGCGCCGCTCCGTTCCAGCGCCATATGATAGCCGCCAGGAGCAACCAAGGCATGTCCCGGCAACACGCTATCCCCGTCTTCTGCCTCCTTGACAGAGATCCGACAGAGCCCATTCATCCTATCAGCCCAGGTCTTCGTAAACCGCTCAGGCATGTGTTGCGTAATCAGAACAGGCGGCGTATTGGGAGGAAGGACCTCCAAGACATCTTTGACAGCTTCCGTCCCCCCGGTAGAGGAACCGATGGCGATAATCGTATCAGTCGTCTTGATCATGGCCTGTGATCCGTTGCGACCTGACACCTGGCTCGGCTGCGCAGAGGCCGTAGGGCGATCCCCGAGTGAGATGCGCTTCAGATTGGCACAGGCGGCTGCTTTGACTTTTGCGATCAGATCCTGGGCCACCTCATCCATTCCTTCACGAAGGTCGATTTTTGGTTTGGTAATAAAATCTACCGCACCGAGTTCGAGGGCCCGGAGCGTCGTTTGACAGCCTGCTTCGGTAAGAGAGCTCACCATCACGACAGGCATCGGGTGCCCCCGCATGAGTTTTTCGAGAAATGTGATGCCATCCATCCTCGGCATTTCAACATCCAGGGTAATGACATCGGGATTCAACGCCTTGATCTTCTCTCGCGCGATATAGGGGTCAGGTGCCGAACCGATGACTTCGATCTCCTGATCCTTTGCGAGCAACGATGCCAGGACCTGGCGCATCAATGCCGAATCATCCACGTTGAGGACTCGAATCTTCTTCATGAACACCCCTACGTTTCGGGTTTCAGGCTTCTTGTTCTCGGACAATTTCAAACAAGGACCATGAAATGAGAACCGCCTACGTCAGCTAAAAGAGCGTCACATCCTCCTCCACCGGCTTCTCGACCGTTTGGATCTTTGTGGCATATTCATTCTCACGTTCAAGAATGGTCTTATTCTTCAACCGTTCTATCTTTTTAAGGAGCACGCGGCCGGAGTCTGTAAAATAATAAACTTTGCGCGGACAGACGTCTCCCAAATCCGTTTTCACCGCCTTGAGTCCCTCTGTTTCAAGAAAGGTGAGGACCCACTCAGCATTTCGAGCTCCGACGTCGATATTCCCCTCGTAGATTTTCCCGGCCCCGAAGAGCTTTACCTCCAGCCGACTCTTTACGCCTCCCAATTTCAAGATTTCATTGATCAACGATTCCATCGCATAGGAGCCGTATCGAGTCGATTCACCCCAGGAGTCGTTTCCGCCGTCTTTTGGCTTGGGCAACATGAAATGATTCATTCCACCCACACCCGTGATCGGATCACGGATACAGGCGGAGATACAGGACCCGAGCACGGTATACACAATCATGGGAGTGGAACTGACAAAAAACTCCCCGGGCAAGATCGCCGCGATCTCATGAGGAAACCGACTATCTCGCATCCGTCGAATATGCGAAAACGGGTTCGCGGCGCTGGGTACCATGCGATTAGCGCTCCTTCTGGTAGATGGTGGGGCCCATGACCTTGAATGGATGCTCGACCCACTGCAGGCTTTCGGAATGACCGATGAACAGATGCCCCCCCGGCTTCAGATACTGATAGAACTTGTTCACAAGCTGCTCCTGAGTGGGGCGATCGAAATAGATCATGACATTCCGGCAAAAAATGAGGTCCAATGGGCTCTTAATCGGGAACCGCGCATCCATGAGATTCAACCGTCTGAACTGGATCATCGAGGCCAGATGCGGCTTGACCTTCAACAAACCTTCACTTTCCCCTCTCCCGCGTAAAAAATGCCGTTTAACGAGCTCGGGCGACACATCGCGCATGCGGTCTGCCTCATACCGGCCCGCTGCCGCTTTCGCCAAGACGCGGGTCGACAAATCAGAGGCTAGAATCTTGAAGTCCCACCGTTGAGGATCAGAAACACCTTCGTAGAGCGTCATGGCGATCGTGTAGGGCTCTTCACCGGTCGAGCAAGCGGAGGACCAAATACGAACGCGCTTGTCTTTCTCCAATTCCGGCAGGATCCGCTCGCGCAGATAATCGAAGTGCTTGGGTTCTCTGAAAAAGTCGGTCTTGTTGGTCGAGATCAGGTCCAACATTCGGGTGAACTCTTCCTTCGTCGCATCACCCGTGATTTGCTCATAATATTCCGTGAACGTCGTCAACCCGAGGTCTCGCAATCGCTTCGACAGCCGAGACGCCAACAGCGTTTGTTTTTGATCCCCGAGCGAAATACCGCTTTCGTCATAAATCAGTTTGCGAAAACGAAGAAACTCATCGGAAGTAATCCCATAATCCATAGTCACTCCACCAGGTGAATCTGATACGCCAAGTTCCTACCCACTCCTGTAAAGTCTTGGCTTTATCGGTCGGTTGCGATCGATTCTTGACAGGATGCTCGATTGGAGATGATCTGAGCAGTTTCGCGATGTTAGTGCTCACGTCAATTCAAGAAGGGCCGAAATCATCCGATAAGAAGAGACATCATTTTTCACATCGCAGCAGGACCCCAAACACCTGGAATCTGTTCAATGCCGCACCTTCCCAATATGGCTTTTGGGACACAAGACGACCACTCACATGCGCCTGAAGCACCGGTCACTCCCGGCTGGGTCGGAAGTCGGACCACCGATTCCTCCATGAACAAACAGATGACACCTCCGTTCTCTATCTACTCCGGCTTGATGCTTGCCATAGCCTATGTCGTCCTTGGCAAACTCGGGCTCATGCTGGCCATCCAGCCGGGATACGCCTCAGGAATCTTTCCACCTGCAGGTCTGGCAATTGCCGCGGCCTATCTCTGGGGAAGTCCAGCGCTTCCATGGATCGTTCTGGGATCTCTTACGCTCAACCTCTCGGTCACTGCCGCTCCCCTACAGACCTCAGCGACTGTGGCTGCCCTCTGTATCGCCATGGCTTCTGCTTTACAGTCGTGGTTCGGACGGGCTGTGTTGCAACGCACCGTTGGCCTGACAACGGGTCTTGAGACCATCGAACATATCGGCGGGTACCTCCTGGCCGCTCCATTCATCTGCCTCATGGGCGCGTCTTTGTCCGTGGCCAGCCTGGTTCAGCTGAGAGTCATTCCATCGGATCAGGCCTTCGTGGCATGGCTGACATGGGCGATCGGCGATACCTTGGGCATGGTGTCGATCTTCCCGATTATGCTGGCACTCTTCGGCAAACCCGACTCGGTCTGGAGAGGTCGTCGGTTGATCGTCTCGTCGATCATGGCCGTTTCCGTCACGCTCGTGGGGATTGCGTATGTCAGTACCCACCAGATCGAGTCGGCACAAATAACCCAGCGCTTTCACTTCCAAGCCGACCGTCTGGCTAAGAAGATCCAGGATCATTTTGACGAACAGGAATTCATCCTTGAGCAGCTGGATAGGGCCCTGTCCATGTCTCAGCGTGAACCAATAAGCCATAAAGCCTTTGGAGCGCTTGCGCAGCCCGCGTTGAGTCGGTTTCCCATGCTACAAGCGATCGAGTGGGCACCGGAGATTCCGTTGGACCGACGCGCGATGTTCGAAGCGTCCCAGAAACAATGGCTTCCGGAGTTTGTGATTACCCAGCGTAACGAGTCAGGCACGATCGTCCCCGTACTGGACCGGCCCATCTACTACCCGGTCACCTATGTCGAGCCGCTCGCCCAAAACCGGAAAGCTCTCGGCTTTGATCTAGGCTCAACCCCGACCCGCAAAGCAGCAGTTTTACAGGCGCGCCAAGCCGAGAGCCCCATCGCGACCGAGCCAGTCACGCTTGTACAGGAGCAGGGTACTCAACAGGGCATCCTGCTGATCCGACGCATTCAATCCGGTGCCAATGCACCGGGATTCGTCATCACGGTCTTACGAGCAGGTGACTTCATCGGGAAGTTACTTCCCGAGGGAGGTGAACTGACGGTCAGTCTCGTGGACGTCGAGCAGAATACGATGATCTACGGGACTCGCCTAACGACAGCTCATGAGACGGTATCTACACACAGCCTGCGGTTCGGTGGAAGGCAGTATCACCTATCCATCAAGCCATCCTCAGCAATCGTCGCCGCCTTTCCCGACTGGCAAAGCTGGGGTCTGCTGCTCGGAGGCATCCTGGGGGATGCCTTGCTGGGAGCCGTGTTGCTTCTGATCACCGGGACCACGAACCACGTACAAACACAAGTCGAAGAGCGCACTCAACAGCTGGCCCTGAAAAGCGATCTCTTGCAGGCCATCATCGATACCGTTCCCGTGCGTGTATTCTGGAAAGATCGAGCATTGCGCTACCTCGGCTGTAATCCTGCCTTCGCACGGGATGCCGGAAAAAGCGATCCCAGTGAGCTGCTTGGTAAAAGCGATTATGATCTCGTCTGGGCAAACGAGGCAGCTCAATATCAAACCGATGACATGACGGTTATCACGTCCGAAAGCCCGAGGATGGCCTTCGACGAGCCGCAAACCACCCCGTCCGGCCAGACAGCCTGGTTACGGACCTCGAAGGTGCCGCTCAAAAATCAGGAAAACCAGATCATCGGTGTATTGGGTACATACGAAGATATTTCGGAACAGCGAGCCACAGAAGCCCGGTTACGTGCATCAGAAGAGCGCTTCACCTTGGCTATGCAAGCCGCGACGGACGGCCTGTGGGACTGGAACATTGAGACCCAGATCACGTACCTGTCCCCTCAATGGAAAGCGATGCTGGGCTATGCGGACAAGGAGCTCGACGACAGCTTCGCCACCTGGGAACGGTTAGTGGACGAAGCCGGCCGGGTACGGACCATGGGGCTCATTCATGACTGTCTCTATGGAAAAAGCAATGGGTTTAGGTCTGAGTTCCGGATGCGTCACAAAGACGGCCACTGGGTCGATATCCTGTCCAGAGCAATGATCGTTCGAGATCAGAATGGGAAGCCCGTACGCATGGTCGGCACCCATGTGGATATCACTGAACACAATGCGGTCGCAAGACAGCTGGAAGAGGCTGCGGGGATCATGGAGAAGCAGAACCAGGCACTCGTCGTCGCACACGAACAGGCCAAGAAGTCAGCCGAGGCCAAGAGTGTCTTCCTGGCATCCATGAGCCACGAAATCCGTACACCATTGAACGCAATTATCGGGATGGCCGACTTGCTCCAAGAAACCTCTCTGAGCCAAGACCAGGCAGACTATGTCCAACTCTTCGGCCAAGCCGCCGACCATCTCATGGGCTTGATCAACAGTATCCTGGACCTTTCCAAGATCGAAGCCGGCGAGCTGCGGCTAGAACAGATCTCCTTCAATCCTCATGAACTGGTGACCACAGTGCAAGACTTGATGGCTGTGAATGCCGAGACCAAGCAACTCACGCTGGACGTGCAGATGCATCCCGATCTTCCCTCCACTGTCACCGGCGATCCCATGCGTCTACGACAAGTCCTCATGAATCTTGTCGGGAATGCCATCAAGTTCACGGAGCACGGACAGGTCGTGCTGACGGTCAATGCCGCAGGCCCCGATTGCATGCGGTTTGTGGTCTCGGATACCGGCATCGGGATTCCGCCGGACAAGCTTCCGTTCATCTTTGAGAGCTTCACACAAGGAGATGCGAGCACCACCCGGAAGTACGGCGGCACGGGTCTAGGACTCTCCATTTGCCAGCAATTAGTCTCCCTGATGAAGGGGCAACTTAAAGCAACAAGCACCGTCGGGGTCGGCTCGACGTTTGAATTCACCATCCGTTTGCCGAGCGTGATCGACACAGTGACACCGCTAGCAAATAGCCACGTTCGGGAACAAACCGAGCCGGTCTCCGCACCGTCATCGCGACGGCTCAATATTTTGGTCGTCGACGATCTCGAAGATAATCGTGCGATTGTGGCGCACTACCTGAAGAACAGTTACTATGTCATCGAGATGGCTGAAAATGGCCAAATGGCCGTCGAGAAATTTCAGACAGGCAGGTACGACCTTGTGCTCATGGATGTGCAAATGCCGCTTATGGACGGGCTTCAGGCCACCAGCGCGATTCGTCAATGGGAGCGGGCTCACCACCGTATCCCCACCCCGATTCTTGCGCTCACCGCCCATGCCCTTGAGGAGGATGCGAAGAAAAGCCTGGATGCCGGCTGCACCGCACATTTAACCAAGCCGATTAAAAAGCAGACGCTGCTCAGAGCAATCAGCGATTATATCTCGCCGGACACCGAGCGAGCAGCATAGGACGTTGCCGGAGATCGTACGATGGCCCATTGTTACTGTTGCACACTCGAGCAAACACCCTACTCACTGGGCTGGAGGGGTGCATGAAGAGATTTCGAGACCTGAGCATTCTGAGTAAACTGGCCATAGCGTTTGGCTTCATGGAGCTGCTGCTGGTTGGAATGAGTGTGCTCTCCGTTCGAAGTACTATCCAGTTCCATGATCGTATCGATACTCTCTACCAGACCCACGTACTTCCAACCACTCACCTCTACGATCTGCGCGCCACAAGTTTCAAAATGCAAACAGCGATTGTCCGGCATATTCTGGCCTATGGATCGGCCATGATGGAGACCCAAGAAACTGAGATTGCCGCATTAGACGAGGCATTCCACGTACAGCTGAAAGGCTATGCGAAATATGTCATATCACGAGAAGAGCAGGCACTCTACGAGGACATCATGGCACGGTGGCACGACGTTCAAGCTGCGCGAGCGAAGGTGCTCCACCTGAGTAGGCTCTATAGTAAAGATGCCGCTGACGATATCCAACGAGGCGAAGGGGCTGTCCAGCTTGCGGCATTCACTGCGGCGATTCAACGGCTTATCGAGCTGAACAAGGAGCTGGCTGCGGACGCGTATACCGCCAACACGACAGAGGTGTCAGATGTCATCCACTACATGCTCCTGATTACGCTTGGAGGATTGGCCTCTGGACTGTTCCTGGGATGGAACATCTCCCGGAAGATCTCAGCTGGCCTAAACAACATCGTCACGGCGACCACCGCGATGAGATCCGGCCAGCTTCAGGCCCGAGCGAACCTCACCTCACAAGATGAAATCGGACAACTGGCACAGGCGTTCAATGAGATGGCGGCGAAGATCGAGACCGATGTGGCAGACGTACTCGAAGCAAAACACACGATGATGGCTATCGATCATACCTATTCCATCATCGAGTTCAACTTGGACGGGACGATCATCGGCGCAAACGAAAACTTCTTAAGATTGAGCGGGTATGCCAAGGATGAATTGATTGGCTCCCATCACCGGATTTTGTGCGATCCGACTTACGTGAAGAGCAACGACTACGCAACTTTTTGGGAAAGGCTCGCTCAAGGACACTTCGAGACCGGCACGTACCAGCGGATCACCAAAGGCGGAAAGCCCATCTGGATTCAAACGTCCTATAACCCGACCCTCAACGCCAATGGCGAAATCTATAAAATTGTCAAGTTCGCCACTGATATCACAGCTCAAAAGGAGGCGGAGATTGCCCGACATGAACAGGAAACGCGCCTGCAAGCGATCGTCAGTAATGCGGTAGACGGAATTGTGACAATCAACGACCGCGGCATCATCGAATCGTTCAACCTAGCGGCTGAGCGCATGTTCGGCTACACCTCGGCCGAGGCCATCGGGCAGAATGTCAAACTGCTCATGCCGGAGCCGTATCGATCAGAACATGACGGCTATCTTGATAACTACAAGAAAAGCGGTCATCCGAAAATCATCGGGATCGGGCGCGAAGTGGTCGGTCAACGGAAAGACGGGTCGACCTTTCCGCTTGAATTGGCCGTCAGTGAGCTTCACTTGCAAGGGCGTCGCCTCTTTACCGGCATTCTACGCGATATCACTGAACGCGCTGCAGCCGCAACTAAACTTGAGCAGGCGGCGATTCAAATGGAGTGCATCAATCTCGAGCTGGAAATGGCGAATGACGAGGTGCGGGAAGCAACCGAAACGAAGAGCGCCTTCCTGGCATCCATGAGCCATGAGATCCGAACTCCAATGAACTCGATCGTCGGCATGGCGCAGCTGCTCGGCGAAACATCCCTCACCCCTGAACAACAGGACTACACACAGCGTCTCAGGCGAGCCAGCGATCACTTACTGGATCTGATCAACGACATTCTGGATCTCTCAAAAATTGAATCCGGACATTTGGAACTAGAAACGGTCCCCATCGACCTACACAATCTTCTGGAGAACGTCGGTGAGATGATGGCCTTGCGCGCTCATGCCAAACAGATCGACTTCGTCCTGCGGGCATGCCCTGGCCTCCCTGACGGAGTCTCCGGAGATCCGACGAGGCTCCGTCAGATCCTCGTGAATCTGGTAGGCAACGCGATAAAATTCACGGAAACGGGTCAGGTCCTGGTTCAGGTCGAATCGACCGAAGCCAACCAGGTCCGGTTTTCCGTCTCGGATACCGGCATCGGCATTCCGGCCGAGAAGCTCGATTCCATCTTTGACGGCTTTTCTCAAGCCGATGCGTCCACAACCAGAAAATATGGCGGCACAGGGCTCGGCCTCAACATCTGCAAACGCCTCGTGAAGCTGATGGACGGCGACATCTCCGTGACCAGCACTCCTGGAATCGGTTCCGACTTTGTCTTCACGGTTCCCTTGCCCACCGTACCGCTTGAGACGACGCCGGCGGGCCTAGATCTCCATGTCCTGAAAGAGACACGCATTCTCGTCGTGGACGATCACCAACCGACACGCCTCGTCATCACTGAGATCCTCTCAGCAGCCGACGCACTCGTCAGCGACGTAGCCTCAGGTCCATTGGCGATGAGCTTCCTCCAGGCCGCTCAGACCGATAATCAGCCGGTGCAGCTCATGATTGTGGATCATCGCATGCCTGACATGGATGGCCTCGAACTTGTACAAGCAGTCCGGGCTATGCCCTCCGGGAAGGACCTTCCGGTCCTGTTTCTACTCTCGAATTCTCAAGAGTCAGACCGCAAGCATTTACAAGAGCTTACCCGTACGCATCCCATTCTCAAACCGGTTTCACGGACAAAGTTACTTGTGACGGTCAGAGACGCACTCGCAGGACAGTCTCTCTCGGTCAATCTCAATCCCGACCATGCTGCTGGAACGAGTCGACGTCCACTTCGAATCCTGTTGGTCGACGACTTGGAAGACAATCGAGATCTCGTCATCTTCTTCCTCAAAAGCCTGCCGTACTCAGTGGACACAGCCGAAAACGGTTTGGAAGCGGTCGAAAGGATTCGCACCACTTCGTATGATATCGTTCTCATGGACGTACAGATGCCGCGTATGGACGGTCTCCAAGCCACAGCAACGATCCGCCAATGGGAACGGACGGAAGGTCGGCGACCTACACCCATCATCGCTCTCACAGCCCAGGCGCTGACTGAAGAACGAGAGAAGGCTCTGGCGGCAGGGTATACGGCCCATCTGACAAAACCGATCAAGAAGCCAGATTTGCTGAAGGCCATCGAGGGTTATACCGCTTTGATCCAAGACCAAGCCGCCTGACCGGTGAAGGAGGGGTTCAAGAATGGATAAACCGATTCTTTTTCTGGTTGAAGACGAAGAAGATACCGCCTCCCTCATTCGAATGATTATGGAAGAAGAAGGCTACGAGATAATCCACGCGAGCGACGGCAGGCAGGCACAGGTCAAGATCAATGCACTACCACCGCCGGCGCTCGTGCTTCTGGATATGGAACTTCCATACCTGCATGGACTTGAACTCCTGGCCCAGATTCGGAAAAAGACGACCTGGAACGGTGCCCCGGTCGTCATGCTGACCGCCGACAGCGATCAAACGCGCATCTGCAAGGCAATCGTAGCGGGTGCATCTGACTATATCTTGAAGCCGTTCAAGCGAGAGTCCTTGCTGGCACGGCTTGCCCGTTTCCGAGCGCCTGGGTTGAAACGTCGTACAGCCTAGAAGGAGCATCGTATGTCGGACCCGTCACTGAATACACCATCAATGACTGAGCCTCCGGAGATCGTTCATGTTGATGCCTCTTTCGAACCGCTGATACCGCGCTTTATGGTCAATCGAAAAAAAGAAATCGTCACGATGCGGCAGGCCCTCACAGAACAGGACTTTGAGACGGTGCGAAGTGTCGCACATGGGATGAAAGGCGTCGGTGGGAGCTACGGATTCGACCGGGTTACTGAACTCGCCGCCATGATTGAGCAGGCAGCCAAATCGGCAGATGCCTCGAGCATCACGCAACACTTGCACACTTTGGAAAGCTATTTGAACAACATCCAGATCGCCTACGACTGACCCGCTCCCGGCCGCCGGAACAGGGTGAGCATCTCACCGGGAAAAGCCTCACGGCCGTTATTTTTCCGTCATTAAATACCCGTTGAGTTGCGTCGGCAACAAGGCATTCTTGACCCGTTCAGGCAGGGTCTTGGGATCTAAGCTTTTCTCGATCGAGATCGATCGTTCCCTCGCCAAATCAATGATCGCCGCTTGATCGTGCGAGGCATTCCGTTCATACAGCATGATGACCGGGCGCAAACGCTCCTGGCTATTGGTCTTGATCACCAACCCGAAGCTCCCATCGCTCAATTCCACAAATGAGCCGGGCGGAAAGACGGTGACGGTCGCGATGAACGGATCGATGACGTCCGGACCATACTTATTCCGCAGTTTCGTATACAGATACGTCAAGGCTTGGCTTGGACTGAGGTAGCGCGCAGACCGCCGATCACTGACCCTCAGATTGTACTCAACGATCGTCCCGACCAATCGTGCCGTCTTGGTGATATCCCCGTTGATGAGCTTCTTAGGATATCCGGTGCCGTCGAGATATTCCCGGTGTTGGTGGACAATCTCAATGATCTCGGGAGCCACATCAGGCATGCCTTCCAAGATCTCCTTCCCCAGTTGAGGATACATCCGAAGTAATTTAGCCTCGGTCGGCGAGAGGTCCTCCTCGCTCTTCAGGCGGACCGCCAACGGAACTCGATTCATCCCGATGTTGTGAAAGAGTCCACCTATCCCGACGTGCTCGGTTTCTTCAGGGCTGAGACCGAGCGTCTTGGCCGTGAGTTTGGCAAGCGCACTCACATTCAGCGCATGCATGGCCAACTCCTGGCCTGGTTCCGCCCGACTCTCTGCACAGACGAGACTCAGCAAGACAGGCTCCTGTGCCGTAACCTTGCCCATCGTCTCCAAGATCTTGGTCGCCGCCTGCATGGTGCTCGGCTGTCCGGCATTGGCCATCGCCATGACGACCGACACATCATTGGTCGCCTTGGCATAGGTGCGCGAGTTGTCTTCGATGGCTTTGCGATGCTCCAGCGCCGTCTGAAGCTGCCGTTGTTTTTCCTTGAGGATCGACTGCTCGTCCTCCTCGGCATCCTTCTCGGTTTCGGCATCGATTTCAAAGGCACGGACGGGAACCGACGGCTTGGTCAGGGACTCGACGACATCAGCATGAGAGAGTTGGGGGTCATAAAACAGCTTGGTGAGGCGATGTTTCCGAATAATCGCGATTTCCGTCGGTGAGGAGACCGTAAAAACATTGCGGACGAAGGGATGTTCCATCCACGAATGGTCGATCTTGATATAGAGCCCGACTCGTAGCAGCGTTGGATCAAGCGGGAGCCACGCCATAGTAGAGACTCTCCTCCTACACCCGCGATAGGTGAGCGAGCAAGCTCCATCCGGTGTAGGGTTTCATAAATACGCTGGCGTGGTTCGATCGTGCGAGCCCTTCGAACAAGCTCAGGGGAAGCCTATCGAAAAGCCTGTCGTTCGCCGGGCTCGGTTCACAATTTACAAGACCCGGCTCGAACGAAACATTCACAGTACGGAACGGATGGATACTGCGCAAATATGTATGCGTGTTCCTCAAGACCGTTATCCATTGCCCCCTTCCGGTTTTTTCTGAGTAGTAGTTAACACGTATCCATTGAGCTTTGTGGGGAGCAAGGCGTTTTTCACTCGCTCAGGCAACGTTTTAGTATCTATACTTCTTTCTATTGAGAGTGATCGTTCCCGTGCCAGATCGATGATGGCGGCTTGCTCATGCGACGCCTGCCGCTCGTACAGCATGACGATGGGGCGCAGCCGCTCATCCAGATTGCATTTAAGGACCAACCCGAAGCTCCCATCGCTCAGCTCGACAAACGAACCAGGAGGAAACACGGTGACGGTTGCGATAAAGGCGTCGATAACATCCGGACCATACTTATGCTGCATTTTTGCATAGAGATGCGACAATGCCTGCCCGGGTCCAAGATATCGAGGTGAACGGCGGTCGCTCGTCATGGCGTTGTATTCTACAATCACCCCAACCAAACGAGCCAGTTTGTTGATATCCCCGGCAAATAATCGCTTGGGGTATCCAGTCCCATCGATCCATTCTCGATGCTGGTGGACAATCTCAACAACCTCAGCATCCATACCTGGAATGACTTCTAGGATTTCCTTGCCAAGCTGAGGATACATCCGGAGAAGCTTCGTCTCCGTCGGAGACATATCCTCTTCGCTTTTGACACGGACGGCTAAGGGAACGCGACTCATGCCGATATTATGAAGTAACGCACCCATCCCCACTCGCTCAATCTCTTCCGGTACAAGACCCATTGTTTTCGCCGTCAAGACGGCCAATGCGCTCACGTTCATCGCCTGCATGGCGAGCTCCTGTCCTGGCTCGCCATTACTTTCTGCGCATACGAGGCTAATCGCAACATCCTTTTGCTGAAGGGCGTTGTCCAAACTCCCCATGATCTTCGTAGCCGTACGCAACATATCCGCCTGTCCGGCGTTGGCCATAGCCAGCATGACAGAGATCTCGTTCCTTGCATCGATGTATGTGCGTGTATTTTCTTCAACTTCCTTCCGATGCTGAAGGATGCTCTGAATCTGTTTTTCTTTCTCTTTGAGGATCGACTGCTCATCAGCTTCGGCATCCTGCGCCGTTTCGGCGTCGATTTGGAACTCCTCCACCGAGGCGGACGGATCAGTGATAGCGGCTACGACATCTGCGTGGGAACGCTCAGTGTCATAAAACAACCTATTGAGATGGTACTTCCGAATAATGGCGATTTCTGTCGGCGAGGAAACAGTAAAGACATTACGGACGAATGGGTGATCCAACCAGGGATGGTCGATCTTGATATAGAGCCCTAGACGAAGTAAGGTTGGATTAAGTGGAAGCCACGGCACGGTACAGACGTCTCCTCAGAATTTACTTTGCATTCAAACTAGTTAGGTTTTTGTACAATATCAGAACTCTCCTCTCCTGGGAAGTGAGACGACGATCCGTACTTGCAGTGTGTTGACAAACTCTGCGCTGCCTTCCAAGCGGATCGGTGCGTATGGGGATCGACCGGATTAGAATGTCCTGCCGCCTATTCAGAAAGGCCGCAGCGAGGGAAGAAGCAACGCGTACTCTATCCTGTACGGTGATTCTCTGAGCGACGCGAGAATGCCGCTGGCAGGCTTTGGTCAGCCGCCTGCTAAATACCATAAAGACGTCGGTCAAGTACCTTCTCATGCATTCATGTTGACCGATTCAACCGTAGGCATCGACTATGACGTCTCATCCATCTTTCTCCACTCCACAAAATACTTCGTGGCCTCTGCTCGTCGTGAAATATTCAACCGCCGGTATATGGCCCGAAGGCGAGTACTCAGCTTCCCCGGAGAGAGCTTAAGTTCTCGTGCAATCTCTTTGTTCGTCTTTCCCTCGCTCATGAGCGCCAGCACTCGAAGATCGTCTTGAGAACACTCGTTCAACCGTTGGAACGGTGCCTCCCTCCCCTGTTCCCTGGCCCATGAGATGATGTGGGGAACCAAGTGAGGATCCATGATGGCCATCCCTGCGGAGACGATTTCAATTCCCCTGACCACCGTCTCGGCCGAGGCCTTCTTCAACAGATATCCCTGCGCGCCCGCAAGAATGGCGGACCGCAAGAGATGCTGATCATCTCGATTGGTGAAGAACAGGACACTGGTCTGGGGATAAGATTCTCGGATGGTACGGCACAGGTCGATCCCACTCGCGCGTCCCACTTGCACTTCCGAGACCACGACAGTCGGACGACAGGTCTCTAGGGCAGACAACGCGTCGGCTGTGGACTGTGCGGTTGCAACGACACGCACATGAGGGTTCTTGGACAGAATCTCCTGTATCCCGTGCAAGACGAACGGTGACGCATCCACCAGTAACACGCGCGTTTGGTCACGAGTTTCCACCGGCAGACTCATGCGTGATGATCGATTCGACGAAAGCGCTTCACCGCCACCATTGAGCTCCGATCTGGCTCTTGACAAAGCAACAGGCAAATACGGGCTGTCAGAACATACGCCACCCGCTTCATTTGCGAGGAGCGAGACCTACTCAACGAGATGTGCCCACCAGTGCGGCAGCAATTCATGTGCCTTGCGTTGGAATAGAAGAAACTCTCGTGAACTGGGTTGAACAACATCACATCCGGCTGAGGAGGCTGAAGTAACAACGAACCATCGCACCAGTAAAGATGGGGAATCCCCGCAAAACGTTACATTGGTTAGGACCAAACCGGAGCTATGGGGCACATTGTCCTTATCGACACAGTGAATCGAAACTGATTCAGTATCGAAATGGATTCAGTATCGAAATGGATTCAGTACCCCATTGCACTCAGAGAGGTGGCCACAGCGACTATTTTCCTGTGATCACATATCCTTTGAGCTTCGTCGTAAGCAGCGCATCTTTCACCCGATCCGGAAGCCCTTTCGGATCGAGAGCTTTTTCAATTGAGATTGAACGTTCTCGTGCTAGATCGATGATGGCTGGCTGATCATGTGATGCGTGCCGCTCATAGAGCATGATGACGGGCCGCAACCGTTCCTGCGGATTACTCTTCAACACCAGTCCAAAGCTGCCGTCGTTCAGTTCAACAAACGATCCGGGAGGAAACACCGTCACCGTGGCAATAAACGGCTCGACCACATCCGGGCCGAATTTATTCTTGAGTTTTGTATACACATAGGACAAGGCCTTGGCTGGTCCCATGTAGCTGGCGGAACGTTGATCGCTGGAGAGGAGGTTATATTCGACAACCGTCCCCACCAGCCTTGCGGTCTTGGCAATGTCGCCGTTGATGAGACGCTTGGGAAACCCGGTGCCGTCGAGATACTCCCGATGTTGGTACACAATCTCGACGACCTCCGGAGCGACGCCTTCAATGGCCTCCAAGATTTCCTTACCGAGCTGCGGATACATGCGAAGCAGTTTGGTCTCGGTCGGAGATAGATCCTCCTCGCTTTTCACGCGAACGGCCAAGGGCACCCGACCCATCCCGATATTGTGGAACAGCCCTCCCATCGCGGCATGTGCTATCTCCTCAGGACTCAGGCCGAGCGTCTTCGCCGTCATCGTGGCCAATGCACTGACATTGAGACTCTGCATCGCCAACTCCTGTCCCGGCTCAGGTCGGCTTTCCGCACAAACCAGGCTGATGGCCACCTCCCCCTGACCGACGACGCCCGTCATGGATGACAGGATTTTTTCAGCCGACCGCAACATATCCGCCTGTCCCGCATTGGCCATAGCCATCATGACCGAGACCTCGTTCGTGGAATCGGTATAGCTACGGAAGTTCTCCTCAATCGCCTTCCGATGATCGAGGGCACTCTGAATTTGCCGGTGCTTTTCCTTCAGAATCGAGGCTTCATCGGCTTCGGCATCCTGCGCCGTCTCCGCATCGATTTCGAACTCACGCACGGGACCGGACGGATTGGTAATGGCTTCCACGACATCGGCATGTGACAGCTCGGGATCGTACAAGAGTTTCGTGAGACGGTGTTTCCGAATGATCGCGATTTCAGTCGGGGAGGAGACCGTAAACACGTTGCGGACGAAGGGATGCTCCATCCAACCGTGATCGATTTTGATATAAAGTCCGAGGCGAAGCAGGACCGGATCAAGCGGCAACCAGGGCATCGACCATTCTCCCCTTCAGCGTTGGAGAGGCTTGCGAACGTCGCGTCCGGCCTACGCGGCGAAATCGTGCCCCTAGAAAATACAAAAGGCGCACCCCTCCGCTCTTGCACAAGAGCCTCGGAATGCGCCATCAACTGACAGGTCTTTCTCCTGCCCGCTAGGCGGTTCGAGTCTTTCACTCGACCAATCTATCTCGACTGTATCAAACTGCTATTGGATCTGAAACTAAAAACATAAAGTACAGACTGACGGGCGCATCACTGTGCAAGAGCCCACGAGTCAGCCTCATCCTCCGGTCCTGTCTTCATTCAGCAGTGCCCCAGCTCCGCCCATCCCATCCGCCTTGAGCAAATCCTCGATCTTTTTTCGTAAGAGACCCAGTTCCTTGGATCGAAAAGCAAACTTCGTTTTCTCAAGGACTTCCACAGTTCCCTCCAGCGCGTCCCGATAGGCCACGCCTCTTGGGCAGTCCAGCACGCGACACACATCCGCCGTCGCCGCAGTTGGGGGCGTCGATGGATTCGCCATGACCGCACGAATCCCCGTCGCCAAGGTGGCCATCTGTCCGACACTTTGACTCAGAAAAGCCTCGATCGACCAGGCCAGCTCGCGCCCATTACCCATCGCTCCCGGTCTCGACAGGATTTCCCGGACATGATCCAGCGCAGTCCCGACTCGATCCGCTTCATCCCGTGCGACATCTGTCATGCGCAGAATGCGTGACTTTTCCGCAGCCTGATTGACGGCTCGAAGCAAATCCAGCCAGTCGATCGGCTTGAGCAAGTAATCGGTGAACGACAGGCGGAGCGCTTCCACAGCTGTTTGCACCGAGGGATAGCCTGTCACCAGCACGATGGGAAGCGATGGGAACCGCCTCCGAATCCCATGAAGAAATTCGAACTGCATATTCCCTGGCATCCGAATATCGGAGAGAAGCACGTCGTGTTCATTCGTCAACAGTCGACTGGCTTCCTCGGAGTCCTGTGCGCAATCACATCGATACCCCTCTTGCTCCAGAAGCTTGGCCGTAGACAAACGAAAGGTATCTTCGTCGTCGGCAAGCAGAACTTTGGGAGACTCATGTCTCATGTGTCAGAACCTCCTGAATGATGTTCTGGTGAACAAAAGACTGATTCACCACCGCAGGCTCTATCAAAATAATCGAAAAAGTCGACCCCGCTCCCTGTTGAGTCTGCACCTCAATCCTCCCGCCCATCGCCATCACCAGACTCTGGGACACGGAGAGGCCCAAGCCCATCCCCTTCTGCCCCTTCGCGGTCTTCGTCGTAAAGAAGGGATCGAAGATATGCGGCAGCACATCCGGCGCAATACCCTCCCCCTCATCAGACACACTGATCCGGACATGGTCCTCATCCTGACGAACATTCAACGTAATGGTCCCCCCTTCACGCGACGAGTCGAGGGCATTTTGAATCAAGTTCATCAAGACTTGCAGCAGATCGCTCTGTGGGACCAACAGCCTCCTCCTCAGTGGAGTCTGAGTCACGACCAGCGTCAGGCCGAGTTGGGACAGCCGCTTCGTGAATAAGGATTCCAAGTCTCGTAAGAGCAGCGCCAGATTGACCGGCTCCACCCTGCTAGGCTCTTTACGGTACAACTGATACATATTCTGGACGATCGTGGCCACCCGTGAGATTTCCCGATCGATCATTCCGACAAATTCATAGTGAGGATGAGTAGGATCCACAGCCTGCTTCACGAGTGTGAACGCGTTCCTGATACCGGCAATGGGGTTATTGATCTCGTGAGCCACCGCGGCGGCCATCTGACCGACGGCAGCCAATTTTTCCGTCTGCGCTCGTTGCGCTTCCAGTTTCGCGATTTCGGACGTCCGCTCCTCAACTTGACGCTCAAGCTCCTCGGCATGGCGTGACAACTGTAGTTCCAGCTGCTTGCGTACCGTGATGTCGCGGCCGGCAACCAAACGAACTTCCTTGCCCCGAAACCGATACGGTCGGACCACAAGTTCACCCGGAAACGTGGTACCGTCCTTGCGTCGTCCCACGGCTTCGTAGGGCCCAGTCACACCATCTTGCATATTCAGCTGAACATGATCACGAGACTCATCAGCGAGGAGATCAAGGATCGATCGGCCAAGCAGTTCGCCGGGTTCATATCCAAACATCCGCTCCAACCCGGCATTGACTTCAAACAGTATACCGTTATCGTGAAGGGCGATCGCATCGAATGTTGCCTCCGTCACCAACTTGTACCGCAGTTCGCTCTCACGGATCTCCGCCTCCGCTCGTTTTCGCTCACTGATATCACGCACAAATGCACACACAAGTTCCTGTCCTCCGTGGCAAAGATAATTTGCCATCACTTCTATCGGGTAAATCTCTCCCGACTTACTGCGATGCCTGCGCTCAATGCGAAGCTGTTCCGACTGCCTTAACTCCATCCAACAGATATCCCAAGCCTCTCGTGAACAGTCCGGATCAATGTCCATCACCGACATCGTCAAGAGTTCTTCCTTCAGATAGCCCAGCCTGCGGCAAGCCGATTCATTAACATCGACGAGGTATCCTCTTGAATCGACAACAAAAATTTGGTCGGCGGCATGATCCACGGCATATTGGGTTCGCTGCAGTCTGTCTTCCACGCGCTTCCGCTCAACAATCTCCAGTTCGAGCGCGCGATTGGCTCTAGCCAACTGCTTTGTCCGCTCCGATACTCGCTGTTCGAGTTGCGCATTAGCCTTCCAGATGGCCTCTTCGGCCTCCCTGCGCTCCGTCACATCAGAGGTAGAACCAACCATACGTACCGGACGGCCAGCCGTGTCCCACACCGCCTGGCCTCGATCACGAACCCAGCGATAGGAGCCGTCTTTCATCCTCACTCGCACTTCGATATCGTAGGGCTCGCGAGTCTCAAGATGCCTGCAGGTGGCTTGATGGAGCAATTCAACGTCATCGGGATGCACCAGTGAAAGCCACAGGTCGTATGTGGGGGCGAGGTCACCTGGCGCAAACCCCAATAATTCAAGATGATGGTCAGACCAAAACTGTTCTCCAGTCCTGATATTCCAGTCCCAAATACCGTCGTTGGTCGCCTGAAGGGCCAATTCAAATCGTTCTTGGCTCTCGCGCAATGCCTGATCGGCTGCTTTCCTCGCACTGATATTACGGACGAAGGCACAGTGGAACTCTTGCCCCTGATAGGCTAGGAACACCACACGGATATCGATCGGAATCAACCGCCCATCTTTCGTCAGATGGTTTGTCTCCAATGACACCACCTTTTTCTCTCTGACCTCCTCCCACCACCCAGGCCACACCTCCGCCGGAAAGTCTGGATTCAGATCATGGACCGTCATCCGCAAGAAATCTTCTGCGGTATACCCCAACATCGCACTAGCCGCCTCATTCGTATAGAGAATCTTGGCCTGCGGATCGATCCAATACACGGCATCCACCGCTTGGTCCATAGAAAACTGTGTACGTAGGAGATTCGTCTCGACTAGTTTACGGTCGGTAATATCAACGGTTGCTCCAATGAGATGGGTCAGCTGACCATCAGCCGAACGAACGGCATGGCCTCGGATGTCGGTCCAGATCACCGTGCCGTCTTTTCTGATCATGCGTAATTCATAGTTGTACTCGTCGGCTGCACGAGTCACGATTCGCTGCCAGTGAGCCATCGCAATCGGCTGGTCATCCGGGTGCACCAGATTCAGCCAGACAAACGGGTCGGCTGAGAGCTCGTCCGGCTGATATCCGAACATCGCTTTGAGATTCGTGTCACCATAATAGGTCCCTGCTTGCACATCGAGCTCCCAGACTCCGACTCTTCCTACCGCCGTGGCCCTGGCGTACCGATCCTCGTTCAGCCGCAGGGCCTGTTCCATGCGTTTCTGCTCGGTAATGTTCCTCAGCGTGCCCACCATCCGAATGGGCCGGCCCAGCTCGTCCCGATAGACCACGCCGTTTCCTTCGATCCATTGTACGTCGCCGATCGGCGTGAGGATCCGGTATTGCGTTCGGTAGGGTTGCCGACCGCCGAGTGCGGCTTCGATATCCGCAAGCAGCTTTATCAGGTCTTCCGGATGCACCAGTCGTTGATAGGTTTCAAACGTCCCGTCGAACGACTCACGAGGCACCCCCTTTACCTCCTCACAGTTCTCTGACCAGATGATCTGGTTGGTGAGGATATTCCAATCCCAGGTCGCTAGTCGGGCAATATCCATCGCCAAACGAAGACGATCGGCTTGGTCCTGGCTCGCTCGTTCAAGCGACTTCCGTTTAGTGATGTCGACCGCGATCCCTCCGAGCAAGGGCCGTTGGCCAACTTCCAGAGGAAACTTACTCGTAAGCCAATCCCGAACCGTGCCGTCCGGACCCGGCAGTATTTCTTCGGCCTCAAGAGTCTGACCCGATGTCAACACCGCCTTGTCCTGTTGAGAAAGCCTGGTTGCGACATCCGTCGGCATAAAGTCAAATACCGTCTTAGACACTAACTCTTCCCTCGAAAGGCCTGACAGCTTTTCAAACTGAGGATTCCCATAGATGTAGCGCCCTTCAGTATCTTTGATAAACGCGATCGCCGGACTATGCTCCATGAAGGCCTGGAATCGCGCCTCACTTTCTCGCAAGGCCTCGGTCATTCTGGTATGTTCGATGGCGAGGGCCGCAATCTGGCTGACTCTTCCAAGGATCTTCAAATCAGTCGGCTGCGGCTCACGGGACTCGCAATGGTAGACCGCGAGTGTTCCGAGCAGTCTGCCGGTGGAACTGATGATGGGCATCGACCAACAGGCCTTCAGGCCATGGGTGAGCGCCACTGAAGTGTAGCCCTTCCACAAAGGGTCAGTTGCAATATCTGCCGCGATGGCGGGCTGTCGAAAGTGGGCGGCACTACCACAGGATCCACCCGTCGGCCCGATAGGAATTCGCTTGATGGCCTCCTTGTACTGGCGAGGAAGGTTGGGCGCCGTTGCCAATAGCAGATGCGTCCCCTCCTCATCAGCGAGCATGACCGAGCAGAGCATCGGAGGCGCAAGCGTCTCGACGGACTTGCAGATAAACCCCAGCACGGACTCAAGGGTTTCCTTCTTCGCGACAAGCTCCAACGCTTCCTTTTCCGCATCCTGGAGCGCTTCAATCCGTTTGCGCTCGGTAATGTCTGTATGTGAGCCCACCATGCGAGTAGGTTTCCCGTCGGCGTCATAGCTCACACTCCCACAGGCATGGATCCAACAGTACTCCCCATCCTGTTTGCGGAGTCGAAATTCGACATCGTATTGCTCCGCCTTACCCCCTAGGCACTTGTTGAGTGCCGCTAAAATTCCGTCTCGATCCTGAGGGTGCAAACGGCTTTCCCATTCCTTGTAGGTCGGGACAATTTCGTGGTCTTCGTATCCCAGCATGGATTTCCATCGAGGGGAGAAATAGACATCACCGGTCTTCAGATTCCAATCCCAGATCCCTTCGTTCCCCCCCTGGACTACGGCGCGGACCCGATCCTCGCTTTGGCGCAAGGCTTCTTCGGCTTCCGTTCGGAGGCGACGGTTCCGGAAACCTTCGAACAGTTGGGCGCACGTGGAAAGAAACGGGTTGAGATAGGCGATCCCAGCTTCGTCATATCCACCCGGACGATCCGCAAGCCCAATCACACCGGTCAACTGCTTACCCCGATAGATCGGCAGACCCACAAGCGTGCTCACGGAAGAATGGATGAAGAGAAACCCACATGCATGTCGATCGTTCACAACAACTGGCTGACCGGTCGTCATCACCTGTTCACACAGCACCTTGAGGTCTCCAAGCTCGCGGTTCGGAACCGCTTGCGCCGGCAGAACCTTCGCCTCTTCATTCAAAGCGAGAGTTGTAATGGCTTGTGCCAGAAAATATGGCTTCTGTCCCGCATCTTGAAGAACCTCACCGACTATTCCATGTTCACTCCCAGTGAGATTCAAGAGCTCTTGGAGCATCATGCGACAGACCGACTCCGGCTCTACTTCCTCGATGAAGAGAGACTGTATCCGGCTGATTGCGAGTAACAGCTGTTGAGCTGACTCTTCTCTCAGCGCCACGGATTACCCTTCCCCCGCTTTCTTCCCACGACTGAATTGACGATACATGGCACCATGGACCATGCCCTCTCGTCATCTTCTTCCTGGCGGCAACTAACCTGCTTGCCCTTTGGACCGTGATCAATCACTCAAAAGACTCCTCAATGCATACAGTCCGGGACAACCCACACGCCTCCAGCCGTGGAGCGCCATCGGCTTGGCGTTATGACAAACCCATCGCCAAGGAGATCATGGGCCGCTGCGCTCGTGAGTGGCTCGCTAGACGGACTCTGGCAAGAGATAATGGAACGGATGTTGGATGAACTTCACATAGGCCTAATGGCACAGCCTTATCCATCCAGCCTCCAGTGCGGTTAACAAGATGGCGGTAGGATCTACGCCCTTTGCAGACTGTTGTCTATAGAGTCTTTTGTCAACACGGATGGCCTTAGAACAATAACTGAGGAAAGGCAGCAGGCTTTGCAGCGCCCTGACTCTGTCGGCTCAGATTGTAATGGGTGAGGGGGGAGTCTTGTGCGGCGGCTGGATGATCCAGCCGCCGCATCTGATGGGGTCACTCTCGCAGCGGGCTAGAATTCTTCGAAGTCATCGCCCGAGCTATGGCGGTCTTTGCCATTGCCCGCCGCCACGCCTGCCGGTTGCTTGTGTTCCACCGACTTGCCAGCGACCGGCTTTTTGACCGCAACCTTGCCGACCGCAGGCTTGGGCACCGGCTTGACCACCGGTCTGGGGCTCGTCTGGCTCACCGAAGCCCGTGCGGCGTGATGGCCTTCAGACTGTGCAATCTTGAAGACCTCCACTTGCCGCATGAGCTCCTGGGCTTGGTCCTTCATGGATTGAGCTGCGGACGTCGTTTCCTCGACGAGCGCCGCATTCTGCTGTGTCGTTTCGTCCATCGACATGATGGCCTTATTCACCTGATCGATACCACTTGCCTGTTCCTGTGAGGCTGCGGTGATCTCCGCGATGATATCGGTCACACGCTTGACGGAGCTGACGATCTCTTCCAGCGTCTTGCCGGACTGGTTCACCAGCTCGCTGCCGTCGGTCACCCGTTGGATCGACTCATTGATCAATCCTTTGATTTCTTTTGCCGCAGTAGCCGACCGTTGTGCCAAGTTGCGGACCTCCGCCGCGACGACGGCAAATCCACGGCCATGTTCTCCGGCTCTGGCCGCTTCCACGGCGGCGTTCAAGGCCAAGAGGTTGGTTTGGAACGCGATCTCATCGATCACCGTGATGATGTCGGCGATCTTCTTGCTGCTCTTGTTGATCTCGCCCATCGCATCGACGGCCTTCTTCGTGACGGCGCCTCCCTTGTCTGCCGTATCACGTGCCGCGATGGCCAACTGATTGGCCTGCTTGGCATTGTCGGCGTTCTGCTTCACCGTTGAAGTCATCTCTTCCATCGACGCGGAGGTCTCTTCGAGCGCCGAGGCCTGTTCGCTCGTGCGTTGCGACAGATCTTCGTTGCCCTTCGTGATCTGCTCGGCGCCGGCCGTCACCGACTCCACGGCATCACGCACCGTCGACATGGTATTGGTCAAGTTAGTCAATGCGGCATTGACGCTCGCCTTGATCTTCTCGAGCTCACCCTCGTAGGCGCCGCTCATCGACAGCGTCAAGTCGCCCTGTGCCAAGGCTCCGAGCGACTGTTGCGCTTCAACCATACAGGCTTCCAACTGAGTCTGCGCGTGTTTCTGCGCGGTGATATCGATGGCAAACTTCACCACTTTGAATGCTCTGCCCATCTCATCCTTGATCGGGTTGTAGGAGGCCTGAATCCACACCTCTTTTCCACCCTTACCGATGCGCCGATAGACGCCGGCATCAAACTCCCCCCGGTTCAACTTCTGCCAGAATGCAGAATATTCTGGTGAACTCGTATAGGCCCCATCACAGAACATACGGTGGTGCTGCCCCTTGACCTCATCGAGGCTGTATCCTACCGTTTTCAAGAAGTTCTCATTCGCAGTCACAATCGTGCCGTCGAGTTTGAACTCGATAGTGGCATAGGACTTATTAATGGCATCCATGATACCTTGCGCATTCTGGCGCTGAAGTTCCTGTTCCGTAATGTCATACCGGACTCCCAGATATTTGCGCGGCTTACCAGTCTTCTTATCGACGAACGGCGCAATCACCGCATCGACATAGTACGGATTTCCGTCCTTCGCGCGATTCTTCACGACGCCCCGGAAGATCTGCCCGCGACCGATGGTCGCCCACATCTGCTTAAACACCTCTTTGGGCATGTCCGGGTGCCTGGTCGTATTATGCCCGAACCCGACCAACTCGTTCTTCGGATATTTGGACACTTGAAGGAACTTCTCGTTCACCGACATAATGTCGCCCTTGAGGTTGGCTTCCGACACGATGCTGGTCGTGTTCATGATGCTCTCACGGACCTCAAGCTCGTCCCGCATGTGCATGATTTCCGTTTGCTTGGCCGTCACATCGGAAGCGAACTTCACGACCTTGTAGGGTTTGCCCTTGGCATCCATCAACGGGTAGTAGGCAGCCTGAATCCAGACGTCCTTGCCCCCCTTGCCGACACGCTGATAGGTTCCGGCATCATACTCGCCCCGATTCAACTTCTGCCAAAACGCAGAGTATTCGGGTGAGTTTGTCCAGGCACTGTCGCAGAACATCCGATGGTGCTGTCCCTTGATCTCATCGAGGGTGTACCCGAGCGTCTTCAAGAAATTGTCGTTGGCGGTGATGACCGTCCCATCCATATTGAATTCAATGATGGCCTGCACTTGGTCAATCGCCTTCAGTTTCGCAACCAGCTCTTCGACATTCACATTGTCCATGGATCGTCCTCCCTCCTTATTAGTGTGCTGGATGCGATGCCGCATCGCAGAATCATCGGATGCCTCGACAGACGTCTCGTGTTCGTTGTGAGTCAACTCAGGGTCCATGCTGCACTCCCCTCTTTCCTCATAATTACGCCGCTTTCGGTGCTTTCGCGCCATCCTGCATCTCGTCATCGAGCAACAGGCGATCCATATCCAGGAGCGCCACCAACTTGTCGTTCGATTTCCCGATCCCATTCAAGAAGCTCACGTCCACCTTGGCTCCGAACTGCGGCGGCGGTTGAATGTCTTTCTTGTCGATATTCAACACGTCCGAAACCGCATCCACCACCAACCCCATGACCTTGTCACGCACGACGACGACAATGATCACGGTAAAAGCCGTGTAATCGATGGTCTGCATATTGAATTTGGTGCGAAGTTCGATGATCGGCACGATGGTGCCGCGCAGATTCAACACCCCCTTGATATGCGAGGGCGTATTGGGGATCTTCGTAACGGCGGTATAACCCTTAATCTCCTGGACGCGGAGAATATCCACGCCGTAGAGCTCCTCCCCCAAATTAAACGTGAGAAACTGGCTCCCGTCCGTGGTCAGCCCGATCTGCTGATGCAACTCTTTGGTCGCGGTTTCGAGTGCTGCTGCCGCCATAGCGCCTCCTTCATTGGGCCTGCCGCCCCTCGTACGACATCCATTGCCCTCGACCGTATGTCGGGCTCGACAGGGCTCTATCGGTTCTCACACAAAAAACTTTACTCCTTCACTCCTTCTACCCGCGTACTCCCGGCCAGACCATGTCATACCGGATCTCCTTGTGGGGATGGAGTCGTCGTGCGCGTTCCAGTAACACACCCGTGGATTCAGGGAACTGCGGATCCGGCACGCAACAGTCCCCGATCGGACAGGCGGACGCACATTGAGGCTCGGCAAAATGGCCGACACATTCCGTACACCGATCGTGAGAAATGACGTAGGTAGTCCCGTCGAGCCCCTGTCCGGCGCTCACGCGATAGCCATTGGATTCGGCATCGCCACGTTTCTCGAAAATCGCCTGATTGGGGCAGGCTGCCAGACAGGCGTCACAAGAGATGCAATTGTTATTGATGAGCAACGCCATGATGGTACCTCTCATCGTTCACATGTGAAGGTGACACGTTCACACCGCCAGCAGGAGATGCCCCATCTTCTCTTTCTTGGTCCGCAGGTACTTGAGATTCATCCGGCCCGGATGGATCTCCAACGGCACTCGCTCCACGACTTTTAAGCCATACCCTTCGATGCCGATGATTTTTCTTGGGTTATTCGTCATGAGCCGGATGGATCGAAGACCGAGGTCGGCCAGAATCTGCGCTCCAACGCCGTAGTCCCGCAGATCGGCCTGAAACCCGAGCTGTAAATTGGCTTCAACCGTGTCGCTGCCTCGATCTTGGAGTCCGTAGGCTTTGATCTTGTTGAGGAGACCGATCCCCCGCCCTTCCTGATTGAGATACAACAACACCCCACGGCCTTCCCGCTCGATCAATTCCATCGCCCGATGCAGCTGATCCCCGCAATCACAACGCAATGATCCGAGGACATCGGCCGTCAGACAGCCGGAGTGCACACGGACCAGCGTGGGTCGGCTTCCCTCAATGGAGCCTTTCACCAGCGCCAGATGCGTGCTGCCGTCGATCGTATTCTGATAGGCGATCGCCTCGAACGCTCCGAACTTGGTGGGCAACTGCGTGCTCGCCACTCGCGTCACGAAGGGCTCTCGTTTCATTCGGTATTCAATGAGCGATTTGATGGTGATCATCTTGAGTTTGTGCTTGGCCGCAAAGCGCGACAAGGCCGGGACCCGGGCCATCGTGCCGTCCTCATTCATGATCTCGCAGATCACGCCCGCCGGATACAGTCCGGCCAACCGTGCCAGATCGACGGATCCCTCCGTCTGCCCGGCACGCTTCAAAACCCCTCCGTGCTGCGCCTTGAGCGGAAAGACATGACCCGGTCTGGCAAGATCGGCAGGCTTGCTCTTAGGATTGATGGCGACCTGAATCGTTTTGGCCCTGTCGGCGGATGAAATCCCCGTTGTGATGCCCTGTTTTGCGTCGACTGACACGGTGAAGGCCGTCCCGAATGTTGCGGTATTGTCTGCTGCTTGCTGGGGAAGGTGGAGCTCTTCAACCCGTTCAGGTGTCAAGGCCAGACAGATCAACCCACGTGCATGTTGAGCCATAAAATTGATCGCGCGGGAAGTCGTGAATTGAGCGGCAATGACGAGATCACCCTCATTCTCCCGGTCTTCGTCATCGACCAAGATGATGAACTTGCCTTGTTTGATGTCACGGAGCGCGCCTTCGATGCTGTCAAATGTCTTCGGCTTCATTTCACGTCCCGGTTAGGAGTTTCGTATTGCGGGTTGCGAAGGACACGTTCCGATTCTCACACTCCCAATCCAAAACCTAGCGAAGGTCTGATTTATTCTGAATTTCGATCACAAGCCAGTCCAATCTCCAGTGTTTTGAGAGCGGGTTGGTTAAAAAGCTGAATTAATCGGATCTTCCCTAGAACTCAAAACTTGAAAGGCATAACTTGGACCAGGATTGCCCCTACGCTGCAACCGGCGTGTTATGCCGCGCGATCTCCAGCAGCCCTCGCACATCGAGAATAAATCCGACTGTGCCGTCCCCCAGGATCGTGGCCCCGGCAATCCCTTCGACCTTCCTGAAGTTTTGCTCCATGCTCTTGATCACGACCTGCTGCTGCCCGAGAATTTCGTCCACCATGACCGCCACCCGTTCCCCTTCGGTTTCGAGAATCAATAAGATCGATTTCATGGGGTTGGTATATTCGGGCTCCAGGACAAACACCTCGTACATTCGAATCATCGGCAGATAGGTGCCTCGGACATTGATCAGTTCGCCCTTGCCGACCACGGTCTTGATGGTTCCGGCTTTAGGTTGAATCGACTCCAGAATCGAGAGCAACGGGACAATGTAGGTTTCCTTGCCGACCCGAACCGTCATCCCTTCGATGATGGCAAGTGTGAGCGGCAACTTCAGCGTGAACGTCGTCCCCTTTCCTGTGACGGTCTTGATACTGACTGTCCCTCCGAGGGCTTCAATGTTCCGCTTGACGACATCCATGCCGACGCCGCGACCGGAAACATCCGTCACCTTTTCGGCTGTGGAAAATCCAGGCCGGAAAATCAACGGCCAAATCTGGTCGTCGGAGAGTTTTTCGTTTTCCCCGATCAACCCCTGTTTGACGGCCTTCGCGACGATTTTGTCGCGGTTCAGGCCCCGTCCGTCGTCTTCCACCGTGATGCAAATGTTGCCACCTTCGTGAAATGCATTGAGCCGGATCGTTCCCACTTCCGACTTATTGTTGTCGAGCCGTTCTTCCGGTGGCTCCAGCCCATGATCGGCTGAATTCCTGACCAGATGCGTCAACGGATCGCCGATGGATTCGATGACTGTCTTATCCAACTCGGTTTCTTCTCCGGAGAGCACCAACTGAATCTTCTTTCCCGCTTTGGTCGACAAATCGCGGACCAATCTCGGAAACCGGCTGAATGCGGTCCCGATCGGAAGCATGCGGATACCCATGACCCGTTCTTGAATTTCTCTGGTATTGCGCTCCAACTGTGCGACCCGCTCGAGCAAGACCGGCAACTGCTTGATCTCGAAACGCGACCCCAAATCGCTCAACATGGATTGGGTGATCACCAGCTCTCCCACCAGATTGATCAATTTGTCGATCTTTGCCGTATCCACGCGAATGGAGGTCGTGTCGGTTTTTTTCGTGTGGGACGCAGCCTCCTGTTGCCGTTGGGTATTGAGCGCTTGTTCCAACTGATGTGGAGTGACGGCCTTCTGCTCAACCAGAATCTCGCCGACTCGCTTCTGCTGGGACAATGCCTGTTCAAGGACAGCCGGTGAAACGACGCCGCTTTCAACCAGAATCGCGCCGAGAGGCTTAAGGCCACCTTCGACAGTTTCTGGTGGCTGGTTTCGAGTTTCGTATTGAGGGTTCTGGCTCGCAGCCTGAAACTCGGAACTCGCAATGGTCTGCGCCTCGATGACGAGCTTGCTGTCCTCACGGACAAACTCGAAGGCAGACTCAATGGTCTTTTGATCCTTACCGGTGAGGAGTTGTAACTCCCAGGAGAGGTAGCACTTTTCCGGGTCGATCTCGGCCAAATCCGGGACTCGAGACATATCGAGTGTCACCGAACTCAGATCTCCAAGACCGTTCAACTCCTTTAAAACCTGTAGCGGGTCAAGTCCGCGTTGGAACAACCACTCCGGGGGCGTCCACTTGATAACATAGCTGCGTTCTTGACTGTCGGACTGCGTCGGAGCGGCGACGGACTGCTTCTGTGGCACGGCGGGTGGCTGCGCACCGGATGCAGTCGCCAGCTCTGCCGTCAGGCGCTGAACCACCTCATCGTCCACCGCCACCCCGGATTTCACCGCTTCGATTAACGTCTTCAAGCAATCGGTGGACTTGAGCAGCAAGTCGGCGATCGGCGGAGACACCGCTTTCTCCCCGGTTCTGAGCAAATCGAGCAAGGTCTCCATCTTATGGGTAAATTGCGTCACCGCGTTGAATCCGAACATCCCGCTCGCCCCCTTGATCGAATGGGCCGAACGGAAGATCTTGGCGAGCAACTCAAGATCCTGTGGATGCTGTTCCAGCGCCAGCAAGCCTTCCTCGACGATCGCCAAATGCTCGGCTGCTTCTTCGAAAAAGGCTTCCTGAAATTGTGCGAATTCATCACTCATAGGGCCTCGTGAGATGTGAAACCTGAGATGTGAAACGCTAAGGAACTTCCCATACCTCTCACTTTATGCATCTTCTGTTTCACTTTTACGACATTTATGCCGGCAGTACCTTTGCGATGGTCTTCAGAAGTGTTTCAGGGTTGAACGGCTTGACGAGCCATCCCGTTGCTCCGGCTTCCTTCCCCGCTTGCTTCTTCTCGATCGCGGATTCGGTCGTGAGCATTAGAATCGGCGTATATTTGAACGCGCTCAATTTGCGCAATTCCTTGATGAGGGTAATCCCATCCATCTCAGGCATATTGAGATCGGTCACCACAATATCCATCTTACCCGCCGCCGCAACCTTGTTCACGGCGTCTTTCCCATGCTCGGCTTCGACGACCGTAAAGCCGGCATTGGTCAGTGTAAAGGCGACCATCTGGCGCATCGTCGGCGAATCATCCACGATCAGCGCGGTCTTACTCATATTCCCCTCCAGGGCCAATCTCTTGCGCGTGTCGGTTATTCATGACCATGACTAGACTTCCCGCCTTTCTAAGCGAAACCCTTCCGCATGACTAAAACAGCGTCACTGAATCCTCGCCGTTGTCGGAGGCCTCCACCGGCACAGGCTCTTGATATTGAGGTTGAAGCGCAGCCTGATGCAGACGGCGCTCTGCCTCCATGGTGTAGTTTTCCTCGATCCGTTCAAGTCCAGCCAGCTCTTGGGCCGTCTCCTCTGTAAGCGGACCTTCTTGCAGAATCTGAAGATGCCGTTTGAATTGATCTAACGCTTGCCCCACATGCTCCAACTTTTGCCGAGTAATGTCCTGGAACTGCATCGCCATGACGACCTTGGAGATCACTTCGGCCCGTGCGACGGATGTCATGGTCTCGGCACCCGACGCGAGCGCTTGCAACTGCACCAGTAGTTCGACCGCAGCACGCTCAGTTTCGGCTGTTACCGCGCTCATCTGCGCCTTCAATACTGGGATCGTGCGGACGACCCCGTCGGCAAACGTATTCCACGCTCGGTGATGGGCGAGCAGCTCCGTGACCGAGCTCTTCTCCCCAACAGAGGACCTCTGAGAGTCTCCTTCTTGAGCGCTCACAGTCCTCATTGTTCGAGTCTATTGGTTATGGTCGGCTGTCCGAGGACGACGCAGACCCTGGGCTGACAACTTGCCTCACGATGAAACACCAGACTGTTCGTCATACAGCCAGTACGCCTTATTCACTCAACTGGCCTGTGAAGCCGAGTTGTTTGAGTTTGTCCTGTAAATCTTCTGGGATCCCCATCACCAGCATGCGCGCCTGCTTGCGAGCCGCTAGCATCAGCTGGATTGCGGCTGTATCCACCCGATCGACGTTGCTGAGATCCAAGGACACCAACCCTTCGTTGGCCATCAACTTCACCAATGCCTCCTTGAATTCTCCTGCTTCAAAAATGGAGAGGTCTCCTATAGGGGCAAGATGTCTTGGGTTCTCTGCTTGTGCCTGAGGCGTATTGGTTCCAGACGGTTCCGTCATCATCGCTTGTAGGACCTCTTAGATTGACGCACTAACGTGTTATGTCGGCAATTGTCCTTTATGACTTGAGTGCCTGCCATCAACTTTGGTCTTTCTTTCTGATGGGCCTGACATGCCCACCTCTAGATCGCGCAACCCCTAGGGCAACGGACTTGATGCCCCCTCCTCCACCGATGGCTCCCCTGAACCAGCAGTATTCGCCGTCTCATACTGAGGAGCTGGTGGCGCCTGTTCGAGAATGACGACCTCGACTCGCCGATTCTTGGCCCGCTGCTCCATATCCAGGTTGGGGGTCACAGGCCTCGTATCGGCGTGCCCCACCGCCGCCAACCGCTCAGACGGCACGGCAAACAACTCTGACAAGACCCTGACGACCATGACCGCACGGGCGGCAGAAAGTTCCCAATTTGACGGGAATTGTGCCGTGCGTATGGGAACGTTGTCCGTATGCCCCTCGACCCTGGTATACCGGTTGAGTTCCACAATAGCCGCGCTCAGGCCTTCCAGAAACGGCAGCGCTTCGCTGCGCACGGCTGCTTCGCCGCTATTGAACAGCAACTGATCCGGAATCGTAATCACGATATCTCCGTTGACCCGTTCCGTGATCCGTACCAGCGATAGCTGCGGCGAGGCTTTAATCCCTTTCACGAGATTTCGTAATTTGCGGATCGCCACATCCTTGCTCCCTGGAGTATCGGGTGCCGTCACTGCCTGCTTGCTGGCACTCAATGCCAACGGGGTCGGGGAAGACGGCGGGCTGACGATGGGATTCAGCGCGGCTTTGATCGACTCGCTGACGGTTCGGTACTTTCCCACATTGACTGAGGAGATCGAGTACATCACGACGAAAAAAGCGAACAGCAAGGTAATAAAGTCAGCATAGGAGACGAGCCATCGCTCGTGATTTTCATGCTCCTCATGCTTGTGTTTCGCCATGCGTCACCGTGAAGCGTGAACTGCTTGTGATGCCTTGGGTTTCACGTGTTACTTTTTCCCCTCTTTCGTCCGCTCACTGTGCGGCAGCACGCTTTCCAACTTCTCCTGCAAAAGTCGGGGGTTTTCTCCTTGCGCAAGCCCAGCCAGCCCCATAATCATTAAGTTTCTGGAACCGGCTTCCTCTTTCAGTTTCAATTTGATCTTATTGGCCAATGGCAAAAAAAAGAGGTTTGCCGCTCCCACTCCATAGACGGTCGCCACGAACGCCACCGCGATTCCGCCGCCCAACTTTGACGGATCGGCCAGATTTTCCATCACGTGAATGAGACCAAGCACGGCTCCGATAATGCCGACGGTTGGGGCATAGCCGCCGGCTGCTTCCCAGACCTTCGCCGCAATCACACCTTGCTCCTCGTGGTGCTCCACCTCAATTTCGAGAATCTCGATCACCGCTTTGGGCTCCGTCCCGTCGACAATAAGCTGGACACCCTTTTTCATGAACGGATCCGTGATGGTTTTGAGTTTTCCTTCTAATGCCAGCAGGCCTTGTTTCCGCGAGATATTGGCAAGCTCCAGGATGAGTTTAATCGTACCCTTGTTGTCGATGTGGGGGCCTGAAATTGCGATGCTCAGCGCGCCGAATGCCCTGATCACGACCGGCAATGGGTTCTGTATGCAAATAGCACCAAACGTGCCGCCGATCACGATAATGAAAGCCGTCAGCTGCATGATCGAACCCAGGTGTCCACCTTCGAGCACCTGGCCTCCGATAATGGAGCCCAACGCGATCACGATCCCAAGGATTGTTGCGATATCCATTCGCCATCGCCCTCATGCATGCAACCGATGAGGCGTTGCCGGTTTCTGTTTGAACGCCTTTGGCTTCGAGTTTTCGGACAACATGAGCGTCAAAACCAGGAACGGAAACTGCTCCCTGGAGTCCTATTTGAACCCAAATTGCGCCAGGATATCGTCGGCCACTTTCTGCTTCATGGCGGTGGTCTTGGACTCCTCGAGTTGTTTCAATAGATGCCCCGCCGTGCCTTCGATCACCACCTTCTCTCCGTTCTCTTGCAACCCAAACACCACCACGAGCTCCATTAACTTATGTTGCACTTCGTCGAGAATCGAGACGAGCTTCTTCACCCGTTGTGCCACCAAGTCCTGGAAGGACAATGCTGTCATGATTTCGGTCAAATATTTCCCCTCTTGGCCCACGAGGGTATTGATGCTCTCCAGTCGTTCCGCAAGCTTGCTACAGTCCATGGTCTGTAAGACCTCAATGACCGCCCTCAGCTCCTTCCCGATATGGCTGTGCTCATCCTGGATCAACTCTGTCAATCGCATCACCTCAAGCGTCCCTTCTTCCGTCATCTTATTGAGGTCACTCAGATGCGAGGATGCCGTCGGCAACTGTTGGCTGCTGGAGATGAGCTGTGGACCGGCGTTGGAAATGGCCTTCATCGCGTTTTCGACGAACCGTGCCAAGTCACCGAGCTCTTTGTAGAGTTTATGTCCGCCTTTTTTCACGCTTGCCTCCCTCGGGTCCCTTCATGCTCAATGTCCCGTGCACTCCACGTTATTTGAATATCTTTGCGAGTTTTTCTTGCATCGTCTCGGCCGTGAACGGCTTTACGATGTAATTGCTGACGCCCGCCTGTACCGCCTCCACTAAATTTTTCTGTTGCGCCTCAGCCGTCACCATAAGAACCGGTATGGCTTTTAACTGTTCGTCCGCCCGGATCGCCCGGAGCATGTCGATCCCCGTCATCACGGGCATGTTCCAATCTGAGACGACGAAGTCATACTTGCTGGATTTGAGTTTTTGCAGACCATCCTGGCCGTTCTCGGCTTCGTCGATATTTGAGAAGCCGAGTTGCTTCAGAACGTTTTTGACAATTCTTCGCATCGTGACCATGTCATCCACGATGAGAATTTTCATGCTTGGATCGGCTGGCATATTGCCTCCTGTTCTCAGCTCATGGCCGACGCTCCAACCGCTGTGAATGTTCGGTTGAGAATGGCCTAATCCTTCACCATCGCTCGGAATATTTGTTGAACGACCTGATACCTGAGGGACGACTGCTCTTGACTCGCACCACGCAGAGAGGAGCTCATCTGTGCCTGTGGCAAACGGCTCACTCGCATGCCCACATCAGAAGCCGCCAGCCACATACCGATCATCCCGCAACCTCATCTGGCATGCACCGCGATCGCGAATGGCCATGCTCCGACAGATCTCGCGATGGTCGGCTCGTCACGCGGCTTGCTTGGACCGGCTGTGCATCCACTCATGAATATCACGTCGGAGAAAGCGCCAATGCTTTCCGATTTTGGACGCCGGTAGTTCACCGCCTCGTGCCAGCTTATAGACGGTAGATTTAGGCACGCGCAGAAACCGCGCCACCTCCATGACGGTGAGAATTTCTCCGTCCCGAGTGGCATCTGTTTCAGACTGAGTGCCGGTTTCAGCAGATACATCACTGTTCATAACGAGTGACGTATCGGCGTATCCGCTGGGAAACTTAAGCTGCGATTCAGACCACCTCTCCGTCATCAGTGATCATTTCTCTCCACTCTGTGCAGATAGAGGCCGGTCTATTCAGATTTCACGGGCGGCAACCGAAGAGGACTGTGACAGTGTTCTCAAATCAACAGGAACGGAGCTCAATGGCACAGATCATCTCTGTGGCGTCAGGAAAAGGTGGGGTTGGGAAGAGCGTAGTCGCGACGAATCTGGCCCTACTCCTTGCCAGGAAGGGAAAGCAGGTGGTGCTCGCAGACCTGGACGTCGGAGGGGCTGATGCTCATATCTTACTCGGCCTGCTCAACCCTCCTATGACCCTGACCGACTTTCTCACCCATCAAGTCGAACAGTTGGATGCGCTGGCTCAACGACTCCCGCTTCATCCCAACTTGAGAATCATTCCAGGAACCGGCGATACCTTGGCGACCGCCAATATGCCCTATTCACAGAAAAGGCGTTTGATCCGCCATTTCCAAGACATCCACGCGGACGTTATTCTCGTCGATATCGGAGCCGGAACGAGCTATCATGCGCTCGACTTTTTCCTGATGGCTGACCGTCATATTGCCGTCGCAACCCCGGACCCGACATCGGTCTTAGACCTCTATCGATTCATTAAGCTTGCGGCTATCCGCCGTGTCCTTTCGATGTTCCTGATGCGAGACGTGACGGCAGAAGGTCTTGCGAACCGAGACTACAGTAGCGTGGAAGAGGTGCTGGACGTCGCAGGCAAGACGGATGAATCCGGTCGCAGGGTTGCAGAAAACACGTTGCAGGCGTTTCACCCGGCGCTTATCCTTAACCGCACCTCAGGACGTGCCCGCGTGAACGTGCCGCAGCTCAAGAAACTCCTCAAGGAATATGTCGGAGGGGATTTAACCTTGCTTGGGGAAATTCCTGAGGATCCTGCAATGGAACAATCCGTACGGGCCTATGTCCCGGTGATCCAGCATAACCCAAATTCTCCTGCTGCACTGGCCCTGGGACGAATCGCTGATGCCCTGTTGGCAACCCTGGCGACAGCCACTTCTTCGGCCGCCTGAGTGGCACGGGTGTGCATATTCTCTCGGCAACCCTCATCACTGCTTCTGGACGCGCACGGCATACCATCCCAACCCGTCAGACTCCCGGTATCCGATCGTCTTCGCAAGCGCAACGACCTCCCAATCAATATTCATGTAATAGCCCTTCGACTGTCCCTTATGCTCCAGCATAAATGGTTGGAGCAGCCCTTTGTCGTCGGACGATGCAATCACCCACAGATTGTTGTCGGGCAACATCACTCGGCTGCGCCTCCACGTTGCGGCGGGCATCTTTACCTCTTTTCAAACGATGGTTCTGCCTGATGTTCCCAATCGAACACCACTCCCAGCACACCAATACTCTCTCCGTCCACCTTCGCGGCCTGCCGTACGGCTGCCGCAAACACTGCGGCCAATCGACCGTCCCGCGCAACATCATGCATAATATCATCGACGGCACACTGATCACCTGCCGTCGTGGCCACGGCCTTCTTGAACCAGAAAGATCGCGAGAGATTCAAACCCACGACCTTGGGGAATTGTGTCGGGCGTGAGCAGCCAAGAACCTCTCCGTTCATCCCTACCACCACCAAATTTAAATAGCCCGAATACAATCGGTTGATAAGACTGAGCCGCTCTTCCTCATGCTTGAGCGAGGCACTTTCCAGAGATTCTAACCCATGCACCAATGCTTCATCCGCAGCCCACCATCGGACGTCGGCCGTCCGTTCATAGAGATTGCAAACGACCAACCGCACCGGCGTTTGCGCGGTATCGGAAAGTCGGTCCAATTCTCGCTGCGTGAACTGTTGCAGCAACTCATTCCGCAAGCCTCCGAGATCTTCCGCTGCCGTGGCCGCCTGGGATGCCAGCGTTCGCACTTCGTTTGCGACGACGCCAAACCCGCGTTCCGCCTCACCGGCTCTTACCGCTTCAATGGTAGCGTTCAGTCAGAGAGTCGTGATTGGGCTGCTGATTCTCGCGTTTTCATTTCGGCAGGCATCGATCCGCTTCTCGACTTTCGTGATGATTTCTTTGATGCTGGATCGACTCATGAGTACATGCTCAAGAACCGAGTCTTCGTATGAGGGGCGTCTAGTTGGGTTGACCTCGACCTGCGCGCAATCGTTGGGCTTGCACATGCAAGATGTGGCGAATTAAGTGCTCTTGATCATCAGGCGTCAGATCGACGAACTCAGTGGCTATCGTGAACCCTTGGCCATCGGCTTCTCGCACCGCACGAATGACTTTCACATGCGCCCGGATCATGGTGAACGGTGGAAGGATGAGCTTGACCGCCAGTTGATCATCGGCGGCGAATTCCCGCATGGAGACGAACCCGATCCCCCCCCCGCTCAAACTAACCGCCATAGGCTGTGCCATTGTAACGCTGGCCGGCTGACTGGTGGCAAGAGCATTCAGAATCACTTCGAGCAGGTAGTCGACCTTCCGAATCCAAGGGAGAACCGCTGAATCGACGATGATCTCACTGGAGCGAGCCAGAAGATCCAAGGTTGGTTTGCCCACGGCTGCGGCAATCGATTCTGGAGTTGCAGGGTTCCGTTCGACCGGCACACTGGTTTCTCCCTCGGTCACCAGTCGATATTCCATCAGGACCCGATCCTCAATCCTGATCCATTCCCGGCGTTCGTCCGGCTCCACACTGTGAGACTTCGACGACGCACTTATCATCGATGACGCCATGATTCAAATACCCCTCGTCCTCATGCTGACCCGTATTACTTCCAGGCCCTTCTCCGACGACCGTCACTAGGCCACTGTCCCACTACGCGTCGTTTGGGAAGCGTGAAACGTTGTATGTGAAACGTGAAGGGTGACATGGCTGAATCCGGAACGTGATACGCTTCACGAAATACAAATTATGCTTCGATGGACACAGCTTCGGGTTGTGATGGCTGGACAGCAAGACGCCGACGTAACCCTTGCACCTGTAGTTTTGTCGTTTGCGCCTCGGCTAAGAGATGTTCCAACAGGGTTTGAGCAGTATGGATGCGGTCACGCAGTTCGTCATCCATCCTCAGCAGCTCATCGATAGGGAGCCCCGAATCAGAGATCGCGGCTAGGAGTAGGCCTCGTTCGCTGTAGCACTGAATGACCTGATCCCATCGCCCCTGCTGAGCCGCCTCACCTGCCGCCTTGGTCAATCGCACGATCTCGGCTTGGCGTCCGCTCACTGGCGTACTCATCGAGTACCGACCAAACGAGGCTGTTGCTGGCTGGCCACCTCGCGCCATGCTTCCCGGAGCGTGCTCAGGCAACGCAGCGGGCTCTCTAATTTTTGCTCATTATTGCGTGCATTGGCCTCGACCAATTCGATCAGCATGTAATCGTACAGCCGTCGCAGTGACCGCGCAATTTCTCCTCCCTGTTCAAGGTCGAGTACGCTATTGAGTTCACCGATGATGGCAATGGCACGCCCCAGATGTCGCGCTTTCTCCCGGACATTCTTCTCTTGAATTTCTCGTCGTGCCATCTCCATGGATTGAATCGCCGCATCGTAGAGCAGGACGACCAGCTGAACACCGGACGATGTCACCACCTGAGTCTGTTCATATTGACGGGCATACTGCATCATCATGGGCTCTGTCCCTCGTCCTTATTGTTGCCTCTGCGTCGACTGGGCCTGGAGAAATCCACTTTGTCCTTCAAGTTGACGTAACAGTCCGTCGAGAGCGGCAAACTGCCGCCGAAGCCGCTCCTCATACCGACTCACCGAATCCTCTTGTCTGGTAATATCGTTACCAACTCGATCGATCTCATTCGTAAGACCCTTCTTGCGGAGCGTCAGGGCACCTCCGGTGATGTCATTGAGCGTATCCACCGCAGTCACAATAGTCTGCGCCAGACCGGTCACCGCGCCCTGGTTACTAAACAACGCTTTGACTCCGCTATAGTTCGTATTCAATGCCGTGGACAGCTGTCCGTCATCAACCGTGATCGTGCCGTCTCGTTCGGTCTTGAACCCGATTTGCCCGACGCTTGAAAATACTGTAGCCCCGCTCACCGAGGACGAGAATGCTGTTCGAAGCTGTGATAAGGTCGCTTTCGCTGCGGCTTCGTTAAAGAAGACGCCTCCCTGCTTCGTCGTCACGTCGTAGGTATTTCGTTCGTTAATGAACTTCACGACTTCGTTGTACGCAGTCGCTACCGCCTTAATGTTCGTCTTTACAGCCTCCACATCTTGCGAGAGGCTGACTTGGACGGTCCCAGTTCCCGTAGTCTTCGTCAGCGTCAGCGTCACACCGGAGATCACATCCGACACGGTGTTGGAACTCCGTTCAACCGTCAACGGATTCAATGCCTGATCACCGATCTGAACTTGGGAATTTTGCGCTGCCGCAAGGGTATCGATGCCGCCGGTCCCAGTTCCGTTCAGGAGATCCAAATCTGTCCCATCCGCCACAAGGGTGATCGCATTCGCACTGCCGGTATTGCTCGAGGACAGGGCCAATCGATAGGATGGTGCTACCTCTGTACCCGTATTGATGAGAGAAGCCGTGACACCGGCTCCCAAGTTATTAATCTGATCACGCAAGTCGGTCACTGTCCCGGTCGCGCCAAGCGTCACCGTCTGATTCGTACCAGTTCCAACCTTGAAGGTGAAGGTTGCCGACCCACCACTCACGATATCCGAAGTTTCTGACGAGACGGCCTTGGTAGCCTTACTAACAACTTGATGGGCTTGGGCCAGCTGAAGGACTCGGACGCTATAGGTTCCCGAGCTTGAGGAAGACGAGGCCGAAACGGACAGGACCGAGGTGTCCGTCACGGATGCCGTCGTACGATCAAAAGAGGTTGAAAGCCGTAGCGCCTGAGCGGCGCTCTGCAACGCCGCCACTTTCGTGCTCACGGTGGTGAGGTCCGTGAACTTGCTGTTGAGATCGGCTTTCTTTTTGGTCAGTCGATCAACCGGCAGTTGGGCAACTTTGACCAGTTGATCGACGACCTGTCCGAAATCAAGCCCGTTTCCGAGTCCACCGAAGCTTATTGTCGGCATGCCACATCCTTGTGTGCCACGTTAGCCATGTTCTTCGAACAACAGCCCTTTTGCTCCCGGAAGATTCTTGGCCAAGTCGATCACTTCTTTAGGGGGAATCTGTCGAATCACTTCCCCGGAATCTCCGCTGAGAATTTTGACGATGACTCGTTCGAGGTCAGGATCGACTTCGATCTGCAGTTGTGAGCCCGATTGCTGGAACGCTTCCTTCACTTTACTCACGGCTTGCTCAAGCGCTACCCGATCCGTGGGAGAGGCGAACGAAAAGTCAGCACCCTGAGCTGGTTCGACCACAGGCTTCGTCCTGGGAGGAACAGCGGCCTGACTTTTGTTATTGGCAGCGGCCGGGAGATCCACCTTCGATGTTACATTGGTGACCATAATACCCCCTATTTCACTCCGTTCACCGACCCCCTCTCCCAGTTAGGAGAGGGGCGGTGGACGGTGTGCCGCCATTATCCTCTGAGTAACGCCAGCGCTTGTTGCGGTAGCGTGTTGGCCTGCGCCAACGTTGCGATACCGGCCTGCACCAAGATCTGATTCTTGGTGAAGATGGACGTCTCAAGCGCGATGTCCGCATCGCGGATCCGTGATTCTGCAGAGGTAAGATTCTCACTCGTCACCTGCAGATTGGCAATCGTCGCCTCGAACCGGTTCTGAATCGAACCGTATTCGGCTCGTGCGGTTGCAATCGCGCTGATCGCGCTGTCGACATTTGCTAATGCGCTTGTAGCATTGGCGGATGTCGAAACGTTCACACTGCTGAGTCCCAACGACGTCGTGGTGATATCGTTCAGGTCCAGGCTCAACGTGTTGCCGCTACCACTCCGGAACCCGATCGCGATGGAGAAGCTGATCGATGAACCACTTGTTAGTGCCTGACCGTTGAATTCGGTCACCTGAGCGATACGATCAATTTCTGAACGCAGCGCGAGAAACTCCTGGTCAATGTAGGAGCGCTCAGTATTACCCACCGTGCCGCTCGCGGACTGGGACGACAGTTCGCGAAGCCGTGCCAACAGCGACCCAATGGTCGCTGCCGCCCCGTCGGCGATCTGCGTCAAACTGATACCATCATTGGCATTTCGCGTCGCCTGGTTGATACTACGAATCTGCGCCCGCAAGGACTCCGACAGTCCGAGACCAGCGGCATCATCCGCGGCGCGCGTGATTCGAAGACCGGATGATAAATGCTCAACCGAACGGTTCAAGCTCAGCGTGTTAATCGAAAGATTTCGCTGAGCCGCAATCGACGCGGGATTGTTGTTAACGATAAGTGCCATTGCCCTTCCTCCTTGAAACTAAGACAAGACCCCTTGTTTGCCTCCGACATCCGTGCAGAGGCTTTCGTTTATCACGCCTCGTACGTGGCGTGCCTGTCTTATCGGCCGATCTCCCAGGGACTTGAGTTTCTAAAGCAATTCGAACAGATGAGGGCTACCTCGCTAGAATGGGAACGAATGAACATCACAGAGTCAGGCAGCAATCCTTGGAAGAATCTCGTATTCCAGGAGATCCGCCATCCTCACCGTATCGTGCAGACGCCTTGCAGCCAGAAGCTCTTCAATCCATCCCGCGATGACCTGCCCAGGAGACTCCGTTCCAGGCTGTTTCTGCCCATTCTCGATGATCTCGACCGCATCCGCGACTTTCCCAAGCCACATGTCGAATGAGGACAGATCTTGTCCACCCATCCGGAACTGATTGGCCAGCGAGGTGCCCTCGTCCACGACCAACCTACGATATCGCTCAATTGCACCATGTGCAGATTCAATGATCTCCTGCTGTGTCGCCGAAGTCACGACCAACTCACGGTAGTGAGCGGAAGGTTGCTGGAGTAGCTGTGGATCGAGGTCTCGATCCGTAATCCGACGACTGTCCAACATGACGGTCGTTACGATTCGAGACCGAGCATGCGCGCGTTCACTCAGATCGATCAGAATGTCCCCAAGCGTTGAAGTACTGCCAGCTTGCCATTGCTCGCTGTCCAATTGAATGTTCATGTGTTATCTCCCCCATACAATCATCCAGTTCATGCCGCGTGCCGCTCCGACCCAACCACGATCAGCTTTCCCCTATGACCAGGTGTGACCGACCGATCAGTGCCAATCAGACACCGCTCGACCTCTACCAGACGTCTCAACCATGTGTGATAGGCACCAGCCTGATGCTTCGCAAGCCGGTCCAACCCGATGAGGTTGTCGTTTCGCATGTGACGCTCGAAGGCAGCCGCGAGGGGAGCCAGCGCCTCAGTGGTCATCCCAATGCGAAGCAACCGCTCCTGATCAGCTCGTTGTTCGTGCTGAAGGCGTTTCAGCTGCAGAATATCTACCGATGTCCGACGAGCCAGGCGCGCAATCTCATCAGCTCTTTTACAGGCTAGCTTAAGCAGAGGCCGCAGGGCCCGCAGCTGGACATTCACTTCCGATACATCGGGAGGCGGGCCCTCGGGAAGTGAACATTGGCTCCGCGATCCGGTATGGGCTTCATACCAGTAGTGACGCCAGAATGCGGCATACCACGCCGTGATAGGAGACTCCGTTCCTACCTTCAAGCGAAAGGTACCCAGCCCATCCTCATCCACTCCGGACTCGTAGAGACGTGCCCCGAATCCCTGTGATGGGCACAATCCGATATCCAACACATGGCACATGAGATCGGCCACAAGATCCGGTGAGATGCGGTCCTTGCACGCATGATGGGCACAGACTTGGTCGAACCCGCAGGGAGCACAGTCCAACTCCGGTTGAACCACCCAATGGCCAGACCCATAGGGGCCAGTTTCCTGAAAATCGACATGTCCCACCGAAAGGTCGATCACCGATGTGCCGACCGCCACCCCGATATGCATCGGTCCCGTATCGTTGGTCAGCAATAATCGACATTCCGCCAGCAAACCTGCGAGTTGGTTCAACGTTGTGCGGCCAGCGAAAGTCTTGACTGGGCTCTTCCCTCCGGCTTCCCGGTAGACCTGTACGACTTCTGCAATGGTTGCTTCCTCTTCTCGGCTTCCGATGAAGAGTATGCCGCCTTGCCATCGTTTACTCACATTCGCCAAGGCAAGGCCAAACAGATGTGGGCGCCAGGCCTTCATACTGTCGCTCGCCCCGGCCTGTACGGCAATCCACCCTGTCACCCCTGTCAGGGCGTCTCGCGCCCACGTGTGATCCTCATGAGAAAGAGACAGTCGGAGCGGGGAAAATGTCCCTGGGCCACTGCCACCAAGGGCATAGATGTCAACGAGATTGAACCGATTGAGTCGGCGAAACTGGTGGAAATCACAGAAATACCCCATCCAGGGATTCTCGACGACCATCCCACCATCCCATGCGCTTTGTGCCCCACGAATATCGGATGCTCCAATGAATCCGGTCAATAGTGCGCTCGGCCTGTTGAACGTCAGATTGATGACTCGATCGTACCGCTGCTCCGCCAATGGCTTCGCCCAGGCCGCCACATCTTGGTACAGCGCCACCACATCCTTCACGAGTGCACGGCTCTCATCGATGAGCGCGTGAAAATCTAAAGCAATCACCTCGCGTAAGCCCGTCAGCAATGACGCGACAGGTGCAAACCGGCGATCCACTACAAGATCAACGGCAACCCCAGGCCATTCGTCATGGAGTCGATTCAACAATGCGCCCATCTGGACGAGATCGCCCATCCGGGTGATATTAATGATCAGGACTTGTTTCACCGCAACGTACCCATCTTGCCCGCGCGGCCCACGCTTCACGTTAAACCAGATCTTTTGTTTCGGCTCGGTAACTATCCATCATCAGGACCAACAACTCCTCTCGAGCCAGTTGCCGTCCAGAAGCTCGCGCTCGAATATCAGCCGCAAGATCCTTCAACTCAACTCGTTGCCCAGCTGGAAAACGATTGAGCAAGGGAAGCAGCTCCGGCACGGAAGCGGCTCGTTCCTTGAGGCCAACTGTGAGCCGGTCTCCTCGCAAGATCGAGCCAATGCGATCGGGTTGAGAAAGGCCCACTGTGGCAAGGAGCTCTTGTAGACGGTGGCCATAGGTATGATCGCGCAACACCCGTTGACGCGACGCCTCAGCATAGCGACGGCGACCGTCCGCATCCGTGAGCCATCTCCGGATCAGCGGTGGGACATCTTCGGTGCGACGAAAGGACTCCACCTCATCCGACGTAAACAGAGCGGGAAGAAGTGTCCTGTCATCCACGAGCTGAAACGCGCCGCAGGCCGCCAATTCAAACGTACGAGGGTTCACAAAGTCCGGTTGAGGATCCATGCCCGTCCCTGAGCATGAATGCAGATTCAAATTCACGGCGGTGGCGTTGAACACCTTCATACAGGTATCTGTATCGATTCTGGCACCGTCGCGTTGAAGCACTCCTGAAAGCGCGGCGGCACCGTCCCATTCATTCCCCCACAGTTTCATCGTCCACTCGTGAGAGAGCCACTGTGGCAAGAGTGTTCTTCGGTTGGCATAACCAGCCCCGACAAACGAGACGTCGGATCCATACTCCCGGTACTCAGCCGCTGTCAGAGTCATTGGACGATGCACCGTGGGATCTGCTGCCATAGGCAGGTAGTGCACGTGAGCCGCCCCAGCCCGCTTCAACGCATCGAGACAGCTCCCTTGCTGGATAACAAACCAGTAGTCATATCCCGCCGCCAACTGTTGCCAGTAGGTCAGATGACGATAGTTCTCCACAAACCACATGGCGGTTAGAAACTTCTTCTTACGCAGATGTTGCAACACCGCCAAACCCAACGGAGCTTGGGCAATAGCCAGAACCAGATCGGGTGGATCTTCCGCCAGATGCGCCATCGTGCTCAAGCTGAGCACATCGGCAAATCGACTTTGAAGCATCAGGCGATGGCGCGCTTCGCGATAGGATCCGAACGCCTCATAGCTACCTTGATGAACATGGTGATCAAGCCAACTAACTCGATGTCCCAACTGATTCAACGCCGATACGACATAGCGAGCAATCGGCAATGACCCTCCATAGATTGGGCCGACCACCGCCACATGCAGCTGGCCTCCCGCCTTTCTAGCCATCAGCCGACTGAGGCTCGTCTGGAGTCGCTCATGCACATCCGCATGCAACCGTGCCGCCGGCCCATAGGTTAAGAACCGCAACGGGGAGGATTGTGCAGTCAACTGCGTGGCCATTTCCTCCGGTGTCCCGGCCACCCAGTGAATCCTATCGACCCACTGCCCGATGGGCCTCGCACCCATTGCATCTTTCAATACGGACACATCCGGTACCACGACGACGATTCGAGCATCTGGAGAGTGAGCAAGGGCGAGCGCCTCCACGTGATAGAGAAGGCCAACCCCAAGAATTACAGCCACCTCTTCAGTTTTCCATTCCTTGCGCTGCTGTTCCGCCCATGACCCAGCCTCTTTCTTTGGATCATAGGCGCTGTGGACCCATTGCCCTTCATGAGTAGCGGAAGGAGAACCCTCTCGCGATGGAACGATCGTCAAGACTCCACCGACACTGTGCCGCACGGCTTCCGCAAGTTCCGGAGCGCTCTGGCGAAGTCTCTCTATGTTGTGATTCAGATACTGCACCGCATTCCTCCCTCACCCCACAGCGAGATGTAAGTCCGTCCACACGTGTTCTCGTTGAAGTGGAGCGATCGCTTCCCGCCCGGCCTGAACATAGTAGGCCCCCCACTGATCTCGATGACTTTCCCACAGTGACCAGCCTGGAACCGAATCGACCTGCTCGCCCGACAGAAGTGCGATCGTCTCATCGATTGGCCAACGATGTGGGATGATCGCCGGCTGAGCGTGCCCCGCACCTCCGGTTGCTTGCCAGACCCAATGGTGTGGTCCATAGGGCCCCGTTTCGTGAAGCCTCGCTCTAGCAAAGTACCAGCCAATCACCTTTGTCCCTACAGCAGCTGCCAGATGAAGCGGCCCGGTATCTGCCCCGATGACAACCTGACAGCGGGTAAGCACAAGCGCGAGTTCGGACAAGGACAGTCGACCGATGGTGTCCCACACACGGCCTAACAGGGACGGAGAAAGCTTCGTCTGAATCCAGTGAGCCCGTTCTTGTTCGTGCCGACTCCCGAGGAGCACGACTCGACCGTGTGGGAGTCTATTCAGGCAGGCGGTGATCAGCTGCACCAAGACCGAGGCAGGAATGACTCGCTCCGAATCTCCCGCACCCACGAGTAGTCCGATCCAGGCTTCATCAGATTGCCTGATCGCATCAAGATCGGGGGGAAGTGGTGCGGAGAGAACTTGCAGGGGCATCATCTCTTTCGGTGGAGCTACCCCGCACATCCCGCAGAACGCGTCGGCCAAATGAACGCGGTTGTCTCCTTTGTCGCTGGCAACACTTCGCACATAGGTCGCCCACGGTGATAATTTGTGATCGAGCGGACCTCCTGAAATTGCTCCCATGCTATCCCGTGCCAGGAGTGCACCGGCCAGGATCGCTCGAGGATGTTGGTTGAGGACGAACGCACAGTCATAAGTCTCTTTCACGATCGCGCGAATATCGGTGTCGGCCTCAACGAGATATTCCGGTCGGAATTCTTTCTCAGCCTGGAGCGCACGTTGCTTCCACCCAGCTCCATCCCATGTCACCACTGTAGAAATTCCAGGAAGTGCCCGCCCGATGTCCTCCAAGTGTGCAGGGCACAGAAGATCAACAGTCCAATTCACGTGAGCGTCCTTCAATGCCCTGATAGCGGGACTCGTTTGAACGAGATCCCCGAGTCTGGCCAATTGGATCACGAGTACGCGCTGTGTCATCGAACTAGGTCGAGGCAGCTTCCATGGCAAGGGCCGCTTCCCTTCCGGCAATTGCCTGGCCAAGTTGAGCTAGTCCGTCATAACGTGGGTCAACCTTGCACAAGGCATCATATTCACGGCGAGCACTCTCGATCTGCTCACCGCGAAACAGAATGCTGGTGAAGGCAAATCGTGCTGCCAGGTCCGCTGGATTTCTAGCCGTATACAGATGCAGGTGCTCACTCAACTCCTGCCAACGGTTTTGTGAGGCCCCGGCTCGGAGCAACCAATAGATCGCTTCGGCATCATCTGGATGTTCATTCAGCACCGCAAGAAACCGTTCCCAAGCCCCTTGCGGATAGGCTCTTCCCATTGCAGCCATGCCCATTCCCATCAGACACTTCCGGCGTTCAATCCCACTCTGAAGTGCAGCCCCAAATGCCGTCTCTGCTTGTTCATACTGCTCTCGCTGCATACAGAGAATGCCTTTGAGCAGGAGCCCCTCGGCATGTGCCGGATCATCTTTCAGTAGCAATTCCAAACGGGCTTCGGCCGTGGCCACCTCACCCTTGGTCAAGGCCTCACGAATGATGGTGATCTGTTCGCCATTGGAGCCATCAAGCGTGGCCACCCGCCGTTTGAACGCTTCGGCAATCGTTGGCTGCTTCACGGCGTCGGCCACTCCAGCGGCCCACATCAGCACATCACGGTCAGCCGGCCACTCATCATAGCGGGCCAGCTGGCGTGCAACTGCAACCTCATCACGTCGTTTGCCCGCCTGTTGAGTTTCTGCCACCACTTCCCATGCCTGCCGATCCTTGGAATGTTCCAATAACTGCAACCCGTGCTCGGTTCGTCCGTTTTGACAAACCACGACAGGCTTATATCCATCACCGACAAAGAGACTGTCATCATCGACCAGCCACCAAGCCCTCCCCCAGTGCTGCAGCAACCGCCGTCCATTCTCCGCATCGTGTTGCTTACGACCCGGCGTTTGGCTTTCCAAGTGGAACACCACGCTCTTCGGCTGGTACACGATGACATGGCCTCGTTCACGCACTTTGAAGCAGAGATCCACGTCCTCAAAGCCATTGAGATAGCCCTCGTCAAATCCGCCCACATCCCGGAACAACGGAGGCCGGATCAAGAGACAGGCGCCGGTCACCGCATTCAGCTCACGCCGCTTGTTCACTGCCGGATGGGTTTCCGCAAATCCTCGGTAGATATGGTAAGGCGTATGACTGCGCCGATCGATCGCTACCCCGGCATGCTGCACGGTCCGGTCCTGGTAGAGCAGCTTGCTCCCCACAATGGCCACGTCCGGATGAGCCTTGACCTCATTCACCAGCGCACTGAGCCACCCCTTCACGGGTATCGTGTCATTATTGAGAAACACCAGGTAATCCCCTGTGGCGGCAGCAGCACCTTGATTGCAAGCCTTGGCAAATCCTAAATTCTCCCGATTCCGAATCACTCGCACATCACCGCTCAAGGACTTCAGGAACTCCTGAGTTCCATCAGTTGAACCGTTATCTACGACAATGACCTCGTAGGAAACGCCGTCCGTCACCTCTGACAGAGCAACCAGGCACTGGGTGGTCAAGTCTACCTTGTTCCATACGGGAATAATGATGGAACAGTCGAATCGCTTTGCGGCAGCCTCCCGTCGCAAAGAGGCCAGGCGTTCACACTGCTGCTGGACGACCTGGGCATGCGGTGCAGCGTAGGGCGCATATTTGCGATAGATGATTTCCGCCGTTCTGGCAAAAATCTCTCGTGACTGGCTCGACATCGTCGAACCATCTATCCGCCAGGCAAATTCTGCGGTCGTCTTCGCGATATGGATGAACGAATAGCAAGTCGCGAGTCTGATCCAGAGGTCCCAATCTTCATGCACATAGAGACTTTCGTCGAATCCCCCTACTTCGTCCAAACACGCCCGCTCATGCATGACACAGAGCACCGGCATGTAGTTATTGATCAGGAGTTGATGGGCATTGAACTCCTGAGAATATGGGCGATCACGTTGGACTTCAGTGATCTGTCCGTTGACCGTCCGTTCATGCACGCGCCAGGCATCGGTATAGGCCACCTTACAATCACCAACCTCCAGTCGCTTTACGAGCGTCCCCAGATGGTCCGGAAGGAATCGGTCATCGTCGTCCAGATAGCAGACATATTTGCCCGTGGCTTGACGCAGGCCTGTGTTACGGGATGCCGCGAGCCCGCGATTCCGATCATGCGTCACCAGCGTGATCCGTCCATCTCGGTTCATTTCCGACACAACGGCTTCGACCGGCTCTGTTCCATCATTCACGACGATGATCTGGAAATTCTGATACTCCTGTCTCAGCACGCTCTCGATGGCTGTCCGCAGCCGACCGGGCCGGTTGTGGGTCGGGATGATGACGCTGACCATGGGCGGACGGTTCATCAACGGCCGACCTGCCTTCGCCGACGCCCGCTGCGAGACCCATACCTGATAAATCGGGACCAACTCTCGTGTCTTCAGGTCATGCGCCGTCACTGACGGGATATAGCGCAGGGTGGGAACCTCGACATGAATCCGCTCAACATCCACCGGGACGAATCCCTGCCCGATGAGGTAGCCTTCCAATTGTTGTTCGGTCACCCAGGCCTCCACCGGCTGATTGGGCGGCGCAATGGTTTGCCAGCGCTCCCACATCTCCCCTCGTGGCGTGGTGAGAATCAGATAGCCGTCCGGTGTCAACAGCCGCTTGAGCCCCTCCAAGAAGGTCGGTTTCTTCTCATGCGGGACATGCTCGATGACTTCAGAACACACCACGACATCATAGGGACGGAAATCTGATCTCGCGAGCACTGTCTCAGCCGTTCCCGTCTCGAATCGATAGTGAGGAAAAAGCTTTCTGGCATGCGCCACAACCCCAGTCACCGGCTCGACTCCTTCCACCGTGCCGTATGCCGAGACCAGATTGGTCAGCCACCCGCGGCCGCACCCGATCTCGATGATCCGCAACGAGGCGTCCGGACGGTCCTTGCGCATACGCCTTAGGATGTGTTCGAGAAACGCCGCGATTTTGGACCAGCGGGCCGCCTCGTCAGGATTCGGCTCCGGCGTGGACCAATGGGGGCTGTCGACGAACAAGTTGACGTAGAATTGATCCTGATTCATGGAACCCTCGTATGATGAGATCATTGCGTCTTGTGTAGTCGGGCGCTGCTCCCCACACCCTCGTATCGCGTCCGCCACCGGAGCTTTGGCAGTGGCCCTCATGCTGTCCTGTGAGCTCGCAGGGCTATCCGGCCTAAGCCGTCCATACGCAGCCCAAAGTGAACCCCGCTCCTGCGCCACCTTCGCAGACATCTCAAACGGCTTGACTAGCTTGCCGGTCTCCACCAGAGCGATCCAGCCGGCCAACACCATCTCCCATTGGAAGCACGTGGCCCAATGTTCATACCCAGCCTGGCCCAACCGGGATCGAAAATCTGGATGCCGCCTCAGTATCTGGACTGCTTCCGGAAATTCAGCCAGTGGCAGCACCAGCCCACCGGCCTGTGCTGTCACAGTCCCACACTCCGGTGTCGCGAGCCATGGGCGTCGGAGGCTCATGGCTTCCAGCAGGCACAGTGGGAAAACTTCCCCCTGGGAAGACAACAGGACCAGATCCGACGCCTGCATCGCCTCAGCCACCCCCTGCCGATCCAGACCAGGGATAAACAGCACCTCTGGTCGGGCCGCCAGCGCCATGCGCACCTCGGCGACATACTCAGTTTCATGTGTCTCATGGCCAATCATCACCAGCTTGGCACCGGACGGCACCGGCGTGATGGTTTTGAGCAATCCGAGATGATTCTTCACGCGATACAAATTTGCTACCTGGAGTAACACGAATGTGTCCTTGGCTATCCCATGCCGCAGTCGGAAATCTCCGGTTGGCACGAGCGTCTTGGTGCCATTCGGAATGATCGTGACAGGAATCCCTTCTTCCCGGCAGTAGCGGGCATCGAGTGTCTGCTCGCCCAGGACAATCACCGCGACAGTCTTGTCGGCAAGCTGCTTGAATAGCGACCGAACATGCGGGCGGCTGCGCAAAAAGTCATAGCCTTCCTGGTTGATCGTAGGCTGGAAGAAGATACGCCTGGCCTTCAGGTCAGGAATCTCCAGCATGGCATAAAAGAAGGAATTGATTGGGGAGCCGAGCAGAATCACCGCCTCATACCGGCCCGACGCCACCAATTCCGCCACCTCGCCCCCGGCCACCGGCAAGCCATTGCGCATCACCTCGGGACCAGCTACTTCGATAATCTCGATGCCACGATGCACCAGCGACGCCCGATCCGCCTCACGGTGGCACGCGACCTGTATGGAAAATCCGGCCTCCGTCAAGCCAGCACCTAAATCCTCCGCCACCATTTCCACCCCACCGACGGAAGGCCAGAAATAAGGCGTCACGATGAGAATATTCTTCGTCTGGGACATCTCGCGCCCGATTGGTCCCGCCATCGTTGGAGCGACCGGAGTGGTAGAGATATGCTCAGGATCTGACGGTACAGATTGAATCCGGTCGTGACTCCATTGGACCTGTGCAAAAGGGATTGGCGGATTGCCGACAGAAATACCGGGTTTCTCGAAGTCGTATAGCTGAGTCGGCGGAGGCACGGACAAAAACAGGCGTTTGAATACGTCCAGTTCTCTGAGATCGTATCGACGGGAATCCTTCTCTCGGTTCTCAACGTGAGGCGCGCCAATGATTCCATGAACGGCTCCCAGAAGCGCGAACAACTGCAGAGGATCACCTGTTTCTCGAAAGCGATCGGCTTTCCGTCTTACATCAGCCGTCAGGCAATTCCATTGCCGGATGTCCTTTTCATACATGGTTTTGTAGCGGCGATAGATGGTCTCGGGCGTGTAGCACGTGCCGTGGCGTCCTTTAACGTCTGGATGCAATATCCACTTAATTCCCAGTTGTCCCATCTGTTCGAGCAGATCCATCTCGCTGGCTTTGACATCCTGAAACGATACTTTTCGCATCAGGCTCGCTCGATAGATTTTCACCCCCTGAATCTTCAACTCGCGGTCATCATCGAAAAGATGAAAGCAGATCATGCCAACATCATCCGGAGCCTTCCGCATAACTGCTTCCATCATGGCAACAGCGTCCGGCTGCAAGACCATGTCCTCATCGACCTGTATAAAGAACTCAGTCGTGCAATCCGTGATCATCTTCTGCGCCGCCACGCTGAACGGACTGACGTTCCGGATGATCTCTAATGTGAATGAGGTCGCCTGCTGCGCCGCGAGTGCCGCCCTGCACGCCGGTAAGGCTGGATCGTCCACGGTGAGCACGAAGACCGTCGTCTTCGGATCACTCGAACCCACCGGCTGGGGAACCGAGAGCGCTTCGACTCTCAACTCCGATGACTGAGCTATGCCGTAATCCGGACGCTCGCCCGATTCGATCCAGCGGAGAGTATCCGCCAATCGTCTCTCACTCGTATGGTAGCGCCGCATCTTGCGTTGAGCGTTCGCCGCGATACGCTGGGCCAAGGCACGATCGTGCAATACCCTATCAAGACAAGCATGGAGCGATTCTGGCTCGTCCGGCACAAAGCACAAGACCTCCTCGCCCTCGACGAACAACGAGTTGTTGCACGGACGATCTGGCACTTGATAGGTGAGCACAGGACGACCGGCCGCCATGCCCTCATACACACGACCGCCGTAGAACTTTGCCAAACTCGGCAAATTCACAATAGCGGCCCACTGCGGGAGCTGTGCCATCCATTCCCGAAATTCACCTTCGCGCACCTCCTGCAGCATGGTGATATAGTCTGCGATCTGGTGTGCCGACATGGTCGCAGGGGAGTACCAGCGCGTGATTGCCGAAGCTTGCAGCTGGTCAAACCAGGTCTGAAAACGAGTCGACGGCGCGCAGGGCCCCACAAACGTCATGTGTGCCTGCAACCGTGCGTTTTCTACCCAAGCCCGTCGAGGGCCGTATGGATGGCCATGGAACACACCAGTTGAAAAACACGGCTCGGACGTACTCGGAACAATGAATCGTTCAGGCACCATCGTCGGCCACCATAAAGACTGAACGCCAGCGCGCTGCGCCAAGGGTTCGACGTCCCGTTCGTCTGGTACCAGCACATGTGTGAGAACGCTGGCCTGCTCCGCTACTGTCTGCATTCTGCCACGAAGATGTCCCGCCCAGTCATAATCGGCTTTATCATACGTCAGCGACTCCATCACGATCCCAACACGGACCGGCGCCAGACCGGAGATCCACTCAAGTATAGATACGGTCAAGGGCGCATGGACGAGCCAAACCCACACTTGGTCGAATCGTTGGCCATCGACCGCAGCCCGACTTTGTTCGAGCCATCGATCCGGCGACAACGCCGTATTCGCGAACAATGGTAACGTGGTGCAGGTCGCACCGGCGGCACGCAAACCTTCACCGACACCGAAACAGGCAGGATAAGTCCAAGCTCTCGCCTGAGCCCAGGTCGGAAACTCCAACTGCAGCAACAACACCTTTGGTGCGGTACGACGATTCATCCGCGTTAGTCCTGCCTGCGCTCAGCCGTTCGGCCTGGCTGGCGATCCATAGTGGCCGGCTGGAGCGACAAGGTCCTTCTCCGGAGATTCGATCTGTAAGAGGTCTGGTGAACTGGTCATCGGTGCCTGATCAGCCATCATCGCCACCGGCATATCCTGAACACTCCCGAAACCACCATCACCGAGACTGACCAATTGCTCACTCTGCCGTTGACCGGACGGCGCGAACAGCTTCTTCGACAGAAGCCGTGCGACTCGGATCAACATAAGCGATCCCCCGATCGCACCATGCTTTTGCAGCATAGGAATCCAGCGCCAGGGGGCGCTGTAGATGCTGACGAAACCTTCGTTTTGCAGATCGATCAAATCCTGGGGCGTCAGATCGCCAACAGCCGTGACGGCGGACCCATAGCGTCGATACTCTGAAAAGTCCTTCGTCATCAACTTCACACCTTTATCCCCTTTTACCGCCAACTCGTGAAACTCTGTTCCTGGATAAGGCACGGCAATGGCAAAGTTTGCCTGTTTCACTTCTCGCGCATTGCGTAGAAACCGCAGCGTCGCTCGAACCGTATCCCTCGTCTCGCCAGGCAGCCCGATCATCACGCTGTTCAAGGCTTCAACACCGTGCTTATTACAGATACCATTGGCCCTGACGTAGTGCTCCAATGGCACCTGCTTCTTCATGGTTCGCCGGATCTCAGGATCTACGGTTTCTAACCCAAACGACAATCGAATTAAGCCGCTGCGCACCAGACGCGCCATAACCTCGTCCTCAACGAGATTCGCCCGGGTGCTGCCTTCAAACGTGATCTTCAATCCTTCCTGGTCGATGAGGTCACAGATTGCCAGAATATGGTCCTTCCACAATGTCATCACGTCATCGACAATATAGAAATGTCTGGTCCCAAACCGCTCAACCACCTGCTTTATTTCATCGACCACCGAACGCGGTGACCGCACTCTCATTTGGGTTGTCTTCAAGGCCTCGGATGCACAGAAAATGCATTTCCAGGGGCAGCCTCGCATCGTCTGAATCGACGTGAACGGTAATCGGCCACGAAGTGTGCCTAGCTTGTACAACGGCATGTTCAGGCGATGCCTGGCGGGAGCTGGCAGTACATCCAGATTGCTGATATCCGCTGGCTGTCCCGTAGAAACTACCCGACCTTGATCTCGATAAATGATTCCGGCTACGGATGAGAGATCTTGCTTCTTCTCATACCGGCTGAGAAACTCCGGCCATGACTGTTCTGCTTCTCCAACAAACGCATAGTCAAATGCGGCGAGCAGCGCCTGTTCCTTCATGATTGTGATGTGAGGACCACCCACGGCAATTGGAATGTGCGGGGCGATGCGTCTGATCCCTTCCGCAACTGCCTTACTGATATGAAAAAATGGACTTGTCGCAGTAAATCCGATCATGTCTGGTTTGAGCGCCACCGCCCGTTGAGCCATGTCCTCTAGTGTGATCTGCTCGGCTTCACCGTCCATGATGGTCACCTCGTGACCATGCCGTTCGGAGATCGCAGCCAGCAGAGCCAGATTCAGCGGAGGCCAGGTTGAGTTCCGTCTCGCAAAATGACCAAAGAGACCGTAGGATCCCGTCCAGCTTGGATATAGGAAAAGCACCTTCATCTCATACCTCCGGTCCGTCCCGCTCGAATGAGCACGAGCTCCATCCTCACGGCTGCATCGACTTCACAACATCTGGATACTCTGGACACATCCACCCTTCCACTGGCTCGATCACCATGTTGTCCCTGAACTCCTCGCGTGAGAGGTAGGGGTACATGTCTTCGATCGGCGTCTTCCATCCGAAGATTCTCGGTTCGTAGGTATGGTACTCATCCATATCTACGTCACAGACCACCGGTCCGTCGTACTGCAGCACTTCATCGATCTTGGCGTTCATCTCGGCATGGTTACCGATTATCATGGATTTGACCCCGTAAGCTTGTGCCAGTTTGATGAAATTCGGAGGCCGATAGCCCTTTGGTCCGCAGGCCTCTGCACGCCCCTGGAAGTTGGTCTCCTGATACGCTTTAGTGATCCCGTAAATATGGTTGTTCAAAATGAACGTTTTGACCTTCACACCATAGTTGAGGAACGTCTGCAACTCTTGCAGGTTCATATTGAAACCACCGTCACCAATCGTGCAGACCACCTGGCGGGTTGGATCCGCGAACCAGGCCCCCATGGCTCCGGCAAAGGAAAAGCCCATCGGCGAATTACCATTGTTCGTCAGGTTACGCTGTCCGTACTTGGTCTCGAATGCATGGTTGCTGACGACGATGTTGCCGCCGCAATCACCGACCAGGACGTCGGTTGCACCCATCTTCTCGGACAGGCGGCGCATGAAGGCATAGGGGTGGACTCTTTCTTTCTGCTTGAAGAACTCGGGACGCACGGGATCGTACTTCCGCTTCCATTCCATCACCCGTTCGGTCCAGCTCGCACGGTGAGGAATCGCTTTTGGATTCTTGTCCAGCGCGACCAGCAGCCGCCGCACGAACGCCTTGGCGTCGCAGAGGATGTTGACGTCGAACGGCACTTGCTGGAACTTCCGCTGCACCATAGCCGGATCGATTTCGACCAAGTATTTTCTGGCCTGCCTGGCAAAACTCTGCACATTGCCTCCCGTGATGCGTCCGGAAATCCGGCTGCCGATCGAGATCAGGAGATCGCTGTTCTGAATGCCGAAGTTCCGCCCAGCACCTCCGTAAGTCCCGATACGCCCGCCATAGAACTCATAGTCGGACGTAATAACGTCCAACGCGTTCCAGGTCGGGAAGCAAGGAATCTCCAACCGACGTCCCAGCTCGCGAACGTCGTCCTGCGCGTCCGCCAGCCGGACGCCCCCGCCTACGAGGATAACCGGCCGTTCCGCGCATCGTAGATCATCCAGCAACTTGTGGATCTGCCGGTCCACCACATCCAGGTCGTAGCTGGCGACGGCTGGCGGTTCGAACCCAACCAATTGCTTCACATCAATCTTGGCTTTTTGAATATCGAGCGGAATATCGAGTAAGACTGGTCCCGGACGTCCGCTCTGGCAAAGCCACAGCGCCTTCTCCACTTCGTAGCGGACGTCCTCCGCCTTCACGATCATCTTGGCGTACTTCGTCACCGGCGCTGCCATTGCAACGATGTCCGTTTCTTGAAATCCGACCTGCCGAATCGAAGGATCCGGCCGCAGAAACCTCGAGTTGATCTGACCGGTCAAAAACACACAAGGAATCGAGTCATAGAAACAATTCCCCATCGATGTGAGAAGATTCATGCCACCTGGTCCGCTCGTCGCGATCGCCACACCAGGAATGCCTTTGACCTTGGCATACCCTTCCGCGGCGAATCCGCCGGCCTGTTCGTGCATGACCGCCACATACTCCGTGGCTGCCGTCCTGGTGAACGCATCGATCAAGTCGCCGTTGGCCGCGCCATAGACGACGAATATCTTGTCGATGCCTCGTTCTGCGAGAGTATTGATAATGTAGTCCGCCACTTTGATCATAGGACTCCTTCGCGGTTTTTATCAGACCGCCGGTATGGCCGTGGCGTCGTGATGACGCCGTTGGACGTGATGAGAACACATCTCCGTGACATGATCGGCCACATGCTGGCCAAAAGTCCGGTGCAGCAACCCAAGATACGACGGGTGCTGGAAATACTCCAGGAAGGCTCGATCACGGAAATCCAATACGTCGGTAGCCGACAACTGTTCGGTCGGTAACGGCAGCGTCTCATAGGCATGCTGCGAATACCCGATCCACCCTGGTCCCCCCGGATCATCAGGAAGCGGCCACCCTGTCTCTTTCGCCAGGCCATACAAGGGTGATCCCGGATAGGCCATGGCACAGTAGAAATTGGCCCACTCCGTGTTCAGTTCGAGCGCCAAGTCCAGTGTCGTCCGCATGCTGACCAGCGTGTCGTCAGGCAGCCCAAAAATGTAATTGGCCGCGACATAGATACCATGCGACCGAATGCGCTCTACCGTTGCGACGATCTCCCGGTCTCCGAACCGCCCTTTCTCTACACCGTCGCGGACATGTTGGCTGCCGGACTCGATACCCAGCCCCAACCAGTTGAACCCAGCCGCCTTCAGTTTTTCGAGAACCTGGTCTTGTACGGTATCCACACGAGCATAGGCCCAAATATTAAGGCGGTAGCCTCGCTCAATGATCCGGTCGCAAATACCCAGCACATGCCGTCGGTTCAACACAAACATCTCGTCCGGAATCTTGATGTTGGTGACGCCATAGTCTAGGACCAGCCGATCAATCAGACGAATGACATGATCGGGACTCCAGGTACGAAGCATCGGCGTGTCAAACGGCGCATTGATGCAACAAAACGAACATTTAAATGGGCATCCCAGGCTCGTTTGTAACGAAGCGTAGGGGCTGCGCGCCTCGAGACGGTCGAAGCAGTGCCAATTGTGGGCACGATAGCGACTCATCTCGAGCAACTCCCAGCCTTGCCCCGACAACTCCCGGTCCAGATCGGCAATCAGCGACGCAGGTGGATTCGAGTGGATCTGACTCTGCTCCTGATACCACAAGCCCGGCACGTCCTTGAGCGATCCCACACCATCCCGCAGTAGCCGTAGAAGGCCCAGCACAGTGTACGGTCCTTCTCCCTGACACACGTAGGTATAGGGCTCTTCCAGCAGTGTTCGTCTGGGCAACGCCGACGGATGCGTCCCCATCACCAGCGTCGGAACATCTGACAAAGCCCGCAGCTCTTCGCAGACGCGCCGCCCAGCCGGCATGCATTGCGTTGAAGCAGAGGGCTGCTGTCCATAAATGACGAACACCACCAAGCGGGGATCGGCCTGTGCAATGGCATGGGCGGTTTGCACATGGGTAAATCCTTTCGCCTCCGCATCTAGAATCCCGACGTCATACCCACGATCCCGAATGAAGGATGCCATCATTCCTGCCCATACAGGGGGCTCAATCGCAGCCAAATCGCGACTGAGACTCTGATAAACCTGCACACGGCTTGGTGGCGTCACAAACAGGACATCACTACGCTGCGACATGCATGCCTCCAACATCATGGGCCAATGCCACGACACGTCGAACACCTTCCATGACATCCTGCTCTTGTCCGCAGGTGGCGATCCGGATAAAGGTGGAGCAGTCGGCGCCAAAACTTCGTCCCGGTGTCACCGCGGTATGTCGTTCTTCCAGCAGCTGTTTACAGAACGTCATATCGTCCAGGCCCGTCCCACCGATATCGACAAACAAGTAGAAGCCTGATTCCGGCGAGGCCGTACGCAAAATTCCCGAGCCGTTGACAGAAGCGGCACACCTGCTTGCCACGCGGTTACAATGTGCCTTGACCTGCGCAACGTATTGATCGAGTATCGGAAGACCCGCAAGACATCCCAGTTGCGTGAACGCCGGCAGACAGGAGATTAGCGTGGATGATGAGAGTGCCAGCTTCTCTGCAACTGAAGGATGTGCGATCGCATAGCCGATACGGTATCCAGGAATCGAACACAGTTTCGAAAAAGATGACATCACGACCAACTGAGGCATGTCACATGAAGCCAAACTGAAGAATGGCCAGCTGAAAGACAACTCGCCGTAGGTTTCGTCGCTCAACAGCCAAATACTCTCCTGGTCACACCGTTGCGCCAGCAGTTCCAGCATTGCCCTGGTATAGACGGCACCTGTTGGATTGTTGGCGGAATTGACAATGATGGCTTTAGGAGATGCAGAGATGGCTGCTTCAATATGTGCCTCAGACAGATGAAACCCGTTGTCTTGCGCCAACGAAACTGATGTCACGTCAAGACCTATGTGCGCCGTCGCCGCCCAATACGATGGAAATGCCGGAGTGAAGAGCACAACTCTGTCGCCGGGATTGCACGTGAGGTCCAGAAACTGGCTGATCAGCAAGTTCGCCGGGCTGATCACGACATGACTGTCGTCGAGGATTCGTCCTGTTCTCAAAGCGTACCGAGCAGCCAGGGCAGTCCGTAATTCTCGAAGGCCTGCCATCGGGGTATACCCAAGTTGCCTCCCCCGGACGGCCTCCACGGTCGCCTCGATAATTTCAGTGGGAGGTGCCATACGCGGGTTGCCCAGCTCAAGGTGATAGACATATTGCCCGTCCAGCTCCAGGCTCTGGGCTCGATCCAACACCTTGAACATCTCCTGGCCGATGAGCCGATCTCCTCGGGAAGAAAACGGCAATGTCGTCAATGCATGAGAATAGGTCATCGCAATCCTCTTCGGCTTACGAACTCTTCCATCCGCCAGTTTCTGACGGCGATCATGACAGGACTCCTCTCCGCCACTCATGCCGAGAGCTTGCGAACTCTGCCAGCCGCTCCGGGGTGCCGATATCGTATAGCGCGGCGTCGCTGACAAGTCCGTACACGCCGCGAGGCAGTAGCGTCGGGAGCACGTCCCTCTCAATGGATGAGAGGCGATGATCCGGAATCTCCTTCAGCACGTCCCTCCTGAATACATACAGGCCGGCATTATGATATTGCGACGCCGTACCGGGTTGTTTCTCGGTAAAAGCCGTGACTTGTGCGTGTGAATTGACCGTCACAAAACCAACATCACTCCGTGCTCCTGCTGAGGCTAGTGCGATGGTTGCCCATCCTTGCTTGGCAGCATGAAATTCGAGCAGCTGGTTCGGATCAATTTCGATCAACGAATCACCGTTGACAACCATGAAAGGATCGCTCTGGGTCAGGGCGGCCGCATGTTTGACAGCGCCCGCCGTTCCCATCTGGAAAGGCTCATGCGAAATCACTACTTCATAGGGATGCCGTATACCGGCGTATCGCTGGGCGATATGCCCACCCAGGTATCCAGTACACAGAATAATACGTGTCATTCCGTGAACGACAAAGTGCTCAAGAATGAAATCGAGAAAAGGTCGGTCATGAATTAGGGCCATTGCTTTCGGCCGGTCGCTCACCGCCGGACGCAGCCTTGTGCCAAGCCCACCACACAGAACGACGAGATCACAACCGCCGGCACCTATGGTCATGCCGCTTTCTCCAACGGGAATGCGTTCCGACCAGCGGCGGACGCCTGCTCATCCGTCCATCCAAAGTCCCGCACTATCGGTGTTTCCTGTTGATAGAATACGATCTGGCTGCCAAGCCCTTCGAATCGGAAGGGAACCCGAAGAAGCCCAGGCAAGGCAGCATGGATTCTTTGATGCACCTCCGGTTTGGCGAAGAACAGCATAAATCCACCACCCCCTGCACCAAGCAGTTTGCCGCCAAGCGCTCCCGCTCTCCTTGCTGCATCGTAGATGTCGTCGATCATCGGCGTGGTGATCTGGGACGTCAGACCTCGCTTGACCATCCAAGCCTCATGCAGCAACTCACCGAACTCACCGAGATCGCGATCTCCAACCATGATCGAGATACCCTCTTGAACCATCTGTAACATGGCGAAGAGTTCGACACGCCGCTGCTTTGTTTTTTCAATTTGCTCCTTCGCGATTTCGGATGCCGTGCGTGAAAATCCTGTAAAATAGAGCAATAGATGATCCTGAAAATCGGTCAGTCTCTCCGGTTTCATCACGAGCGAGGTGTATCCGATGTCACCGTTCGATGAAAAATTAACGCGGCACAACCCGCCGTGCGCCGCCAACACCTGATCCTGGCAGCCAACGGACTCCTGCAAGACGTTCTGTTCGATGTGAATCGCTGTCTGAGCCAATTCTGCTTTGCTCGGCATGGTGTGTTGCAAGGCGTACAAGGAATGCAATAGGCCGACGGTGAACGAAGAACTCGATCCCAATCCGGTGCGCGCAGGCAAATCGCCATCGTGGTGAATTTCAAGACCATCGGTTATGCCCATATGCTGGAGTACACCACGGACCGCAGGATGTTTGATCTCATTATTCGATTTGGCTTGCTCGATACGTGAGTAGGCAATGCGTGTTCTGTGTTCAAAGAACGGCGGCAGATACCGGCAGGAGATGTAACAATACTTGTCGATGGTCGTTGCCAACACAGCGCCCCCATGTTCGCGAAACCACACCGGATAGTCCGTGCCACCACCGAAAAATGAGATGCGGAAGGGTGTGCGGCTGATGATCATCGTACGACTCCCCTCTGTGCGATCGTGCTGGCCTTACACATTGCCGTATCCGGTTCCGCCGATGACGGTGTAGCACTTAGTCAGCTCCCGGATGCCACGTGCGAGCGACCAATCGGGTGTGAAGCCTGTGGCGAGTATCCGTTTGTTGGAGACGATGTAATCCCGCTTGTCCGGATCTTCCCCGATCGGGGCCTCCGAATAGACGAACTGCGGCACCTGCCGTTTGATTTCAGCGCACAGTTCCAACTTTGACAAGTTGGCATCGTCCAGCCCGACATTGTATGGGGAGTCCTTCATGGAGTCGAAATGCTCGATCGCATGGAGGAAAGCCTTGGTCACGTCCCGAACATGAATATAGTTGCGCTTACAGTGGCCTTCGAAGACTGTGACGGCTCGATCATGGACCGCCCGCCAGACAAAATCGTTCACGAGGAGGTCCATTCGCATCCGGGGCGAAGCACCGAAGACCGTCGCAAGCCGAAGCGTGATGGCATTGCCCCGATCGAGTACGACCCGTTCGGCTTTTACTTTGGTCTCACCGTAGAGACTAATGGGACGGAGCGGCGACTCTTCGGTGCAGGGAATTCCAGGTTGACCGATCCCATATCCACTGTTGGTGACAGGAAAGATGATGCGCTGAGTCAGCGAAGAGAGCTTACACAGCATGTGAACCGCATCCAAATTAATCGAATAGGCACCGATCCGGTCCCGATTGCACAGCGGTGCACCCACTAATGCCGCCAACGGAATGAGGATATCGCCGTCACGAATCACATCCGTCATGAGTCGTTCATCCCGACAATCACCGCGGATCACGCTAAACCTGTCGTCGCTGCAACAATCCAGGAGGCTATTCTGCCGGTACATGAAATTGTCGATGACCGTGACCCTATACCCGCGATTGAGTAAGTGGCGAGACAGCACGGATCCGATGTAGCCTGCTCCGCCCGTGATCACGACGTGTTCTTGCGATGTCATCATGTTCATGTTGACTCCTTACGAATGACCGCACAACGATGACTCAAGATGACGCTGGGATCGTCCGACTTGTCGGCTGAAAAACCATCGCACGGTCTCTGTGAGCCCGTCAGTGAGACTGGTGAATCGGTTACCTGGAAATCGTGCTTCGAAGGTAGTACTCCGCAAGCGCTTTACGAGCATCCCTTCCGGCTTGGTGGCGTCGAAGACAATAGGACCGGGATAGTCCATGACCTGGCCGATCGTACGGGCGAGGTGAGCGATCGAAATCCCTTCGTCCGGAGTCACAATCGTCGTATCTGATCCCCAAGCACCCGCTAGGGCTCCAAGAGCTAAACGCGCCACATCGTCGACGTACACAAATTGACGAACGGCCCGTCCGGTACCCCAGACCGTAAAGACAGCGCCGTTCGTGTGGGCGTCATGACAACGGCGGATCAGCGCGCCCACCACATGCCCCGATTCCAGGTCGAAAGAGTCATGCGGCCCGTACATGGTCACGGGTGTGAGGCTGTTCCACGCAAGTCCCGCCTCCGTGGCCGCGAGTCTGACCTGAAGGTCGAGCATGCGCTTCGCATAGGCGTAGCCGGCGTTTCCGTCATAGGGCGATGCACTCAGCAAGTCGGTTTCCGTGGTTTGGCGATCCGCATAAAAGGGAAACGCGCAACTGGATAACATCGTTGTGAGGCGCGGGATGCGCAGCTGCCGTGCGGCCGACAGGACAGCCGTATTGATCAGAATGTTCTCTTCGAGAAACCGCGCATTGTCGACGGCATTGGCTTTGACCCCTCCGACCACGCCGGCCAAATGCAAGATCTGGCCGGGCTGAATAGATTGCAACAGCCGCTCGGCGACGCTTCGATCGCGAAGATCTCCGTCCTTCCTGGACAGGTAGACCGCATCAGGTCTCAAACGGCGCACGGCCTGCCCTAACAACCCCGTTCCGCCGGTGACAAGTAAGGGAGCTGTCACGCTGCCTCCAGAACGATAGTGGAAATCGTCGCAATGTCTTCTTCGCTCAGGCTTGGGTGATTCGGTAGAAAGAACCCACAGTGATGAATCCGATCGGCGACCGGGAAGCTGGCTGCCCCATAGCGGTTCATCCAGAACGGATGCAGACCAAGATTGCCGGCTGAGAAAATGCGTGTCTCCACGCCACGGGCAGAGAGGGCTCGGACGATGCGCTGCCGCTGTTGACGAGACTCCGCCAAGAGTCCGACAGAAATGCTGGCTACTTCACTATCTGCCGGATGACGTTGAACGTAGAAACTTCCACTCAAGCGATCCAAATAGCGAGCATGGTTCTGCCGGCGCTGCTCCGTCATCCAATCCAGCTTTTCCAGTTGCCCGATCCCGATGAACGCGTTCAAGTCTGTCGACCGGAGGTTGAAGCCCGGCTCATAAAACACAAAGGGTGAATGAAAATCATCGATACCGTATCGCGTTACAAGCGAGTGATGTGTCGCTCTGTCCAAGTCCTTGCTCCAGCCGTGGCTTCTGAGCATGAGCAGTAGATCTCTCATCTTGGGATCATCGGTAGAGACCATGCCGCCCTCGATCGTCGACATTTGATGGCCGAAGTAAAATGAGAAACTGCCCATATCACCAAATGAGCCGACTCTCCGCCCCTCGTAGGTCGCTCCGATTGCCGCACACGCGTCTTCGAGAAGCACGAACTCATAGCGAGCCTTCAATGCCATCAGTTCCCGCATTTTGTGAGGGACACCAAGCACTTGGACGAGCATGACGGTCTGAGCGTGATGCTGTTTTAGTAGCGTTTCGAGATGATCTAAGTCGAGACCGAACGTCTCCGAATCAGCCTCACACATAATGGGCTCAAAACCGAATTGGATCGCCGGCGCAATCGATGTGACCCAGCCCACGCTGGGAACGATCACTTTCTTGTTACGCAACCGCCCTGAGGCCAGAAGCGCGTAGTACATCAAGAGATTGGCGGACGACCCAGAGTTGCAGAATATGGAGTGCGAGGAATTCAACCAGCTTGACCAACGCGACTCAAAGTCGCACGTAACAGTCCCCTTCGTTAATCGGGGATACGTACGAAGCCACTCGATCAGGCGATCAGTGTCGTGACGGTCGATTGTGTCGTACGCCAAACACCATCGAGGATTGAGCTCGTGTTGCGTCGTAGGTGGACCGTTCATGATGCTCTCTTCCTTGAGATCAGATCTGCGCAGAAACGTACTTCAAGACACATGCCAGGCAACCTACTCGAATATGGCATCTAGATGAAGGTTTTTGGGTTTAGAAGACGAAGAAGTCGGCAGTATTTACCGATCTGGCAGGAAAACAATTCCTCACGAAGGATACCTGCTCTCGGCTGTCAAGATGATGACAGCGAGATCATTTTCTGTGTCGCCCACTGCTCAATCGCACTCCTGACTGATCCACCCCAGCCGCGATATTCGATGTACTCCATTTCATCGAACCGAAACTCAATCCCAATCGCTTCACTGCCATGCCGCACCTCGACGCTCTTCACAACACCGGTCAGATTGGTAATATGCCCCAGTCCAGGAAGCTCGAATTCCAGACGAACAGTCGATCCGGCGCGCAACCACGCTGGTCTTCGAACCATGATGACACTGCATCCTCCCCCACTGAGATCTTTCAACAAACCACCAAAATAGCTGCCGGCAGGCAACACAGAGGTTGATGGAGTTGTCCTGTCCACTTGCATCAATAGGATCGGTTCATTAGCGGATGCCCGAAGATGTTTGCGTAGATGCATTTCTTCCACGGCCTTCGGATAGGCGACAAAGAGTAACGGCACCGGCGACGTAATCAGATCGCGAATTTCAGTTCGATACCCAACCAGTTTCCCCTCGTGAAGATAGCTTATGGTGCACGGAGTCCCCCTCTCCACCAGCTGGTCAGGGCTCAGGGGCAGAGGCCATGCACAGACAAGCCAGGCGTGATCCTTCCAACCCAACAGCGTTGAGCCATACATCACCTTCTGCCCATCGAGCGTCAGAGAAAGTTTGACGGCCAATCCGACTGATAAGAACGCTGCTGGAGAGGGAGTCGCTTCGACTACTTCGTTCATCGTGATTCTTCCTCGTTGAGCACTCGCTACAAACACTTGCTGATGGGCTCTATCGGCCTATCAGAGGCTATTCTTGAGCATTAAGGATGCGAGACGGAACGCATTGATTCCCAATGAATTGCAACGCACATCGTCTGGCACCCACCGATCAAGTACGACGTTTCTTTCGCCGATAACGCACGCAAACCAGCTGTAATTTGAAAGTCCCTTCGATGATATTCTGATCTGGAGCCTGCGACCATGGCCACAAAACGTATTTCAATCGATCAACTGATTCTCGGGATGTACCTCGTTGACATGGACGTCCCATGGTACCGCACGCCGTTTCTTTCCCATAAATTTGCTATTAAGGACCTGGACACCATTCACCTCATGAAGCGTCATGGGATCAGGATGGTCACGATCGACACGAGTAAGGGACTTGATGTGCCATCGACCCCTTCCCCGACCAGTCCGGAAAGCCTCGAGCACAGCGCACAGCCAGAACCGCCCCATCTTGAATCACCCCCACCTGCGAACACGATCGCACCTGCTGGAATAGCAACGTGTGATGCTCATCAGCTGCCCTCGGTCATCTATGCCCAAGCTCAGGAAGCTGTAGAGCGCATCTTCTCTGATCTTGAACGTGGTATTCCTCCCTCACCCGAAGCAACCAAAGCCATCGTGTCGACCGTCCTGGCGCACGTACTCAGCGATCATGCTGCGATGGCTACTCAGCTTGCCATTCAAAAAATCAAACAGTTTGACCGATCCCTGACAACCCATGCACTGGATACCTGCATTCTGTCACTCATCGTAGCCCTTGAGATCGGACTGGATCAGCCAACCCAGGAACTCGTTGGAATGGGGGCGTTGCTGCACGATTCCGGCTATGTGCGATTGCCTCGCAATTTAGTGCGCAAGCGAGATGAATGCACCGGACAGGACAAGACCCTTCTGGAGCAGCACTGCAAACTAGGTGTCGCTGTGCTCGCTGAACAGCCAGGGATGCCCGAGGATGTCTTGCGCGTCGTAAAAGAGCATCATGAGCGGAGCGATGGGAGCGGATTTCCTGCGGCCCTCCACCACGATCAGACTTCCCAACTCGCGCAAATCGTCGGCATCGTCGACTTTTATGACGGCATGGTGAGCCGACGTGGCACACGTCCCTCTATGATGCCTCACGACGCCGTTCGACAACTGTTCCTGGCCGGAGAGCGCGGCCAATTCGAGAAGTCTCTCGTGGAACTGATGATCCGAAGCATCGGCGTCTACCCAGTGGGAAGTTTGGTCAGACTCAATACTGGAGAACAAGCTGTGGTCGTTGGAGTCAACCCTCAGCAGCGACTCAAACCACTCGTCAAGATCACGACCGACCCACAGGGAGGCTCCTATCCCACTCCGATCGAGGTGGATCTCGCCACACCATCTGCAGACCATACGGTACGCTCGGTCCTTCGTGTGCTCGACCCAATTCGTGAACGAGTCAACATCGGGATTCACCTGGACAATTCTGACCTGCGAGCCGCGTAATGCCGCAATCCCGGAGAAAGCAAGGAGCCTCTCGCCGTCGGCCGGCAGTCAACTCATGGCGCATTCCCAACATGGCCGACCTGCTTGAGGGCTTGCCGATCGGAGCCCTTATCCTTAATCCCGAGCTCACGATTCTCGCCGTCAACCGGGAAGGACGCCGGTTCCTGGGACCACGATCACGGCTCCCGATGAAACAATCCTTTCCCGCCTTCTGGTCGACGCTCACGGCATCTGATGCGGACCTGATCGCGGCACAACTCACCAGAGTATTACGAAGCGGCCACCCAATTGCCTCGAGACAACAGCTCCAGATGAAACGGACGGGCATCCTCGTTCCTGTCGAATGGACATGTACTCCAAGCACATTCGGCGACGTCACTGTGCTGATGATCTGCATCCGGGACTTGTCCCAAGAAATGGAGGCCAAGCACGAGCGCGACCGCCTTGCCGCCATTGCGCATGAAAGTCCTTCACCCATGATCGAGTTGGACCGACATGGCAGCCTCCTGTATGCCAACCCCGCCATGATTTCGTTGCTCTCTCGATTCGGCTATAGCCTTGAAGGATTTCCCAGCGTGGCACCCGCTCAGCTCATGACGATCATTCAACGATGTCTCTCAACCGGCCAGATCCTGCACGGGCAAGAAGTCATGCTTCCCAAAGCCAGTTTTTCATGGACCTTTTGTCCGGTCCTCCCCCACGGAGTCGTCCGCGGGTACGCAACGGATATGACCACCGTCTACACGACACAACAGGCACTCCAAGAAACCGCCACCCAACTTGGTGAGAGCAACCAACGCCTCGATCAGGCGCTTGAGAAGGCGACGGAATCCGCACGTGTGAAGTCTGCATTCTTGGCCACGGTCAGCCATGAATTGCGCACACCCATGAACGGCGTGATCGGCATGACGAGCCTGCTGATGGAGACTCCGTTGACGCCTGAACAGCACTCCTATGCGGAGACCATTCGTCAGTGCGGTGAAGCACTGTTGCAGTTGATCAATGACGTACTGGAGTGCAGCAAAATCGAAGCCGGGAAACTGGAGTTAGAGTGCCTGGATTTCAATCTGAGAACCACCGTGGAACAGGTATTAGCACAGTTTGCCGAACGGGCTGAGACGAAAGGAATCGAACTCACAGGGTTGGTACACGCGTCCGTTCCGACAGGGCTTAAGGGAGATCCAGGACGCCTTCGGCAGGTCCTCACCAATCTGGTTGCCAATGCCGTGAAATTTACGGACAAAGGAGATGTGGCCCTCCAAGCGTATCTTGAGAGCGACTCTGCGGATACCGTGGAGGTCCGATTCGAAGTCACGGACAGTGGAATGGGCATGAGTTCCACCACCATTGACAAGCTCTTTCGCCCCTTCGTTCAAGCAGACAGCTCGACGACAAGAAAATACGGAGGGACCGGCCTTGGCCTGTCGATTTCAAAGCAGTTGGTGGAACTGATGGGAGGTCAGATTGGAGTCCGTAGTATTGAAGGTCAAGGAAGTACCTTCTGGTGTACCGCACGCTTCCAGAAGCAGGCTGGCTCTCTGCGTGCCATTCTTCCATCCGGTGAGCTCGCGGGAAAGCGGGTCCTGATTGTTGACGACAATGAATCAAACCGAATGATTCTCCATCATCTCGTTTCCGGATGGGGAATGGTGGACGACCTGGCCGAAGATGCCGAGTCGGCTTGGCAACGTATTACAGAGGCCAATCAGAGAGGGACACCGTACGATCTCGCCATTTTGGATGTCATCATGCCGGGAAAGGACGGCTTGCAGCTCGCGCGCGAGCTCAACAGTCATCCCGAGAGGTCTCATACACGTCTTGTGGTCATGACGTCCATTCTTCAGCGCGGACACGCCGAACAGGCCCGATCGTCAGGCGCCATGGGCTACCTCCCCAAACCTGTTCGCCACGACGAGTTACGGGGGTGCCTCAGAACCGTTCTCGGGATGCAGGATGATCAAGAACGGACAACTGAACAGATCGGTTCCATTGTCCCGCAACTGGTCACGAGACATACCATTGCCGAGAATGTTGAGCACCAACATGTGTTGGTCGTAGAAGACAATATTGTCAACCAGAAGCTTGCCGTTCGGATGGTCGAGAAGCTGGGATACCGACCGGATGTCGTCGATAATGGGCAGGAAGCCTTGGTGGCGCTGGCGAAAGGACGATATGCCGCAATTCTGATGGATTGTCAGATGCCCCTCATGGATGGCTTTGAGACAACCAGAATCATTCGTGAACGCGAAGCGTCCGACACTGGTTCGAGTTCGGCGTTACCAGGTTCAGATTCAAGGCCTGGCAATACAGGCGGCCACGATGACATCCGCCACTCGCCGATTGAAACTCACCGACATATACCAATTATCGCCGTCACCGCCAATGCCATGCAGGGCGATCGTGAGCGTTGCTTAGCTGCAGGCATGGATGACTACCTCTCGAAGCCGATCAAGCTCAATGAACTACGGGCCGCACTCGCGCGCTGGACGCCGGCTCCCCCTCAGAAGGTCCAGGCGACCAAGCCGATGCTGCCTCCTGGCACTACCGATCCTGCCCAAGGCATTTTCGACCACGCACAGATGTATCAGAACATTGGGAGTGACAATGAGCTGTTTGGCCAACTCATCCGTCTCTTTTTGGATCGTTATCAAACGATGCTGGCCGACATTCGAACGGCTCTAGCTGATGGAAATTCGTCTGCCGTCGAACGATCAGCACACACATTTAAAGGAACTGCGGGAAATCTATGTGCCTCGGAGGTCGGATTGATCGCCAGTCGCCTTGAGGCAGTCGGTCGCCTTCAAGCGCTTCACGACGCTCCCCCCGTGTACGCACAACTTGAAATCGAAGTCGGGCGACTGGTTCAAGTACTGGAATCCTATCGCAATGGGTACCCTGCCATGACACAAGCAGCCGCCTGACCCGCAATATTCACGAGCGCTCTTACTCCAACTGCCACGCTACTACTGAAGGCTATAGGTCGGCTGTGAAGCCGCGTGCAATGCTCACACTTCGTCACAAACCGTCATGAACAACAGGGATTACAAAGGCCGGCATAGCCACACGATCCTATGCAGGGCACTTTGCAGCAGACCGTGGCTCTAAGGAAATTGATGGCTGGGAGGACGATGCAGGGAAGAGCGGAAACCGAGTTGGATATTCTTCAGAAAGCACCAACTGTGTACCTAATCTCGTCTTGTGACTCATCACCAACGGACCGCGTAGATTTGCCGTAATGTGAGCCGGATCGTCAGAGGGAATGGTCAAGATGACGGCCAGTGCCAGATCTTGCTCTTTCCCGCCGTTCATCTCGGCTAAAATGTCGGCTGGCACGCTGACCCGATAGTCAGTGTGGAATATGGCAGGATCAAGAATCACGAATGCCAACCCAGGTTCATCGATCGACTGGAGCCATTTAAACGGAGCCTCTGTGTCATGATCCAGAATGACATACCGTTGGGACTCCGGAAATCCCAACAAACCTACGGGAAACCGTACAATGCTGTCGTCTGAGACCTCGAATGACCCAAATCGGGTCGATCTACATTTCATCTCGGCATCCTTATGAGACCATTCCACGTTTTCCAGGGATCAGTCGGCGAAACGCATCGAGAGGGACGGCTTGGGTTTTAGCCGCCAAGCGATTTTCTTCTTGAATCCGTGTGTGGACTTCCTCCCGATGCACAGCGACCGCCGGAGGAGCCTCAATCCCCAAACGAACTTGCCCGCTTTTCAGGCCAAGTACGACGACTCTGATATCAGGGCCAATCGTGACGCTTTCTCCACATCGACGGGTCAATACCAGCATACCTGCCTTCCTTGGCCGAATAGTCCTTCAGAGCACTATCGGCCATGACTGCAACAAACTTGAGAAGCCGTCCTAACGCAGGTACTTGAGGAGAGTATTGTCGAAGATCCGACCAAGGGATGCCCCTGCGGCTTGAATCGCATACTCTTGCAGCGTCAAATCAGAGATGGTCCGTGCCAAATCAATATCCTCGAACGACGACAGCGTATTAGTGGCAAGTTCCTTGGCATCATCCAAAGCCAGCGACGTAGACTCCAAGCGGTTCGTCAACGCACCCACGTCTCCCTGCGCTGCCGCGACTTGACTGATCGCGCGGTCCAAACTATCTAAGCTCTCAACAATCCCTGCCTTGAAATTTCCTCGAAGGGCTGCCAGAAGTTGTTGTACCGTATCAAACAGATTCACGTCGGAACCGCTAAAAGCCTCATCCCCGCGCACACCGGTGCTGACAACCTCTCCATCAGCGACTTCAATCTGTTGGTTGCCGGCATCTCCAGCATACCGAGTATGTGCAGTCACGTGAAACAGATCTCCTGCAGCCGGTGCAGACGCGCTATGAGTGATTCGGAATTGAATTCCATCGAATGTAATCGGAGCACCAGCTGTATAGGCTTGATTGGCGAGGACTGTTTGTGAAGTCAGAGCGAGGGTAAATCGATCTCCGGTGACAGGCCCGGCCCCCTGTGCATTGGAAAGCACGACACGAACACCTTCAAATTCGATGGCGCCACCGGACACATAGGTATTCCCGGATGAAAGCGTTGCACCCGTGGTGGTGTTTCGCACGGAATACTGGGACGATGACGTAAACTGTATTTCGTATGTGTCGAGTGTAATTTCTTGTGGATCAACGACCCCAGCATCAGCGACACCCACCCGGCCGACATTGGCAGAATTCGGCGAGACCGAGAGAGGAGTCGAGACATTGAGAACATCAAACGTTGTCGCCCCACTAAATCGAACGACGTAGTTGTCGTAGGAGGTCGTACTAGGATTCAGCACCTGTCCTTGAGAGATCAAGGCTCCCCCGCTGTTTGTCGACGCAACATGAGTCGCCACGGTCGTCGCAAACGTCGCACCACCGTTACCTGAACTCCCTCCGTTGAATCCGAGCAGCGTACGGGCCGACCCCCCGGACACGTCCACTGTGGAGCTTGCTCCCTCAGAATCGGACACTATGACAAGACGCGCATCCTCATATCGGACGGACACGCTCTTTCCCGCAACGGCTAACGTCGTATCGGCATTGATTCGGCTCTGTACACGCGCAGCTAGCTCAGAACTGGTCAACGTCTCTGTACCTCCGGTCAAATCAATCGTGCCGGAAGTCACGCCATCCACGGTGACCGTCAGCGTATCGGTAACCGCATTCGTCAGCGTCACAGGCGAGGACAGGGGCAATCCTGCAGCAAATCCGTGGCGGCTTGTACCACCAAACACCGGTTGATTCTCATCGTATTCGGCATTTCCAAGTTGAAGAAGGTGCTGGAGGAGAGCCTTGACTTCTTGCCCGCCTGCGGCTCGCTCCGCCGCACCATTGGTATCAGAGGCATACTGAACCGCCAATTGTCGCACTCGAGAGAGGGTCGATGTCGTACCCTGCAATGCCGTATCGGCCAGATCCAGTCGGACCGTTGCCGAAGAAATATTTCGAAGATGCTGTTCCAGTTTCGCTAAGGTGGTTTTTTCTCCGACGATCCGATGGAATCGCCCGGGATCGTCAGACGGCTGCAACACCTGCTTGCCGGTTGCAAGATGTTCCTGCAATTGCAGCGCTCGTGATCGAGACCGTTGATAGCTGTTGACGAGGAATCCAAAGACCTGCTGTTCCGTCACGCGCATGGCGTACTCCTTGGTCTATCGCTTGAGCGAAATCAAGGTCGACATCATTTCATCGGCCGCGACGATCATACGCGAAGCAGCTTCAAACGCTCGTTGAAACTTGAGTAAATTGACCAGCTCCTCGTCAAGCGAGACACCAGACACCTGGGCGTGAAAACTTTGGAGCTGTTCTTGGCGAACTTCCTCCGTATCAAGTCGCTGTGCGGCAACCTGGGAGGCCACTCCTAAATCCGCCGTTGTCTTGCGATAGGAATCAAGCAGTGTTGCATTATCGAGGCTCGTGATAGTTTTCGATTGCAGCGCAACAAGATTGAGGCCGTTCTGATTGTTCCCTGGGACACCCGCTCGTGTCGACGAGAGTGCAAGTTTTGATGGATCGGACAGCGCGACAAGAATGTCTCTCGCGGCATTCTCCCGACTGTTGAACGCCAAAACATCGTTGGCCGCCGGCGCTCCCGATACCGTCACGGCAATACCGTCAACATGAAACGTTTGAGGACCACTGTAGGTCCCGGAAGCTGCGGTAGCCGTTCCCCCAGATAGGCCGAGGCCTGCTCGTGCCGTCCCGCCGGTGACGTCGACGGCACTCGCCCCACCAGTCAAATTGGATCGCACCAGCAAGCGGTTCGTTGTACTGTCAAAATTTACCGCGACCCGTCGGCCTGCTGCAGTCAGTGTCGCATCTGCGTTGATTTTGTTCTGCAGTTCAGTAGCCAATGCGCTGCCTGACGCATAGGGCTGACCTGGTGATGCGGCTCCATTAAGTGTGATGGTCCCTGACGTTGTCCCGTCAACCGACACAACCAACGTGTCGTTTACCCCAGAGACGATATTGAACGGAGTATCTACTGTTGGAGGGGTAATGGCTGTTCCGGTGTAATTCCCATGAATTCCAGCCCCCGTTGTCGCATCGACAATGCTATAGCTGTTCGTGCCGCTGAACCGCACTTCGTAGTCATGGAACGTCAGGGAGCTTGGCGCCGTGATGGCTCCGCTGCCGATCGAGCTGGACCCCGTATTTGTCGTCGGTGCGTTCGTCGTGACCGACAATCCCGAGAAGACATCATTCCCGGTGGAACCGTCAAGGCCGTATCCCACACGGTGAAGTTGGTTCACCTCATTGATCAGCGATCCTGCCAGCGCATCAATCCCACGTTGAACCGACGGAATAGATTGGTCTCGAACATCTAACAGCCCACGAAGGCGTCCGGTTGAAATCAAGTCACTAATGATAGCCGGTTGAGTTCCCCCAATATCGTACCCGATTTCAAGAAGACCCTGGTTGTCCGTCGATTCAACCCCCACCAAGTGACGGGTCGTCTCCTGATCAACGAGCACAAGACCACGAGCGGTAAAGACCGAGATGGTGCCATCTGATCGATCGAGCGTGAACACTTCAACTCTCGTCGCCAACTCGTTGACGGCAAGATCTCGTTGATCGCGAAGATCGTTGGCATTCTGCCCGCTCACCTCGGCCGACTTTATTTGGGTATTGAACTCTGCAATTTTGGCGGTCAGCGTATTGACCTCGTCAATCGTCACCCCCACTTGGACATCGATCGCTCGACGAGTTTCAACCAAGTCCGTATTGATCTGGTGAAACGCTCCTGCCAAGGTCGAAGCTCTTCCCAGCACTACTGAGCGTGAGGAGACTTGTGATGGTGTGGTCGTCGCATCCTGGAAAGCCTTGAACAACTCGTTGAGTTTTCCTGAGAGCCCCTGACCTCGAGCATCCCCGAAGAGGCTCTCGAGTCGATTTAACTCATCTCGAAGGACCGTGAATTGCCCGAGATCTTCATGAGATTCCTTCACCTCACGGTTCAGAAAGACGTCCACCGCTCGTCGGATCTCGGCAATTCTTACGCCGGTTCCGACTTGCCCCGGGCTTCCATCGACCGGCCGCTCTTCGGTCAGGACGACTTGCTGTCTGGAGAAACCCGGAGTATTGACATTGCCAATATTGTGGCCCGTGACGGTCAGTCCCTGTTGCGCCGTAAACAGGGCCGTCTTGGCAATGTCCATTAATGCACTAAGTCCCATAGATCCTCACCCTTGCCGCCTGATGACTGCAGCCGGCACATGGTGCTGTTGTCGAGCGCCCAACTCCGAATACAGATCTCCGTCCGGCAATGACTGGCGGTGCGCTTCCAGCGCTCGAAAGAGAAACGATTGAACGCTGTGGATTAGCACCTGGTTGGCAGCAATATCCTGTTTCACCGCCCGAACCTTTTCCGCCAGTCGCTCATACTGCTCCAGAATTACCCCAGCCTGTGGGCTTTGAACTCGGTGGAGTATTTCCGTAACCGTTCGATTGGAAAGTGGCACCTGATACGTGTTGGCGAGGTCGTCAAGCAGCAGATCGAGCTCGTCTTTCAACTGGTGAAGCGACTCAAGGATCGAGATCCTGGATTGATTGATGGAAAGAAATTCGCCGAGTGCCATCCGTTTGATGGCATCTCGCTCCTGAACAATATTCTGTGCAAGGAGATCACAGTGCGCTGACTCACGGGCGAGAATATGCGGCAACTGCGCGAGAGAGATTGAAGCATTCACGGTCGGAACCTGCCCATCCATGGACCAGATCGAGGATCCGTTGCTGTGACGACTCGACGGAGATAGATGCTAACCGCTTAAAGAACAGCGTCGGTCAAAACCTGCTTAATCAGCGCGTCCCCAACGGCACGACCGCTGATATCGTAGGTGCCGCTGTCAAGTGCACGCTTGATGCGATCGACATGTTCTGCCCGCAAAGAATCCGGCTGATTGACCAGCTCTCGAATCCGTTGCAGCTCCTTGGCCTGAGCCGAGATCTGAACCTCATCCTTACCAACCTTGGGCTGGGCCGTCGGTTGCCGAACAGCTGCATTCTCAGCCTCATGCACTCCAAGCAATACTTTTGCTAGATGGTCAACTTTCCCATGACCTGAAATCTGCATCGTCCTACTCCTTCCCCAACTCCTCCAACCCGCATCCTGAACGATCAGTGCCCTTTATCCCTGTCGAGTTCCTTATCGGTCCCTCACCGGAAAACTTGAGTGCTCTGCAGAGGGACCTGCAAAATATTTTTCCGCGTGTTCTTGGACCATCCGAGCAATGCCCAGCCCCCCAGATTCTGCCGCTCGTCGTCCGATTTCCTCATCATAGAACGAATGGAAATACGCGCCCTGTTTATTGGCTATAGCTCCTTGAGGGACGGTTTCTCTCATAACCTTTAGTAAATGTGAGACAAAATAGGACTCAAACTGTTTCCCGGCCTCGATAAGCTTCTGACGCTCCTTCATAACATCCTGCACTATCAATGGGTTATGAGAATTACGCAGCTGACCTGAGGGGAGCAGTGTCCCAGGATCCATATATAATGGTGACGACAACAACGCCCGACTCTTCTCCAAGCCTGTTTGGGTAATCCCATCCATAGAAGCCCTCAAATGATCTCCAGATTCGCCTGAAGAGCCCCGGCCGACTTGAGTGCCGAGAGAATCGCCACCAGATCCCGAGGCGTGACCCCTACGGCGTTGAGGGCCTGAACAACCTCTCCCAAGGTGACCGTTTCATCGACAACAATCAGCCGAGACTCCTGCTCTTTGACCTCAGTCTGGACATCGGGAGTAACAGTGGTTTGTCCTGCAGCACTCCCCACAAGCGGCGCCGCCGGCTGAGACACATTCAGCGTATTTTTAACTGAAATTGTGAGGTTCCCATGAGAAATGGCACAGGTGGAGATCCGAACGTGTTCCCCAAGCACGACCGTACCCGTTCGCTCATTGACAACGACCTTCGCAATGGCATCGACGGACACATCAAGCCCTTCAATCGACGCAATATATTCAACAACCCGGCCATGAAAAACCGGAGGAATCGTGGCCTTAATAGAGCCGGCGTTGACGGCTGACGCACTCCCCTTCCCAAAAGCATGTTCAATCGCCTCGGCCGTCCGAATCGCCGTCGTGAAATCTGGCTGACGTAGCAGAACGGAGACGGTCTCCCACGAATCGATATCGACGGGAAGTTCCTTTTCAATTATGGCTCCACTAGGCACCACACCTGCCGCCTGATGATTCTTGGTCACCGTCGCCCCGCCGGCCCCGCCGGTGCCGCCAAGAAATCCTCCTATCGAAACGGGCCCTTGCGCCACGGCAAATACTTGCTGATTCGCTGCCTTAAGAGGCGTCAATAGTAAGGTGCCTCCTTGTAAACTCTTCGCGTTGGCCATTGAGGAGACCACAGCATCCAATGTCATGCCGGGCTTCGAGAATGGAGGAAGTTTCGCTGTGACCATCACCGACGCGATGTTCCTCGTCAGCAGTTGAATGGGATCAATGACGAGGTGGACCCCCATCTTGTTCAACATCGACATCATCGCTTGAATCGTAAACTGTCCACCGATCACACGATCGCCTGTGCTGTCTAACCCAACCACCAAGCCATAGCCGAGCAATTGGTTTTCACGCACCCCCTCAATCGCACCGATATCCTTGATCCTCACGGCATCGGCATGCACAGGCCAGAGGAAGCCAGCAGTCAAGAAGAACAGCAACACCAGCCACCGTGACACCATACAGCTATTGTCCTCCATCGAATGAGGAACGTTTCGTGAGAGCGGGGTTCGGCTTCGGGCCAAAAATGACACGTGACAACCACCCTTGCTCCTGTACGACTTCTTTGCAAACGGTTCCTTGCGGTTGATCTGATAGTTGCCTGCGAGCTCGCTTAGGCGGAGGTGGAGGCATGGAATCTGCCCTCCGGACGACACCACTTCTGACCATCAGTTGCAGCGATTGCACATTCACCAGTCGCCGCTTAGAGATCATTCTTTTAGTGGCTGGACGTCTCATCAGAACGGATACACCCAGTCAAGAATTCGAACAAACCAACCAGGACGCTGAACATCATCCAATACACCAAGGCCTGAGTACTCGATTTTGGCATCTGCGATGGCACTCGACGCCACGGTATTCTTGGTATCCACGTCCACACGACGGACGATCCCGCCGATGGTCATCAGCTGCTTCTCGCTGTTGACGGTGACTTCGCGCCGCCCCTCGATCCGAAGATCCCCGTTGGAAAGCACCTCCGTGACGATCGCAGAGATGGTCCCCGTCAATGTGCCCTCACGATTGGTGGAGCCTTTCCCGTCGAACTTGTTATTGGCGGTCGCATTGATTCCAAACCCCCGTTTCGTTTCATCGCTGAAGCGGATCCCTGGAAGCCCGATATATCCCATCCCGCTCCCGACCATGCCGTTCTTAATCGTCGAATCTCGTTGAACCGCCGTATCGGCGGACTTGGACCCTTTATGAACTTCGGACACTTTCACGGTCAGAATATCCCCGATCCGCATGGCGCGCATGTCCTCGTACAGATAGGCTCGTCCGTTTTCTTCCTGCCAGAGCGAGCCAAGCGTCTTCGGAGGAGGGATCAGCGGCAGAGTCACTTTGCTCGACGGACTTGGCGGACTTGAACACCCGCACACGACCATCACGGTCATGATCCCGAGTCCCGCAATGGCACGTCTCAACTGTGTTCGATGGGCAGATACTGAGACACTCACCATACGCTCCTAGAAATCAACCTGTACCAGACTGGGCGCCACAACCTTCGCTCTCAACTCTCGACCGGAATCCAGATTCGCAACCATAATGGTCTGTCCGACTTGGCCGCTGGCTTTGGTGATACCATAGGTCTGAATCGACAGACCTCCTCGACGCGCCTCAATCAAGACTCGGTCGCCCTTCTTCACGATGAGTGGAAGCTTCACGAAGGTCGATCGCAATGGCGTATCAGGCGGGAGTGGGCGGGCGGCGCTCTTACCGACCACCTCATCGCGATCAGTCATAAACGGGTGATTCCACTGATGGATTCGAATACGCGTGCTCTTGAGGTCTGCGCCGTCGATCAGCTCCTCCGTTTTCAACAGACGAGTGGGGACGATGGCCTCGATCATGGCCGAGACATCCGCCAAGACCTGGATCGTTTTCCAGGCTTTTCCACCCACCGTAACTGAAACTGGGAAGACACGTCTCCCAAGGCCATCGTCGGAACCTGTCGGCAATACTTGGAACTCGATGATTCCTGACGGCACAGCAATCGGTTCGGCTGGATCCAGCACCGCCACGGTGATTGTCTTCACTTTTTGTGACCACGCTTGCTCCAGATAGCGATGAATCGCTCCTTGGAACAGTTCGGCAGTGAGCTCTTGCGTGGCAGATTTCTCGCGCTCTTTCCCGACAGATCTCGGCTCGTGCCCCGGATTGACCAGCGTGACGGAGCCGGTATCGACTCTGCTCCCTGCAGAGACCACCGCAGTCCAGCTCAGCCACCCCACCCAGAGCGATAGGAGCACGATCCCGATCCTCACCATATTTCCCCCCTACCGTCGCAGATTGTTGGCAATGGACATCATCTCATCGGAGGCTTGAATCGTCTTCGAATTGATTTCATAGCTGCGCTGGGCAATGATCATGTTGACCATCTCCTCCGCGAGATTGACATTCGAGCTCTCCAGAAATCCCTGTTGAATCGTGCCGAACCCGGTCGTGAACCCCCCGGTTCCTTGTGTGGGAGGACCCGATGCAAAACTATCGATGAACAGGTTGTTCCCCATCGCTACCAAACCTGAGGGATTGTCGAACCTGGTCAACTGAATCTGCCCCACCTGTGAAGCTTGAGTCACACCGGGGAGCAGCACAGACACGGTACCATCTTGACCGATATCCACCTTGAGCGCGCCGGACGGAATGGTGATGACCGGATTCAGAAGATCGCCGTCACCGGTAACGAGGTTCCCGACGTTGTCTCGTTTGAATGAGCCGTTCCTGGTGTACATGATGGTGCCGTCCGGGCGGGACACTTGAAAAAATCCGTTCCCATCGATCGCCAGATCCGTCTCATTGTTCGTTTGACGCATATTTCCTTGCAGCCATTCTTTAGCCACAGTCGTCGGCCGAACCCCGGTGCCGACCTGAATCCCAACGGGGAACACTCCGACATTCGACGCGTTAGTGCCAGGGAGTCGCTGGATTTGATAGACCAAGTCAGCAAACTCGGCTCGGCTTCGCTTAAAGGAATTGGTATTCACGTTGGCAAGGTTGTGCGCGATGGTATCGACATTGATCTGCTGCGCCGTCATCCCCGTTGCTGCGGTCCACATGGCACGAATCATTGTGACTCTCCCTTACCTTGGTGATTCAGACAGGTCTTGCCTGCGATGACGTGTACGCTATCTTTAGGCGACTCGCCCGATGTCTTGAATCGCCACTTCAGCCATCCGATCGAGCGTTTGAATGAGTTTTTGTGCGGACTCGTAACTCCGCATCCCTTCCATCATCTTCACCATTTCACCGATCGAATTGACGTTCGATTCCTCGATATGCCCGGCCAAGAGTTGCGGATTCTTGACGGGTTTGCCTTTCTCGGACGCGAACAGCCCTTCGGCGGACTTGACCGGCATCTCGTCTTCCGGAAAATCCATGACTTTAATCGTCGCCACTGGCTTGTCATCGACTCTGATATCGCCTTGGGGAGTGATTTCCACCTTCCCTGGAGGAATCTTGATCTCCCCTTTCGCTCCCATCACAGGATAGCCCAGTCCATTGACGAGCCTACGCTGGCTGTCCAATGAGAGCATGCCGTTCCTGGTGTATCGAGCCCCTTGAGGCGTCTCTACCTCTAAAAACCCTCTCCCCTGAATCGCCAGATCCAACGGATTGCCGGTCAGCCTGATGCGACCGGCTTCGAACGTGGTTTTCATCGTGTGCGGTGCAACGAACGCACGTTCGGTCGCTCCAAATGGTCTGGCCACGATCTGCTGTGCGAGTCCCCCACTATGGCCGATCGCTGGAATGACCGCTTGGTACTTGGGGAAAATGGCTTTGAACGCCTGCTCATCTTGCTTGAAGCCGGCCGTATTCACATTCGCCATATTATTGGCGAAGACTTGCATCCGCCGCTCATGAGCCAACGCACCGGAGAGGATTGGATAGATACCACGATTCATCTGAGCAACTCCTTATTGGTCCCGACACAAAGACAGCAACCCTTATGCCAAGGTCATCAACCTGCCCATTTCGAGGTCTCCCAATCTAAAACCACTGAAATGTAGGAGAATGACGACAGTGGAACATGCCGAATATCACGCTGCCGAATGAAGCGGTCGCCAACCAGGAAATAATCTGCCCAGTCAGCGGCATATTTTTCCTGGAACGACACCCAACCCCCATCATACTCATCGAAGCCCCTTCTCTTCCCCAAGACGATTCGAAACGATCGGGCACACACCCAATACAGACCTGTTCACGCGGTTCGTCATCTGTGACAAGCAGGCGCGACAGTAGACGGATTCTTCAAGGCGAGCAGACAGACCGTGGTGCCATCCGGCCTACAAAGACTTAGGGATCACACCATAACGATTCGTGCCCCATCAGTGGCTCAGGGCCCTGAGCCTCGTCGAGCCTTCGATTCCACTCAGGCTCAACCCAGAGCAAGGTCGAAGGGGCGAGCGACAAAACCACCAAGATGCCATGCGAGGCTGGCACCCGGAGCCATGAGCGGTCGATGAATACTTGTGCAATATGATGAGGTCACGAGAAACGAGCCCGGCCGCAGGAAACCACGGCCAGGTTCGTTTCAATAGAAGTCAGTATGAATAATGCGGGCTAACTTATCGCTTCGAGGGTGGCTTTGAGTCGGATGATGGCTTTCGTGTGGATTTGGCAGACTCGCGATTCTGTCACCTTGAGAAGTTCTCCGATTTCTTTCATGGTGAGTTCTTCATAGTAGTACAGCGTGAGCACCAGCCGTTCCTTTTCCGGCAACATCTGAATCGCCCCAGCAATGGACTCGCGTTCACGCTCATTCACCAATGAAGAGAGCGGATCAGGGGTATGGGTATCGGCCAACATCTTCACGACTTTGTGCCCGTCCGGCTCCTGAAGGCTCAGATCGTCGACACTAATCATGACCGCCCCCCGGGCACGTGTGATGAACTCATCCAGCTCTTCCAACGACATTTTCAGTTCGGTCGCGACCTCCTCATCCTGGGGCGGTCGGCCGAGTCGGCTCATCAGGAGGGTGTGGGTTTTTTGGAGCAAGGAGATTCGTTCGTGGACCGATCGCGGAATCCAATCCATAGCGCGGATCTCGTCGAGCATGGCGCCTCGAATGCGAAACTCCGCATACGTTTTGAACTTGGCTTCCCTTGTCGGATCATACTTGGTCATCGCATCCATCAATCCGATGGTGCCGACGGAAATCAGATCCTCTGCATCCAGATAGGCCGGCAGCCGGAACGCCAACCGATGGGCCATAGCGCGAATGACATGGGCGAACTCTTTGATCAGTTGCTCACGTCTCGCCCCTTCTGCTGAGAACGCTTTCCGCTCGTGTGGTAATGCCGCCTTACTCATAATAGTTGCTAACCTTTTGCTAGTTGCCGGCGTGCGTCGCCGACCGTTGCCACACCAACTGCATCGAGCTTTTCGGAAGCACAGGCTTCGGCCATTGCACGATCTGCCTGGCTAACTTCTTAAAGGCTTCGGACGCCGGCGCCTCAGGGAATAATTCCAGGACTGCCTTCTGCTGCATGACGGCCATCGGCACATAGTCGTCATACGGAATGGCTCCAACCAACTCGAGCGCAACATGCAAAAAGCGATCCGCCGCGACATCGAGTTTTCCGAACACCTCGGAGGCCTCTCGAGGACTCTTGGCTTGGTTGACTAATATCTTGAAGCGACGTGCACGATATTGACGCGCCAAGACCTTGATCAAGGCATAGGCATCGGTGAGTGATGTGGGTTCTGGAGACACCACGACCACGGTTTCATCAGCCGAGGCGGCAAAAAATGTCACACTTGGGGAAATACCGGCACCGGTATCGATCAACAGCACATCCATCCCGCCGGAAAACTGCGCTAACTGATCCTGGATGATGAGCTGTTGGGACTCTGTCAATGTCGTCAACTGTGGGACCCCGGAGCTCGCCGGCAAAACATGAATACCTGCCGGGCCTTTCAGCACGATTTCGTCAAATGTATGGGTTCCGGCAAGCACATCTTCGATCGTGAGCCGTGGGACCAGGCCAAGCAGCACATCGAGATTTCCCAGGCCGAGATCGGCATCCAGGATCAGGACTCGTTTCCCAAGTTTGGTCAGGGCCATGCCCACATTGGCCACCACATTGGTTTTTCCCACGCCACCTTTTCCGCTTGAGACGGCAATCACTTGGGGGAATGACTCACCTTCCCATCTGACATGCTCCGGCACCAGGGCAGACGATTTGGATCTGAGCTGCATAGTGTGACCTCCAACCGCGTTATCGGTGATAAGTTCCCGTTGCCGCCAACACCAGGTTCGCTTCCGCTGAGCGATCTGACGCTCTGACATGATCGTGCGCACGCTCCGAGCTTTCTGCCGTAAGCTTGGTGGCTAGCTCTTCCGGAGAGGCGACCTCAATATCCCCTGGGACCCGCCGTCCAACACTCCAGTACGACAGAGGAACTCCGGTTGCATGTCCCACTTCAAAGATCGTTCCAGAAGAGTCCGTTTCGTCGAGTTTGGTAAAGAACAACCGGAGATCCGGAAGTGCCCTCACGCAATCGGTCATTCGACAGGCCTCTCGTGCTCTGATGGCGGCCGGCAAGACCAGATGCGTCGTAATAGCCTCGTGCTTCAACAACCGACAAAGATCCTGCGCCAAGGCGAGGTCCGCCGGGGTAATCCCCGGCATATCCATCAACACAAGGTCCACCTTCGCATGGCGGCGCAGCCCGGCTTGCACCTGCCGAGCCGAGAGCGCACAGGCAAACGGCACTCCGATGATCTTGGCGTACCGCCGAAGCTGCTCCACTGCGGTTTCGCGATAGGTGTCAAACGTAATCAGCGCGACCGACTTCCGCTGCTCCTGGCGATAGTAGGCAGCGAGTTTGGCGACGGCTGACGTCTTCCCCGCTCCGCTCGGGCCGATGAACAGTTCAATCGCCGGACGTGCCTGGCCATGATCCAACGGGCTGGTGACGCGCACACGCCGTACAACTTCCTGATGGAGTGCGCGTCTCATCATCTGTTCGTCTGGAACATGCGCCAGTCGCCCGACCTTCAGTACCTCGCTGAGGAGCAACTCGGTCGTGGACGGATGCATCCCCTGATCGCACAATGATTGACGGAGAGTTGAAAGAACCGGAATCCATTGACCACCACCCCCTGCCGAGGGAGCGCCGACTGGTGGATCACCGAGAGGGAGAGTTGAAAGAACCGGAATCGATTGACCACTCCCTGCCGGATCTGCTTCCGGCGAAAGGTTGCGCAACAACTGACTCAGTTCGTCATACATCGCTCGTACCTGGCGGCGCCGATTCGGATTCCCAGCCGATGTGGCAGGCGTCTGTGGTGGCTCCTGTTGGTGATGCTTTCTCCGTTTCGTCTCATTGATCGGTTTCAACAATCCTCGCAAGGTATGCTGAAATGTCTTCTCCGGATCAACGGCCGTAGGGCTGTCCCCTGACGTTCGTTCGGTCGGCACGGATTCTTGAGCCTGTTTGCTCTCCCGTACAACCTGTGGACGCTCGTACTCGGCTGCCGCCATCACTTCCAACACGGTGTGATTGAAGACTCGCAGCAGTCGCCCCCCCTCGCGCACCTCTTTGGAGGACAGGATGATGGCATCCGGTCCCAATTCCTCCTTGATGGCTCGGAGGGCATCCTGCATGGTGAGCGCGTGAAATGTCTTGACCTTCATAGGCTATCCTAGGATGACTGTGCCAACTCGGAGTCGACTCGCACCGTATCAAGCGACTGTAAGCGAACAAACGAATCGACCTCGTTAAACCCCATCACCGGAACCGAATGAAGAATGCGATCGCTGTGGCGACGAAGATGCCGCCGTACGGCCTGTGAACAGATCACGATCGGTTGTTGCCCTCGAGCCGCAACCCGTTCAGCCGCCTGTTTAATTCCCGTCAGAAGCTTGTGCGACACGGTCGGATCAAGTTGTAAGGACGCGCCGGGCGGAAGTGCCGCAACTTGGTCGGCCAGCGACCGGTCTAGCCGAGGATCCAGCGTAATCACCTGGAGGCTTCCGTCTGATGCTTGATACTGTTTGGTAATCGTCCTCGCCAAGGCCTGCCTGGCATATTCCGTCAGCAGTTCAGGATCTTTACTGTTCGAGGCTTGATCAGAAATCGCCTCCAGAATGGAGCGCAAGTCTCGAATCGGAATGCCCTCTTTGAGCAGGTTACCGAGGACCCGAACAACTGTTCCCAATGGAACCATCGTCGGAATCAGCTCTTCCACCAACTTGGGATGGGATTTACCAACCTCATCCAGCAGCGCCTGAACCTCCTGGCGCCCCAACAATTCGTGACCATACCGCTTCACCAGCTCTGAAAGATGAGTGGCGATCGCGGAACTCGCATCTACAACGGTATACCCGGCAATCTGAGCCTGCTCTCTTCCAGCTTCCGGGATCCACAGTGCCGGCAGCCCGAACGCAGGCTCCTTCGTCGCAATGCCCTGGACCAACCCCTTCTGCCCCGTCCCTGGATCAATCGCCAACAGGTGCCCAGGCAATACATCCGCTTTGGCGACCTCCACCCCCTTCAACATGATGGCGTATTCGTTGGGTCTCAACTGTAAATTATCGCGGATGTGAATGGGTGGAACCACGAATCCCATCGTCTCCGCAAACTGCCGCCGGAGCGCTTTGATCCGATCGAGCAACGCAGTGCCCTGCGTCCCTTCCACCAGACCAATCAGTCCATAGCCCACTTGCACTTCCATCAGATCCAATGGCGTCACACGGGTTGGCCCCTCATCAACTTTGGGAGCCGCAGGTGTCGGGATTGGTGTAGCTTCCCGAAGCTCCTCTTGGTGCAAGTGATAGGCCATCCAAGCCACTGCGCTGCCTAATACCAAGAAGGCCAGATGCGGCAGGCCAGGGACTAAACCAAGCGCGAGAAGAATCCCCGCTGCGATCCCGACCGGCTTGGGGGACATCAGCAGTTGCTTTGTCATCGCCCCCCCCAAGTCCATATCTGAAGCAGCCCGCGTCACGACAATACCGGCTGCAGTCGATACAATGAGAGCGGGGATCTGCGCGACCAGTCCTTCACCGACGGTCAGCACCGTGTAGGTTTGCGCGGCGAGTCCCGGACTCATCCCTTGCTGCAATACACCGATGGCCAGGCCGCCGAGGATATTTACCAAGGTGATGATCACCGCGGCGATGGCGTCACCTCGAACAAACTTACTGGCTCCGTCCATCGACCCGTAGAAATCTGCCTCTTCGGTGATTTCGTGCCTTCGCCGGCGCGCGTCGGCTTCGTTGATCAACCCGGCGTTCAGATCCGCATCGATGCTCATCTGCTTCCCTGGCATCGCATCCAACGTGAACCGTGCCGCAACTTCGGCGACACGGCCTGCTCCCTTCGTGACCACCACAAAATTGATGACGACGAGAATCGTAAAGACCACGAGACCGACGGTGTAATTGCCGCCGACGATGAAATTGCCGAACGCCCGAATGACCTCACCGGCCGCCCCGGCCCCTTCGTTGCCGTGCAGAAGGATGAGTCGCGTCGAGGCGATATTCAGCGACAATCGGAACAAGGTAATCATCAAGAGAATCGATGGGAACACTGAAAATTCGATGGGGCGGCGTACCTGAAGGCCGACCAAGAGAATGATGACAGAGAGAGTGATGTCGAAGCTGAGCAACAAGTCGAGGATAAACCGCGGCAACGGCAGGAGCATCACCATGAGAATGGCGACGACCCCCACGGACATGAGCACGTCCGGGTGCTTGATGAAATGAGTTGAGCCCGTTGGTTCCGTGACGGTTGCCATAATGGATCGAACTTACGACCGACTCACGCCGCGCCCCCTCTCGCCCGATACACAAAGGCCAGGATCTCCGCCACCGCGCGATAGAGATCATTCGGGATTTCTTTTCCGATATCGACGAGTCTGAATATCGTCCTGGCGACGAACTTATTTTCCACGACCGGCACGCTATGGTGTCGTGCCAACTCTCTGATTCGTTCCGCAATCACACCGGCACCTTTGGCCACCACGACCGGAGCCGTCATCGTGGCGGTGTCATACTTCAGTGCGACGGCCAAGTGCGTGGGGTTCGTAATCACCACATCAGCCGTTTTGACGGCCGCCAGCATGCGTTTCTTCACCAACTCACGCTGGGCAATTCGTACGCGACTCTTAATCAGCGGATCTCCTTCTGCCGCCTTGTGCTCTTCTTTGATCTCCTCCTTCGACATGCGGAGACTGCGTTCCCATTCATATCGCTGATAGGCGTAGTCAAAAATAGCCAGCACCGCAATCGCGCCCGACACCGCCAACCCGACCTTGAACGCAAGACTCCCCGCCAGCGGTAACACGCCGCTCAACTCAAACTGAATCAACTCTGGAATCCGCAACACGTCAGGGCGGGTGACCCACAGCCCGATTCCGGTAATGATGGCGATCTTCAGCAGACCCTTGACGAGTTCCATGACGGAACGCAACGAGGCCAGACGTGCGAATCCTTTGGCGGGGTTGATTCGACTCCAATCGAGTTGAAAGGCATTCGTTCGCCACAACAAACCTGTTTGGAGGAGTGTGGCCACACTCCCCAAGATAAGGACACCCGCGACGATCGGAAGACTCAACGCCCCTACCGTCACACCGGTCTGAATAAGAATCGAATAGACTTGTTCAATCGAGATGTGGCGATACCACTCTCCGGGAAAGGAGAGCGTCAACCCTTGGCGAGTCATCTCCGTCATTTTCAGAAGACCAACCGGCAACATGGCACCCAACAATCCCACGCCGCCTAAGAGCACAGCCGCAGTTGACACGTCGCGACTCACGGCGACCTGTCCTTGCTTGCGCGCCTCCTCCTTGCGTTTGGGAGTCGCTGGCTCTGTTTTATTTCCCTTGTCCTCAGCCATGTCCCAACGCCTTCAGAAGTCCAAAGATCGTAAACTGCAATCGTTCGATTTCTTGAATCAGGAGTTCCACTGTAAACGGCATTGATACGCTGAGTACCGCCAATCCACCGACAATAGTGATAGGGAAGCTCAGCACGAACACGTTGATTTGACTGACCGCCCGTCCGAGGATCGCGAGCAGAATGTTGATCATCAGAATGATGACGAGCACCGGGGCGGCAAGCTTGAGCCCTATCATGAACATGTGTTGGGAGAGGCGCAGCACCTCATCTCCGGCTCCCGACGGAAGAGAGGCTCCAAATGCCGGGATGGATTCATAGCTGGACAAAATAGTCGCCACGATGAGCATGTGGCCATTCAATGAGAGCAGGACGAGGGACGCCAGAAGGGTGAAGTACTGTGCCATCAGCGGTGTCTGGCGCTGTGTGGCGGGATCAAGAAGCTGCACGACACCGAATCCCATCTGTACGCCGATCATTTCTCCCGCAACCTCAAACGCACCAAAAAACAGCCTGACAGCCAAACCAATAGCCAACCCGATGACCAGTTCGCTGAGGAGCCCGGCAGCCAGCACAAGGGGATCGTAGGGCACCGCCGGAAGATGGATCAAAGGAGCCAACAGCACTCCCAACGCCAATACCAACGCTCCTTTCACCTTCAATGGAACTGAGCGTCCACTGAGGACCGGCAATGCGGCGAGAAGTCCTCCGATTCGAGAAATGAGGACCAAGAACGCTTGAAACTCAGGAAGGAGCACCTGAATGGTTTGTGTTAACGCCATCGTTCCTTCCTAGTATCCGGTTGAAACCATTCGTCCAAGCTGATTCTTACATCGCTGAGCGCCCCGCCATCACGTCCTGCGGCACCCATGATGACGAGGTGTCGAGGTCTCCACCATCGTGTTTCAACAAGCCCGCTAGCGCACGTAATTCGGAATGTTCATCAGGAGATTTGCCATAAACGTTGTCATGACGTTCAACATCCACGGGAGAAACACTATTAATGCTCCGAAGAGTGTCAAGACTTTGGGAACGAACGTCAGCGTGGCCTCATTCAGCTGAGTCATGGCTTGGAACGCACTGATGATCAGGCCGACGAGCAGACTGAGTCCTAAGATCGGAGCCGACACGAGCAACGTGGTTTCCAACGCCTGCCTGCCCAATTCCGTCACGATTTCAGGTGTCATCGACTCCTCCCTACTGAATCATATCCAGAGTCGCCGTCAGCCGCATCGCACACAACTCCCGTTGCCGCAGTCACTCAAACGACCATGGAGTCATTGAAAACTGCGCACCATCGAGCCGACAACGAGATACCAGCCGTCGGCCAGCACGAATAGAATCAACTTGAACGGGAGGGAGATGACGACCGGAGGCAGGAGCATCATACCCATCGACATCAAGATGCTCGCGACAACCATGTCGACGATCAGAAATGGAATGTAGATCAAGAAGCCGATTTGAAAGGCGATTCGCAACTCACTCAGAATAAAGGCAGGAATGATGGCATGGGTCGGAACGTCCTCAACCCGATCCGGTTTGGGGATGTGACTTAACTGAATGAACAACTCAAGGTCCTTGTCCCGGACCTGTTTCAGCATGAACCCACGAACCGGCTCAATCCCCTTCTTCCACGCATCTTCGTAGGAGATCTGTTCGGCAAGCAACGGCTGCAGCGCGTTGTTGTAGACGGACTGCCCGACCGGCGCCATAATGAACATCGTCAGAAACAGGGCCAGGGATAATAAGACTTGGTTGGGAGGAACGGCTTGTGTGCCGAGCGCTTGCCGGAGGAAAGCCAGGACAATGACGATCCTGGTAAAGGACGTGACCATGATGAATAAGGCCGGTGCCAAAGACAGCACCGTCAACAGGATCAGAATCTGGATGACGACGGCCATTTGTTTCGGGCCACCGGCTCCCAAATCAATACTGACAGACGGGCCGTTTGTGGCTGCTTCTGCCGCCGATGCCAAAAGCAGCATCCCCGCCCCGACGACAAGCGTCCAGCCAAGAAGTCGCGAATGAACGCGATCAGTGACCATGCTGTTCCTTCTCATGATCAGCCCAATGGAGCGGTTGTCGTTGAAGCCATGACGCCACATCCGCTCCTGGGGCCGATGTCATCTCAGGGGAAGGCTTCTGAGCCGGCATCCCCAGCAATTCACGGAGATGTGCCGTATTGTTGATCCGTCCTAAGGAAATGAGATCGGTTGCCGTTGCTCCCACGATCAGATACTCGCCGGCGACTTCCACCACACTGATCGTCTTGCGCGGAGCAAGATACCCACTCGCTAACACCTGAACCAGCGGCCGGCCACCGGAATTCCCTGCCCGTGGCCCCATCACCCGACGGGCCACAAATGCGACGATGCCGATACAGACCAACACCACGGCCAACGCCAAGACGGTTCGAATCAGACTATCCCAGACGTCAATCACGCGTTCTCCCTTTGACCATTTACCGGAGCTGCTGAACTCGCTCGGCCGCACTGACCACATCGGTCAACCGAATACCGAACTTTTCGTTCACCACGACGACCTCGCCACGTGCGACCAGCTTATTGTTGACCATCACCTCCATTGGTTCGCCTGCCAATTTGTCGAGCTCGATGACGGACCCTTGCGCCAGCTGGAGCAGATCACGGATCGCCATTTTGGTGGATCCCACATACACCGCGACGTTCATCGGAATATCTAAAATAAAGTCGATATTCTTTGAGCTGCCTCCGGTTTCTGAATCCTGAACAGGCGGAAACGATGCAAGCTGTGGAGACATCCCTCCACCGGTCTGGGAATCACGAGGCGTCGTGGAATCTGATTCGGCCATGGTCGTTCGCGTCCTCCGGTCCCGCCTAGGTCAGCACTTTGGTCACGCGACATGCGTGATTGCCCTTATAGACTCCGGGACTCCCCTGAAATTTATGGTAGCCTTCGATAAAGCAATCGAGTGGATCACCCGGTCGCTGATTGAGTAACACCACATCCCCGGGGGAGAAATTGAGAACATCCTTGACCGTCACCGTGGCAGTTCCCAACCGAACGGCGATCGGTAGAGGACATTCATGCAGGCGTTCTCGGAATCGTTGACTCCAGTCTCCATTCTGATCGACTTGGTCGGATACTAGGCCCGAATACAATTTTTCTTTGATCGGTTCGAGCATGGCATAGGGATACACAATGTAGAGTTCACGAGCGGTTTCACCGAGCACGACCTGCAACGTCACGACCATTACGATTTCGGAAGACGTCACCACCATCGCGAACTGCGGGTTACTTTCCGATCGTACATATTCCACCTTGACCGGGGCGACAGCCTGCCATGCCTTTTCAAGATCGACCAACGCCTGCAGCAGGAGTTTTTTGATCACGCGTAACTGCACAGGAGTAAAGTCTCGGCCTTCCGGTTTCACATGAGTCTGCCCCTTCCCACCGAAGAAGTAATCAATGATCAAGTAGACGAGAAATGCATCCATCACATAGAGCGCGCTACCGCGCAAGGGTGACATGTGAAACACATTCAGTGAAGAGGGCTGCGGGATTTTCTTGAGAAATTCGCCGAACTTGATCACTTGAGTCCCGACCACCACAAAATCAATGGCGTCACGAAACATATTGGTCCAGGCCACGGATTGCCGGCGAATAAACCGATCGTTGATCATTTCCATCGTGGGCATTCGCCCGCGAATGATCCGCTCTTGATTGAAAAGATCGTATTGCGCGACTCCCTTTGCGGTCGTTTCACCTTCCTTGGGCGTCGTGTCGACTTCTCCCGAGACGACCCCCTTCAAAAGGGCATCAATTTCGTCTTGCGATAGGATCTTTTCCATGTGAGTGATCTTTACTGAACGACGAAATCCGTGAAATACGCGGATCGCACACCCGGCTTAGGGAGCAGGCCATTGATCCGTTGCGTAATCTCATCTCGCAATTGAAACTTCCCTTGCGTGGTTCTGACCGCATTCACATCCTTACTGCTGAGTAACACCAGGACTGCGTCGCGGACCTGGGGAACCCGGGCGGACAGATCGGCAGAAACCGCATCACTGTCGACTTCAAGCTTGACGGTCAGCTTCAAATAGCGGACGTCCGGAACGTCAGCCAGATTCACGATGAACGGATCCAAATCGAACATCACCCCTGGGGCGGCAGTCTGTCCCGGCTTTCCACTTGTTCCGCCTTGTGGGTCGGGTTTAGCCGCTGTCTCAGTCTTATGCTCCTCGGTATGTTCCGCACTTTTATCGGATCCGCCGAAGAACTTGACGGCGACAACCGCTCCTCCCACACCGAACAGGAGAGCAACCACCGACACAATAATAAGCAACTTGATCGGGAGTGCCGGAGCGAGGGCCGCTCCAGCGGTTTTGTCGTCTGTCTCGGCTGCATCTGCCATAGCTCCTCCTTGAAGGCCTCATCGCCCCCGTGAAGCAACTGCAATGCATATGCCATTGCACGGCTTGTGGTTGCCGGCCACAGAGCTTTGTAATAGATGTATTTCCACGAGGTTTTAGGAGAGGTGGGCCAGGTAGTCGGCACCTTCCCGCCATACCGTCAGGCGAGTCGTTGACACCGTCAAGAAACTGACATGATGGGAAGACGCGAGGAGTGGAACGAGGCCCGGGAAGAATCTTCCTCCCGGGCTACAACCGATACATCTATCGTTTCAGATTCACCAACTCTTGAAGCACTTCATCCGATGTCGTGATGACCCTCGAATTTGCCTGGAAGCCTCGCTGGGCTGCAATCATCTCAATAAAACTTTCCCCCAGATCGACGTTGGACAACTCAAGCGTATTGGCAAGGACTCTTCCAAGACCAGCAGATGTGGCTGCCCCGATCAACGGTTGTCCGGAGGTACCGGATTCGGCAAACGTATTTTTTCCGGTTCGCACAAGCCCGAGGGGATCAGGGAACCGCGCCAACGCTAACTGGGCCAGCGGCCGGACCTGCCCATTTGAAAATCTTCCATTGATCATTCCGTTGGTCTCCACACTGAATGTCTGGAGCGCTCCGGCCCCGAATCCATTTTGAGATTGCTGAACGAGCCCTGAGGCGGCACCGAACTGAGTGGTCAGGTTCATGCCGTTCCCCCCATCGGTCGTGACACTTGTACCGAAGTTGAAGCTGATCGCTTGATCGGCAGTCGCGCCGACAAAATCGATCTGTGACTGTCCGACCGTACCTCCGGCCGTGCCTCCAGCCGTGCCGCTATCGTAGCTCGTCACGACACTCTCCGTGTCCAATGCGCCTGAGGTGTTAAAGGTCAACGTTCCCGAGGCTAACCGCACCAGTCCGAGCGAGGTATTCACATTCGACGTATGGTAATTACCCGTCACGATTTCGCTCGTACTGCCGAGCACGTTATACGTCCAGGTGTTCGCCGCCGTCTTCGTAAAATAACTCGTCAGGAGATGACTGTTACCCACGGAGTCATAGACCGTGATCGACGAGGAGAACCGAGACGTCCCGGCCGGATCCGCAAGGGAAAATGTATCGGTCGCCGATTGTGAATTGAGATTGGCGCCGATATCGACGGTGCTGGTCGGATTCGGTGGAGCCGTGGTCGTCGGAAGTGTGACGCCGCTGATGCTGGCAGTGATCAGCCCACTGGTGTTGACCTGAAAACCCTGGAGCAGAAATCCGCTTGGATCAACGATCTGGTTTTGCGAATTCAAATGAAACTGTCCCGCCCGAGAATAAAACGCCGCCCCGGCTGTGTCGCGAAGGACAAAAAATCCGTTACCGTCTACGGCCAAGTCCAATGCGTTGCTTGTGGTACTGAGCGAACCTTGACTGAAGTTCCCTTGCACACCGTTGAGCGCGACACCCAGACCGGTCTGAATCGCTCCGCCCGCCCCTCCCAGCGAGGAACTGATCAGGTCGGCAAAGACAGAGCGGCTGGACTTGAATCCCACCGTGCTCAGATTCGCAATATTATTTCCCACGACCGATAGCGCATTGCCGTTTGCGTTCAGCCCGCTGACGCCCGTAAAAAGCGACGACAGAATTCCCATCGGTACAGTCCTCCTCTTGTGTTATCTCAACTCGACGATCTCGGACGGATCAACCGACAAATCACCGACCAGGAGTTTCGCCTGCCCTTCTTCCATGCGGATACCGGACACGGTGAGGGTGGCACGCCCCTCAACTTTCACCGACTTTCCTTCACCGTCTGCTGCGGAAATAACATACCGGTACAGCCCCTTCGGCATCTGCACTCCGTCCTGGTTCTTTCCATCCCACTCGGCAGCATTGGGTCCGGCCAATCGATCACGATACTCTAGCGTCCGCATGACTTGTCCGTCTGCATTCTGAATGCTGACGAGAACTTTCGCGGCATTCTTCTCCAGTGAGTACCCAAACGTGGCCGGGCCCTCTCCCAGCTGAACCAACGGGTGACCGATCGTCACCGTACGGCCAACCATGGGAAGCAGTGTGAATTGTAAAGACGCCGTTTGTGCATCGAGGCTCTGCTGCAGCAGCTGCGCTTGTTTTGCACTTTGTTCGAGCTGGCTGAACTGTGCGAGCTGCGAGACAAACTCGGTATTGTCTGTCGGCTTCAATGGATCCTGATTCTTGAGCTGTGTCACGAGTAACTTGAGAAAATCATCCTGCCCCAGCGTTTTTGGTCCGGTCTGTACCGGCGTCGACGTGACCGATGTAGAACCGATTCCTGATATCTCAGCCATTTGAAGTCTCCCTGTTCTTACGCCACCACGTTCAGCCGCCCCTGGAGGGGACGGTACATCTCATCCGACCACCCGTGAGCCTGCTCCTGTACGCCCCCCTGGGATCCTTGCTGTCCGGATTGTCCTTGTTCATGAAAGAATCCCTGTTGGAACGAGCGCCCACCACTCTGACGGTCGATATCGACTCGAAACTGTCCCATGTCGAGTCCGTTTGCTTGCAGCGTGCTTTGAAGTCTGTCCTGTCCGTTGATCAGGAACTGCCCAACCTCCACCCGATCCGTCAAGAAGTGAGCGTGAACGGACTCGTTCATCATGGCGACACGAATGTTGACATGCCCTAACTCTGGCTGAGCCACCTCCAACACCACTGAGCGCAAGCCAGAAGGAGTAGGTGGCTGAGTCAGATCAGGCACTGGAGAGACTGGATGTGCCGGCGGCACATTGACCGTTGGGGAAGGTGCCGTCGGTACGGAAACGGCTTGACTTTGCGTGACAGCCGCATAATTTTCCATTGTACGACCATTCATGGATGGAGGGTCGACAACCGCCCCCTGAACGAGCTTGGTCTCAGGATTGCCCTGCTGTCGCCCCTCATGCTCCTGCCCTGACTGACTGAACAGTTCCTCCTGAGCAGCAACGAGTTGCTGTCCATGAGGGGTGATCCCCTGAGTCTTTGGACCAGCATCTCCCTGATCCTCGTGAGCCGGCACAAGTAGAGGCCCCTGATTGTCCGCTGAATGGTGCGCGACACCCTGTTCGCCTCGACCAAAAGCTGCCAGGTTTTGATCAAATTGACTCTCTGGTAAGAGCTTTCCGTCATGGGTCTGGACAAGCCGAGCAATAGTGTGATCGGAAGCCGACATGGTTTCACCTGATGGTGAGGTTTGAATCGCAGCGTGAGTGGTTACAGAATCGGTTGTGCTCCGCTGCAGGTCATGATCACCCTTGGTGCCCCCCAGCTCAGCGGTCTGCTTGACGTGGGGGTCAGCTTCTTTCTGAGACGGCGATGCAGCCTGAGCCTGTTCCGGCCCATCAGCCGGTACAGGAGGTGCTCCTTTCTCAAGTGAACGATTCTCGGTTGGTCGCACTGAAGCGTCAGTCACCATTGGTGTTGATGAAGATCCTTCATCGGAACTACATTCGCAGTCTGAGACCGGCAAGCCATTGTGCGTCTCCGGTACCACATTAGCCACCATCGGAGCTCCTGCCTGAGACACATTCGCGGACGTCATCGACACAAACATTGATCCATCCGCTGTTGATCCGGAGTTACTCTGCGACAATGCCGATTCAGATTCGTCCTGAGAGCTATCCGTTGTCTGACTTTGACTATCGCGTAACTTTTCACTACCTGAAGCACGAGCCTGTACGGCCTCAGCCCGTTCAGTGTGGGACGCCGCAGAGCTAAGGTCTTTACTCTGCTTGGGATCCGGTCGATCCTCGGCCTTATAGGATCCTCGTGGACTCTCCGCTTCCTGAATGTTCCCCTTCCTCTCTTCGCCACGAACCCCTTGCAAAACAGAAGAAAAACTCTTCTGAACGGCAGGACCACTGAAAGAAGCAGAACGAGCAGTCCGCACTATCCCACCTGAGGTAGGGCTCGATGTGGTGGAGAGTAGATCTGGGGTAATGAAATCCATGTCAATCCGTCCTCGTGAGATTCCGGCAGGACGAAATACAAGCCCCATGCCAGGCTAGCGGTTCCTAATGATCTGAAATATCGAGTGGTTGTGATTCAACTTACAATCACAGAGAGGGAAAGAGGCAAATTTTACTCGGTGGTAGGCAAAAGGAATCGGAATGGGGAAAGAGCTCGTTTCAACGTTCTTTAGAACGGAGGCTCCATCTGTTGCTGATTCTCCGTACCAGGCTCTTCTGGAAGTTTGAACCGAAAATGCCAATCCAGTTGTCTAAACTCCGGAGGCGAACGGACTTGGACTTGCCTTCAGGATCGTACCTGGACCGCAGCGATCATTGGCCCTTTGTGATCGAGTTAGCCTGGCTCGGATGACCAGAGATTTCCACGTGATCCTCCAGCTGATGTACCGCTTGGTTGAATAGCAATCTGAATGGGAACGGGATAGGTCATACGAGGTGTCTCCGGTTCACAACATCTGTCCGTCGGCCACTGTGCGCTGTTTCCAGCATCTACCCCAAAACTTCTACCTTCATTGCACCCACTGACCGACGATCGTGAGCTGGCCGGCCACAATACTCGTGATGTGCCCTTCTTGGTCAAGAAGCGCGATCAGCCATCCACTCACATTCCCCTTGCCTTTGGCCCCGCTTTGAAAATTCATTCTGCCGTTCAGCAACAGTCCTGGCACGAAGTTGCCGACCGGTGTCTCAAGACAGGTCGTACCATCCGGTATCTCACAGGGCACCGGAGTAGGCCCGACACTGGATACCATCGTCATATTTGCCTCATACACACCGGCAACCATTCGAGCGTGAATGGGACCAGACTGGGTGGCAAGCGGAACATTGGTATCATAGGTGACTGTGAAGCCACCACTGATGTCGCCCGCAAATGTACCCGTGATGTGCCGATCTCTCACAATAAACCGCCCACTGTGACCAGCAGGCTTGACGTCACCCTCATCGATCGACCAAGGCGTATTCTGCGCATGTGTACTCGAGACAGTGAATGGAACCTGCTGGCCGGCAACCACCGGCTCAGAAAGAGCCGCAAGCGTAGCCATGATTGCACAAGCCAAGAGCGAAGCTCTGGACAGAGCTGTTCGTAGCGACTGGCTAATAGAGGCGCTGCGTTGAGACATGACAATGTTCTCCATTAAATTTAATAACATACGTATTATATTTCAAGTTATTATATCGTATAGTATTTATTTAGAGAATGCAACCTTCGAGAGAGCGGCCAAGCCATCGATCGTCCTGAGGACGGACGGAAGGAGCCTGAAGTTCATGTGCGTGGCTGGAACAACCACCGGCACGGTGGAACTCTACGGCGTTTGTGTCAGCAACTGTTCGGTGAGTTTAGCAGCTCGATCCGCTTTCACCTGAGAAAGGATCGCTCCTGCCGTCTTGGACTTGACGATTCGTAGAATTTCAATCGCTTTTCTGTCCGGCATCCGTTCAAGACGTGCCGCAGCATCCTCCGCCGGCATCGATTCAAAGATTTTGGCCAGCTGAGTCCGCTGTTCCTGTGCTCCACGATCTTTGTCCGCTTGGTTCTTGGTCGATTGAGCCGCAGGACGTTCCTCTTTGGCTCGTGCGCTCTGCATCCGCTTTTCTAACGCCTCGTTCTGTTCAAGGAGCTCCTCGACCTGACTCCGCACGATCATGAGTCGTTCTTCATTCTGGCGAAGGACCTCTTCCCGTCGATCCAGGTCGCGCTTTCGTTGATCCAGCATCTCGAGTATTTCGCGGGGCATCTCAATTGCCGGTCCCTGAGTCGCCGATCGGACCGCGGCCGTCGCCCCTTCCTTGGCTTCAGGCTCGTGAAGTGGTCCCTCCTGGGCAGATGCTTGCCCTTCTTGCTTGACGGAATTTTGTGGCGGCGAAGCTTTGGGCTTGGAATCTGAAGAGGCTTGCCCCAACTGCACCATCATCCAAAAAAGAATCGTCGAGACGACCAATCCCCCGACCATCGTCCAGAGGGGTGCACGCCGGTTCCCCCTCAATCGCGGTGTGAACCACGACCAGCGAGTCCTGAGAGTACATCGTGAACCTTTCATGCGTCTGACATACTTCGTCATGAGTCGACCCGACTTCGCATAGAGACCTGACGGCTGGCAGCCTCATCTGTCGCCCACTGTTCCCGACGAGCATGTGCCGCACGCACCACGCTCCGGCGCTGCTCAGCGACTCGTTCAAGAAGCTTGCACTCTTGCCTGGCTACAAGAAGTCGTTCCTGAGTCTGCTGCCACAGATCGGACGCATGATCGATTGCGGCACGGACTTGCTGCAGCGCAGACCGCTGGGCATCCAGCGTCGCCTGCCATTGCAACAGGTCTTCGATCGTCAGGCCCTGCCTGGCCTGTTGAGCATAGGTCTCAGTATCCGCCTGAAGCTGGACCTCCATGGTGCGATACTGCTCTTCACTGTGAGTCAGCGCTTGTACGATATGCGATAATTCCATCATCAGTGACTCGACAGTCTGTGCGTGAACCTTGCGTATCGAATCAAGACTCATGTCGCTTGCCGCGCTAACGCCTCAAGTTCCTGCACCGAGGAGGCCAAGCTGGCAGGCTGGTCGGTCGCTTGTCGGAGATATCCGTTGATCGAATCCTGGGCCTGAACGGCTTTATCGAGTACCGCATTCATCCCAGCCTTGTACGCGCCTAATAACACGAGATCTTCGGACTGTTGATAGCGAGCCATCAATTCAAGCACCCGCCTAGCGGCATCATGATGCGTCTTCCCCACGATATCCCGCATGACACGGCTCGTGCTCTGGAGCAGGTCAATGGCCGGAAAGTGGTTGCGCGCGGCCAACGTACGCGACAACACAATATGGCCATCTAAAATCGATCGTACGGTATCGGCGATGGGATCATTCATGTCATCGCCGTCCACTAATACGGTATAGAGACCGGTAATGGTTCCTGGTCCGGGCCCTGTTCCCACACGCTCCAAGAGCTGTGGCAGAAGCGCAAACACCGATGGCGTATACCCTTTCGTTGTCGGCGGCTCTCCGATGGCGAGTCCGACCTCTCTCTGGCTATAGGCCAGCCGCGTGACTGAATCCATCAACAAGAGAACCTGCTGTCCTGCATCACGGAAATATTCGGCAATTGTCGTGGCCACCAAAGCGGCTCGCAGACGTATTAAAGGGGCTTGGTCGGACGTTGCGACGACCACGATGCTTCGCGCAAGTGCATCGGCCCCCAGGTCACGCTCAAGAAACTCGTTGACTTCTCGTCCTCGTTCTCCGATCAGTGCAATGACGTTGACATCTGCCTTTGTGTAGCGGCTAATCATCCCTAACAGGACGCTCTTTCCGACCCCGGACCCTGAAAAAATCCCCATCTTTTGTCCACGGCCACAAGTCAGGAATCCATTGATCGCACGAACACCGAGATCAAGGGGATCCTGGATGCGAGCCCGCTTGAGAGGATTCGGTGCGGCAGTATGCAGCGGATACGAATGACTCGTCTTCAACGCTCCCTTACCGTCGATGGGATCCCCGCATCCATCCAGAATCCGGCCTAACAAGCCGGACCCGACTGCGAGGCTCGCCACTTGGCCGGTCATGGTGATGCGGCTAGCGGGTCCGATCCCGCGCATATCTCCAAGCGGCATTAGCAACACACGGTCTCCACGAAATCCGACCACCTCCGCCGTAATCGGAGCTTCACCCACTTCCCTGGTAATGCGGCAGAGCTCGCCGATGGTCGTCATCGGGCCATAGCCTTCCACCACCATCCCTACGGCCTGGGCCACTCGTCCGGATATCTCAAGCGGTTCGATGTGCTCAAGAAGATGACTAAGACTCATGAGGCACCCCATGCTGCACGGCCCGTCCCTAAACGAGCTGCCTGCATCTCAAGGGACGCATCCACCATCCCTGTACCGGCCATCATCTGGTCGTAGTCTTTTACCACCACCCCCCCACGGCCTGGGCCACCCGTCCGGATATCTCAAGCGGTTCAATGTGCTCAAGGAGATGACTAAGACTCATGAGGCACTCCATGCTGCACGGCCTGTCCTAAGCGAGCTGACTGCATCACAAGGGAGGCATCCACAATTCCCACGGCCTGGGCGACCCGTCCGGATTTCTCAAGCGGTTCGATGTGCTCAAAAAGATGACTAAGAGTCATGAGGCACTCCATGCTGCACAGCATGACCCAAACGGGCCAACTGCGTCTCAAGGGAGGCATCGACCAATCGTGTACTGGTATGCAAGAGACAACTCCCTCGTGGGAGTGAAGGAACCGCTTCAACGTTGATTGCGAAAGAGATATCTCGTTGTCCTGCGAGCTCGGCCTTGGCCGCTTCCAAGACACCGGCATCCAAGGGATGTGCCTGTATCACCACGCTCTCGGCGTCGCGCAACGCATTGATCCCAGCCTTAGCCTGAACGATGATCTGCTCCCGAGACGATTCAGCCGACTCATGCAGAATCTTGGAAGCCACTTGAAACGCCAACTCGACCACGTCCGCTTCCATCGTCTGCCGCACCGTTCCTCGCGCGAGGTCAAACTGTCTCGCGGCGTTGGTCAGCACGGCCAAGACCTGTCGACGTTCATCCTCTACGAGCTGTCGTCCCTCCGCCAATCCACGCTCGTACTCCCCAGGACCATCGGCTTCCCGAAACATGCCACCCTCATCAAAGGTATGAAAGGGTGTATTCTGTAGCCGGATCGCCCCAGACCGGACAGCCGCGTGCTTCACCACCGCATTGTCCCCGCGCGCCTGATGAACCGCCAACAAACGTCGAACTGTGGCACTGACCACTTCAGTCTGAAACGGCTTCAAGAAGAACTCGACAGCCCCTGCTTTCATCGCTCGCACGGCAAGCTCGATGGTGGCCGCTCCGGTCATCACCGCGCCGATGATCCGATTGTCCAGTTTCTGTACTTCTTCCAGGACGGCAATGCCGTCTCCATCCGGCAGCAACACGTCGACAATCATCAGAGTCGGCGCCATCTGCTTGACCATCGCCACCGCTTCCTGTCGGGAACCGGCAACACGGACATTGATACGCTCAGATCTGAAGAGTTCACGGAAGAGGTTCCGAATGCTTTCTTCATCATCGACGACAAGGACCGTCCCCTGCACTCTGGAGAGTCCCTGCCCCTGAGACGACATCGACGACATGGCCGCAGCTGCCACTAGAGCATCTCCTCTCCAACGCCGGCGATGACAATACGGCCTTCGTCCTCCAGCTTTCGGCAGACTTTGAGGATATTTTGTTGTGATTTTTCGACATCGGATACTTTAACCGGCCCCCTGGCTTCCATGTCATCCTTCAACATTTCCGCAGCACGACTCGACATATTCTTAAAGAATTTTTCCTTCACCTCCGGATTTGCGCCGCGCAGCGCCACCGGCAAATCTTCCTTGCTGATCTCCTTCATTAATTCCTGGATTCCACGATCGTCCACTTTCACCATGTCGTCGAATACGAACATCAGTGCCCGGATGTTATCGGCAAGCGTTTGACTCTTCTCCGTGATGCGTGCCATGATGCCGCCTTCGTTCGATTTATCCATTCGCATCAGAATATTGGCAATCACCTCAGCGCCTCCCACGCTATGTGCGCCGACCCCTTTGCCGGCCAGCAAGGTTTCTTGTAGCGTGTCGCTTAGTTCCTCCAGCACATCCGGCTGGACCTCTTCCATGGTTGCAAGCCGAAGCGCCACGTCCCCTCGCATCTCCTCCGGAAGCGCAGCCAGGACTTGACCGGCCTGGTCGCTCTCCAGATGTGCAAGGATCACAGCGACTGTTTGCGCATGTTCGATCTTCAACATTTGCGTGAGAGTTTTCACGTCAACCCACTTCAATGCCTCAATCCCGGGATAATTTTTCTGCGTCATGGACTCAATAATCCGCGCCGCTTTGTCTGCTCCCAAAGCCTTTGTCAGTACCGTTTTAATGAATTCTCGTCCTTGGAATTGAATGCCTCCGGCCGCGCTGGCCGCCTGGAAATCGGAAATGACCACTTCTTCGTCCTCTCGGGAGATCTGTGCGGTCCCGCTCATGAAGCTTCCCAGCTTCTTGATCTCCTTCGGATCCAGCTGCTTCATGACTTGGGCAGCCGCTTCCTCTCCGATCGCACGAAGCAGAATCGCCGCTTTTTGTTCACCGGTCAGAGTATTTGCCATCGCCAGACTCTAGCTTGGACTCTTCAACCATTCTTTGACCACCACAGCCGTCGCATCAGGGTTTTTTTTGGCCATATCAATGATCTGCGCTCGATCCGGCGTATTCGCCAACGTCGCTCCACCCGCTGGGTTCCCACCAGAAAGCTCGGCCACGGACGCCTCTGCCTGTGCCTGTTCTATATTTGTTCCCAACATGGCCAACAAGGGCCGCACGACAAACAAGAGAATCACGGCAAAGAGAAGTATCGCCACTCCGTATCGAAGATAGGGCATCCAGGGTTTCAACCCTTCTGAGGCAATTTCCGTCGTCCCCGCCTGCGGTTCCTCAGCCTCGGTCCCGAACTGCACGTTCACAACTTGCACCTGATCTTGCCGTTCAGCAGAAAAGCCCATCGCCTTCTTCACGATGTCTTCGATACGCTTGAGATCCTCTTCCGATCGCGGAACATACTTTCGCGCCGCAGCCGGAGCGTCCCCCGCCTGACCTTCAGCGGCCTTTGCCGCTTCATACACCCCGTCGACCAACACCGCGACCGACAGCTGCTTGATGGCACCGACAGGTTCCACAATTTTCGACACGGTGCGGCTGATCTCATAGTTGACCGTTTCGTTTTTTGTTTGACTGCTGTTTGAACTGGTTTGTGCCGGCTCAGCATCGGTTCCCGGCGGCACGTTGGACTGAACGCCGGGTACACCGCCACCAACCCCGTTGCTCCCATTGGACTTTTCTTGGCCTCGCTGTTCGCTTCTCACGACTTGGCTATTCGGATCATATCGCTCTTCCGTCGTCTCGATTTTTCTGAAATCCACGACACTCGACACACGAACAACGGCCTTATTGGGTCCGACGATCCGTTCCAACATCGTTTGGATACGCGTCTCGATGTCCTTTTCAATGCTGCGCTGATAATCGAGTTGCGTATTGGTCAGCCCGGCCGTCTCATCCGTCACCGTCGCCGACAGGAGACGCCCGTGTCCGTCCACCACGGTCACATCACGGGATTGAAGCCCTTCCACACTGCTCGATACCAAATGGATGACCCCTTGCACCTGTGCCGGCGAGAGTTGCTGCCCGCCACGAAGCGTGACGATCACAGAGGCTCTCGCCTTCTCCTGCTCACTCGCGAACAGTCGTCGCTCCGGCATGGCCAGATGGACGCGCGCCCGTTCCACTTCCGGCATCTGAGCGATGGTTCGCGCCAATTCTCCCTGCAATGCCCGACGATAATTCAACTTCTGAACAAATTCGGACATCCCAATTGAGGTCTTGTCGAAAATTTCAAATCCGACTCCACCGCCGTGGGGAAGCCCTTGGGTCGCAAGTTGCAATCGCAGGTCGTGAACCTGGTCGCTGGGCACCAGTACGGTTGAACCGCCGCCGGTCGTCTCGTACGGCACCTTAGTCTCTTTGAGCTTGTCGATAATGGCGGCGGCGTCTTCGCTGCCAAGGTGGGTGAACAGCACTTGCATGTCGGGCTGTTGCGTCCACAAGGCGATGGCGATCAGACCGGCAATGGATCCCGCCAAGGCGACGAGGATGATCATCCGTTGATTGATGGAAAACTTGGAGAACATGCCCACCCCTTACTCGTCAACCGAGACGACCGATCAGATTTGCATCCGTTGAATTTCCTCGTAGGCGGTCACGAGCTTATTTCTGACCTGCATCATCAATTGGAACGACACATCGGCTTGCTGCAGCGCAACCATGGTCCGATGAATGTCTTGCGTATCGCCGGTCATGAGCGCATCGACCGCTCGACCCGCTTCCTTTTGCGCATCGTTGACATTGCCGATCGCCGACTTGAGTGAATCCAGGAATCCTGGACCGCCTGTTTTTCCAGTCGTGCCCGTGGATCCAGTCGATGCCACATCGACAATAGGAGCGATGCCGGATGCCACACCAGTGATTGGCCCCATGATTACCTCCCGATTTCCAGCGCCTTGTTCCACATCGTGCGTGTCGCATTGATCGCCTGCACATTCGCTTCATACGCGCGCGACGCCCCGATCATATTCACCATTTCCTCCATCACATTGACGTTGGGAAGCCGGACGAATCCTTTTGGGTCGGCATCCGGATGGTGCGGATCATAGATCAGTTGCCCGGGCTTGGGATCTTCTTGCACCCGTGAGACAGAAACCCCTTCAAGCGCATGGGCCGATGGGCCCACGGCCACCTGCCGAAACGATCGCTGAAATGCACTGGGAACTGCCGTCGATCGAAAGACCACGTCCCGCCGCTTATACGGACCGCCGGACGGCGTTTTCGTCGACTGCGCGTTGGCGAGATTGCTGGCAATGACGTTGAGTCGTCGCCGTTGAGCGTCTAACCCGGAAACCGAAACTGCCAGACTGTCTGACATCTCCATGTGAACCTCCTCGGTATCAAGAATGACTCGTCAACCGTCTTCCCGCTGTGGAACACTCACTCAATCGTTATCGTCCCTCCCGTATGGCATTCAACAGCCCGTTGAACTTCTTCGCAAGAATGGTGGCAGCCGCGTTGTACTGCATGACGTTCTCAGACAACTTCGCCATCTCCAATTCGAGATTGACCGAGTTGGCATCGAGCGGAATGTCTCCGGCCGGCACCTCACCGAGCTTTCCCGTCACCGCCTGCACTCCTTCCGCCCCGTGAAGACCAAAATGCCGTGGCTGGGTCGCCGCCAAGACGATTGGGAGACGCCCCTTGTGCGCCGACTGCAATTGATCCATGAACGTCAGCTCCGAGGCTCGATATCCCGGAGTTTCTTCATTCGCGAGATTCGAGGCGATGACCCGTTGCCTGCCACTGCGAAGGTCAAGCGTGCGCTCCAGCAACCGCATCGTTCGATCGAAGATCGTCATGCTCTTTACTCCTTTCAGGGTGACACCCTATCGTCCTTGCAACCTGAGTGCCGATCTCCCTGTATAAACGTCACCCACGAGTGCTGCCCTAGGCCACATCCCTTGTGTTCAGCCCTCCCACCTCTTCAGAACTCTGTTGAGCACAGTGATTGCCTGGGACAATTTTGCCCATCGGCAATTGTGGTCACCCTCCCGGCATACTGGAGGCCGAGTGTTCACCCTCCCGATACTCCCGCAGTTTGTTACGGAGGGTACGAATGCTGATACCCGATAATCATCTCGAAGGCTCCTCTCTTGAAGAGTAGAGTCGTTGCTAACGCGACGGGCTCATCCACTTTAACCGAGGAGGTTGCGATGATGTGTTATGCGGGCATTGATCTCCATGCCACGAATAGTGTGCTGGTCGTGATTGATGAAGCGGATCGAGTGCTGTATCAGAAACGCCTCCGCAATGACCTGGCCGTGATCTTCACGGCCTTAACACCGTATCAGACCACGCTGCAGGGCGTGGTCGTTGAGTCCACCTATAATTGGTACTGGTTAGTCGACGGGCTCATGGAAGCAGGGTACCGGGTCCACCTCGCTCATGCACCAGCCCTGCCGCAGTATAGTGGGCTCAAGCATGTTGACGATCAACACGATGCGCAGTGGTTAGCCCATTTACTCCGGCTAGGTTTGCTCCCTACCGGGTACATTTACCCCAAAGCGGAACGGGCCGTGCGGGACTTGTTGCGGAAGCGCAGTCAGTTGGTTCGGCACAAGACCATGGTCGTGCTGAGCCTACAAAGCCTGCTGACACGACTGACTGGCAATCGGCTCTCCCTCCCTCGGCTTCGACAGCTCACCCCAGAGGGCATTCAGGCACTTGTGCCATTTCCCGAACATGTGCAATCGGTCAGCAGTTCGTTGGCTGTGCTGCAATGTCTGGAGCACGAGATTCACACGATTGAGGGCACGGTTCGGGAAGCGGGGCGGACTCAGCCGGGCTATGTGCTCTTACAGACCGTCCCCGGAATCGGGCCGATCTTGGCGGGCACCATTCTCCTGGAAGCCGGTGACCTGCGGCGGTTTGCGACCGTGGGACACTTCGCCTCCTACTGTCGCTGTGTCGGCAGCGAACATGTGAGTAACGGCAAACGCAAAGGGGCTGGCAACACGAAGAACGGCAACAAGTATTTAAGCTGGGCGTTCATCGAGGCGGCGCACTTCGCCATTCGCTATGAGGCCGTGATTCGCACGTATTATCAGCGCAAGCAGGCACGGACGCATCCCCTTGTGGCGCTGAAGGCCGTGGCCCATAAATTGGCGCGGGCCTGCTATCACATGCTCCGTGCGCAGGTGCCATTCGATCTGTCCCGCGCTTTTGGCTAGGCGCGGCAGAGCTGGGGGGAGCTGGGAGCTCGCAAAGGGGTTGAGGCCACACCTCGCACTCCCGATTAGCCCCGGTCTTCCCCCTTCAACTCCCTCGCCACTGGCGTGGGGACTGAGACGCCTCGACCGTGAGCCATGATGGGGTTGGCGCCAGCCCGCTGGTAGCCAGACGTCCTGTGCGTAGGTATGCTGGACACGGCCGGGAACCGACGGTTGTCTGGGGCACGAGGTGCCAGGGGCTGGAGTGGATCCCCGACGGGGCTCGCTCCCACGCCTTGATCCTGATGGGTGACTGGTGCGGCTCAAATCCGAGCTGACACTGCTGACGACGACAACCGGGATGCGACGGAGTCACGCGACCACCATGGCGAGGGAAGACGTCGTCGGAGACCTCGCCCCGTTTGTAGGATACGGAGGGCATGATCGGCTGTGCCCTCTTGACCGGAGCCTTCGAGATGGGCAACTCTTTTGCCGCATGGGTCCGATTGTCTTTCACACGGGCCAAGGTTTTGAAAATCAGCTCTCGTTCCATCTCCCACAGCGATCCATTCGTCGGTGGCGATGCACGCACCAACGGGATCGTGACGTCCTCGGTCCTTTCAGGAGGACAATGTTCCGGTAAAATAGGCCCTTGGCCTGCCAACAACAGCGCTCGTTCCATCACGTTCTCCAACTCACGCACATTTCCTTTCCAGGGTAAGCGTTGTAAATGCGCCAGAGCACTGTCCGACAGAGTCGGTGGAGTCAGACCATTTCTCATGGCTGATTGATTCACAAAATGGCGCGCGAGTACGGGGATATCGACGACACGCTCGCGTAACGGTGGCACCGTCACGGGGAAGACGTTTAATCGATAATAGAGATCTTCGCGAAAGCGGCCCTGCTCAACCTCCCGATAGAGCATGCGATTCGTCGTGGCGATCACGCGAATGTTGACCGGAACCGGATCACGCCCCCCGATCCGATCCACCTCACGTTCCTGCAAGACGCGCAACAATTTCGCCTGGAGGGCCAGATTCATTTCGCTGATTTCGTCCAAGAGCAAGGTGCCTGTATGGGCCATCTCAAACTTCCCGACTTTCCTGATGACGGCACCGGTAAATGCCCCTCGCTCATGGCCGAAGAGTTCACTTTCCAGCAATCCATCAGGAAGCGCAGCACAGTTCACCGCAATGAACGGTCGATGGGCCCGCGGACTTCGCAAATGAATAAACCGTGCCAACAACTCTTTGCCCGTTCCACTTTCGCCATGAATCAGGACGGTGGCCTGACTGGAAGCCACTCCTTCAATCGTGCTCAGGAGTCTGACCATCCCTGGGTCTTGGCTGAGCAGCGCTCGGTGCTCGACCTGATGGATCGGCCGACCCAGTCCAATCCCTTCCTCACGGCCGGCTTTGAGATTGGCAATCGCCCGCTCCAGGACATCCATGGAAAATGGCTTCAACAGATATTCGCTGGCCCCCAGCTTCATGGCCTCAACGGCTGTTTCAACTGTTCCGTAGGCCGTCATGAGGACAATCGCCGTTTGCGGGGCTCGCGCCTTCATCTCCTTGATCAGCTCGAGACCCGTCAGGCGAGGCATACGCAAATCCGTCAAGACCAACCATGGACGAAACTTCGTGATTCGCTCCAAGGCCTCTGTCCCATCAGTCGCCCCCTGCACGGCATAGCCAAGCCGCCTGATGGTTTCCATCAAGGCGATACGCATCGACGGATCATCATCGACGACCAGAATCCGCTCCTGCTCCTCACCGGTTTCCGCCATCGGGATTTGCTTCTCACGATCAGTCATAAGACGAATCCTCCATCAGGACGACCTCTCGAACCGCTCGCTCGGCGTTCTTGACGGCACCCCTTTCGCAACCTGGGCCGTCCTCAGGACTTACGTCTCCGGCTACTGAGGGATGAGGGAGGATGATTGAACAGGCCGTGCCCTGCCCCACCGTGCTCTCGATATCGATCCGTCCATGGTGGGCGTCCACAATGGAATGTACGATAGCGAGCCCCAGACCGGTCCCCTCGTCTTTCGTCGTAAAAAATGGGTCGAACAAACGAGAGCGATGCGCTGGATCGATCCCCATACCGGAATCACGGACCGTCAGTCGCACCGCTGATGTTCCCAGCGACTGAAGCGGCTCTGGGGACAGACTGATCGCTAACTCGCCTCCGTTCGGCATCGCTTGGACGGCATTGACGATCAAGTTCACAACGACCTGCTTCAACTGCCCATCGTGGCACCAAATCGACGGCACCTCCCGGCTGATGTCCATGCGAATGTCTACGGGCGCTTTGGCAATTGCATGCGCAGCCAACTCCAGAGATTCGTTGAGTAACGATTCCGCGTGATGCCACGATCGCGTCAAGTGCATCGGGCGCATGTACAGCAGCAGATTCGCCAGAAGACCATCCATCAACTGAACGGCCTGTGAAATCTGCTGCGCGTACCGTTGCGTGGGCTCATGCTCGTTGAGGTCGCGTTGCAGCAACGACGCAAAAAGTTCCACACTGCCCAACGGATTACGGATCTCGTGCGCGATCCGACCGATCAGTTCACCCATCGCGGCAAGTCGATCCTTTCGTTGCAATTGTTCTTCGAGTTGATAGACCCGGGTAATGTCCTGAAGCAGAACCAGCTGCCCGGAATCCTCACCGGAGTCGTTTCGAAGCGGGACCTGACTGATGGAAACTACGCTCTGCCCAATGCGTTGCGGACGATCAGAAACAGTCAGCCCTCGATCCGCTAAGACCTCCGGGATGCAACGACTGTGTAGTTCCACATCGCTCCTCCCTAGGAGCTGCTCCGCGGCGCGGTTACTACGAGTGATGATCCCACGCTCGTCCACGACCACTACCCCGGTCGACAACGATTCAAGAATTCCATCTAAGCGCACGCGCATGGCTTCGTTGTCGACAAGCTGTCGACGAAGCGCCTCGTTGCTCTGCGCGAGTTCGGCATCCATCTCCTCCACGCGTGCCGTGAGTGCGCTATAGGATTGCTGTAACGTGTGTGCCGCCTCGTCAAAACTCTGAAAAGCCGCCTGTAAGAGGGCCCGTTCCTCCGGGTTTGTCGTCATGTTGGTCATAGCCCCTCCGCTTTTCCTGATTGCCGGACCGTTTGGGCAGCCCCCTTGAGCGATGCTGAGAGCCGATTTACCATCTCATCATCCGCACGACCGAGTTCTGCCAGAGCCACCGTGGCGCGATCGTATTGCTTCAGCGCGGTCCAATGCTGAGCCGTTTGCAGGCGAGCCCATTCAGCTTGGCGCACTTTAGGCTTCTTCTCCAACACCGACTGATACACCGCGATCGCTCGTTCGTGGCGATTCAGCCGCGATAATGTGTCGGCGTACGCCAACAGCGTCTCGGAAGACGCGACGGCCCCGGCCTTGAAGCCTTCTTCATAGGCCAGAGCCGACTCTTCAAGCTTGTCCAGCTCTCCCAACGTCCTAGCCAGCTGAAGATACATCGCCGGACGCTCTCGATGACCGGGATGGCGCAACAGCCATGTGCGGCACAGATGCAGAAGGCCCTGCATGTCTCGCTGCTGCCGCATCGCCTGTACCAGCAACAGCACGACTTCCCCTTCGTAGGTTCCAAGCGGAAACTGAAAACGGTATCGTTCAAACACCTTCCGCGCCGCATCGGGGTCGCGCTGATCCAGATAGATTTTCCCAAGCCCTATCAAAGCCGGCTCGATCAACGCCGGATCGTTGTGGACCTTAATCACCTGCTGGTACAGACTGCTGCCTTCTGCCGCGAATCCCAGCCGGCGATGCGCGTCGGCAATCTGCAACAAGAGTGGTGATCGCGCATAGCGTTGTCTCGCCACGGTTCCCTGCCGATGGAACAGACTGACCACCGTCAGATCATCCTGAGATGCGATCGCTGCCTCAATCCATGGAGTCAGCAGTACAGCCAGGCGGTCGACGGCTTTTGCAGCCCAGGGATCATTCACCTGCCCCGTCTTCAGAGTGATATCCCGGTAGAGGCCAATCGCCCGGTGCATGTCGTTGCTCTGCTCTGCGGCCTTCGCCAGGTAAAAGAGCGCCTCGCTCCCGGCTGGGTTCGCCGCTTCTCGCGTGGCAATGTCTTCCAATAAGGACCGATACGATGCGGCACTCTGGAACGGGGTCGGAACATCGTGCATCATGGCACTGACCGTGCGGCCGATTGACTCGACTCCCCCGGCCTGCATCATCTCCGTCTGCTGAACCGCCAAGCGGAGCTTGGCCGTCGTGGCCGGCACGCTATAGGGATAGAGCGCCGGAATGAGGGCGTACACAAACTCCGCGAGTCGCTGGTTGGCACCGGCCCTTAGGCTCTCGGCAAGCTGCAACAGCGCCGCAGGCGTATGTTCGTGGCGGGGATATAAATTGTATAACAACAGGAGCAACTCTCTCGCGGATGCCTCATGCTGAAGCCTGATTTCCGTCACCGCGAACCGTTGAAGCGCAAGTGGGTCAGCTTTGACCAGACGAGGCCACCGTCGATAGGCGAGGTCGAAGAGCGGTTGCGCGTCCGCGTATCGCTGTTGCCGATACAAGGCATGGGCCATCCCCAACGTGGCACCTTGCAACAGCGGCTCTTGCTCAGTCCGTGTGCGCACATTTGAAAAGGCATGCTCAGCCTCGCTCCACTTGCCCATGGCCATATACGCATAGCCCAGACCGAGCAACGAGCGTGGACCGTCAAAGTGACGGCTCTCCGCATGAGCCATCGCTTGCTCATAGAAGACCTGAGCCTCTTGATACCAGCCTTGTTCAAAGTACAGATCCCCGATCCGCCACTCTGCTCGCCGAGCATTGACCGACTGCGGATGGTCTCGCACGAGTTTCTTGTACTCCTGGATTCCCAACGCGCGACCTTGGCCTGAGGAGTCCTCACGAAGAGCCAGTTCAATGAGAAACGCTTTCGCGGACGGCACAAGCGGGCTTTCAGGGTAATCCGTGACAATCTTCGCAAAGAATCGTTGCGCCTCTGCCCACGCTTGCTTCTTGTAGGCAGACTGCCCCTCCTGCCACGCCAACCCATCGATCCCGGTCGACTGCCCTTCCAGCCGTGGACCATCGTCCGGCAATAACAGAGCAAGTCGTTCAACCGGCGCCTGGCTTTTCACCGCTGCCGGCCGGCTACCGACAGGGCTACTGGAACTCTTCCCGGAGGGAAGTGTCTGTCCAATGGCCACCGAAGGCACGACTGTCCAGACGACGAGCAGGACAATCAGTCGGACATATGGAAGACGGCATAGATTCACAGCGGGAAGACACCAGCAAGGCTCATGCCCTTCGCATCAGCCCAAAACATGAGGAAAATCAGGAGAATTATCGCGAGGAATTGAGAATCTACACGAATCGCGTCAGGACTGGCATCGACTAGGTCGGAAGGTCGTCAATCTTTTGACTGGATATGCGGGGCCAGAGCGGAAGGGTTTCCACATGGGAGCGAGGATCAACCCCCTTGCGTTTCAGCTTTTCAACCAACGTCGTTCGATTCAAGTGGAGTAACTGCGCGGCTCTGGAGGTGACACCATTCGCTTTGCGCAACGCTTCCATGATGAGATGCTTTTCGTACTGCTCCACCTCTCTCGAGAGGTTGATCCCATCGTCGTTGAACCGAATGAACTGCTCCTTGAATTCAGGCGCGATCGACCGGCGACCGATTTTGGGAGGCAAGTCTTCGACCGCCAACGTCCCCTGTTTTTTTAGAACGACCAATCGCTCGATCATATTCTCCAACTCGCGAATGTTGCCGGGCCAGTCGTACTCGATCAAGAACTGCAGCGCATCTGACGAAAAGCCCGACACATCCGTATGCTTACTCTGATTGAAGCGAGTCAGAAAGTGCTCGATCAGCAACGGGATATCACTTCGTCGTTCTCGAAGTGGAGGAATCACAATGGGAATGACATTGAGCCGATAGAAGAGATCCTTCCGAAATCGCCGTTCCTCCACCTGCAGCTCCAGATCCTGATTCGTCGCCGCGATAATGCGTACATCCACATGAATCGTACGATTGCCGCCGACTCGTTCAAACTCCCGTTCCTGCAACACCCGCAGGAGTTTCACTTGCAACGGGAGACTCATCTCGCCGATTTCATCAAGAAAGATCGTCCCGCCGTTCGCCAATTCAAACCGACCCATCCGCGAATGCGTGGCGCCGGTGAAGGCACCCTTTTCGTGTCCAAAGAGTTCGGACTCCAGCAGGTTTTCAGGAATGGCCCCGCAGTTGACCGGAACCAGCGGGCGGTCCCTCCGCAGGCTGTTGAAGTGGAGCATGCGGGCAACCAACTCTTTGCCGGTGCCGCTCTCACCTTGGATCATGACCGTACTGTCGCTGTCGGCGACCTTTTGCACAAACTCCAGCACCTGTTGCATCGGCTCACTGACGCCGACCAACTGCTCCAACCGATACTGATCACGGACGGCTTTCCGTAGCAGATGGTTTTCCTGTCGCAGCCGATAAAACTCCGCCGCCTTTCGCACCACGACCGCCACGGTCTCAAGATCAAAGGGTTTGGTAATGAAATCAAAGGCACCGGACTTCATAGCCCGCACCGCGGTTTCAATTGTTCCGAACCCCGTCATCATGATGGGAATGATCTTGGCATCCTGCTTGACCAGACGATCGATGATCTCCAACCCATCGATATCCGGCAACTGCAAGTCCGTGATCACGATATGAACGACCGACTCTTTGGCAACCTGAATCGCCGCGTGACCGTCTTCGGCCATGGACACGCCATAGCCCTCGTGCAGGAGCACCTCCTGCAGAATCGCCCGGACGGCCGCATCATCGTCGACAATCAGTACGTTGACTGTGTTCATACTCATACAATTTGGAATGCGAAATGCGTAGCGGGCTTAGAATAATGGCCCAAGGCACCCATTGCAAGCGATATCAATTACTTTGACGAGGACCGGATGCGCAGTAGGCGATCGAACATCGGGACACCCTCCCCTCCGTCCATCCGAACAGAGGGCGAATGCGCTGTCGTGATTCAGACCCGAGCTGCAGCAAGAAGCACGCATTGAGAAACAACTGAATTCCCTAACTGCGCCCTCGACGGGGTGGATTATTATTTCACCCGGGCCCTGACGATCAATGCAGAGCAGTGAGTAACGCATTCAGCGTCCTTGTTATCCTGTGTAAATCGTTAGGGTACAACAGCCTGGTCCTATTGATCCAAACCAAGGAGTTGAGATGGGCTATATCTAATATGGTATAGTACAGCCGTCCATGTGGGAGATCTACGAACACCGTCGAGCGAGCAAGAGCCTTGATCGCCTTCCGGTCGAGTTACTGAAATGTTATGAGAAGTGGAAAGACATCGTACGAATCTCAGGCCCTGCCGGTTTACGCCTCATCAAGGGGTTCCATGACGAACAGCTTCGGGGAGAATGGGAAGGACATCGCTCATCACGATTAAATGCCCAGTATCGAGTGATCTACAAGGTTGAAGCGCAGCGAATCCTGGTAGTAGTCATGGACGTAACCGCGCACGATTATCGGAGGCACTGATGAAAACGAAGGACGTTCGTCCGGCAAAAGTACGGGCTGCGGTGTCGGTAGGCGAATCCGTTCGGATTGTCCGTGAACTTCAGGGGTTCACGCAGAGCGAACTGGCTCGCAGGACCAAAATTCCACAGTCCACTATCTCAGCGATCGAAAACGACACCATTAATCTGGGCGTCGAACGGGCCAAGATGCTGGCGCTGGTGCTGCAATGCCACCCAGCCGTCCTGGTGTTTCCAGGCTGGGATGTGAACAAGCAGTCCGCTGCTTAACCACCGATCGGCAATATTCAGCTCCGTCCACTCGCAACTCCTCAGTACGATACCAGAGCTGACCCTACCTTTTTTTGTAGAATGAACCAAATTCTCTAACCGTGCGATCGACGGCAGCGGATGTTTTTCTTGCACTCGGGGCCTGACGATCAATGCGGAGCGGTGTGTGGATCTATTACTGTCCTTCGATTCGCAAGCCACGGCCGTAGGAATTGGTGGGACTGTCAGAACGATACGGGCTGCCGACGCCGTACGGGTTGTTGATGGAATCTTGGGAAAACCGCGAGCCGTATCGGCCATAGGGGTTGCTGGTTGAGTCCGTATCATACGGATTGGCGCTCAATTTGCCACGGTAGTTTCCCTGCTGATCATAGAGCCATGGCGCGTCAGTCGCGAAGGGATTCCTCGCCGATTGATTGCTGAAAGGGCTGCCGTAGGGACTGAAGGCAGTGGACACGCCAGATTCCAATAAGTCGATAGTCATGCCTGACCCTGAATCTGCGTGTTGGTCTTCTGTTTATAGTGCAGCAGTTTCATTATAGGTTCCAGCCACCAGAGGGTACTTCGAACCCTCTATGATTTTGAGAGTTTGGATCGTGGTGAGTACCGCGTCGGGCTTGTGCCTGACGAGCTATTCGATCGCTGCTGTTCATGATAGCTCCACAACATACTTTGCCGCCTCTCCATGCGGCATTGAGCACCTACTCCCTGTCTTTCCCGGTTAACTGAAACTCAAACAAATCGCAAGCCGTAGCAATGCCTCGCAAGTACACCAAGAACTCGTCAGCGGTCAGACCGGCACCAGGCACCCACGACTCGCCCACTAAGCGCCCTCGATCATCGACTCGAAACCCAACGAGGCTAACGGCGCGGTTGCGATACCAGGCGGCCAGCGCTGGATTGTCTTGCTCATCTACCATGGCGCGCCGTGCGATAACGGCGCGTAGTTCAACAGCCTCACCCTTTGACGCAACATCAACCCGATGCTGACGCCCACGGCCAAGCGTAACCACAACGGCTTCACCGTCAATCTGAACGTCCTGCGCTCCTGTGCAGAGTTTGCGCCAATCAATCATTCTTGGCTTCCACCTTCACGAAGGAGTTCCTTTCGAAACACACCGAGCAACTGGTCACGCCCCAGAAGATGAATCAGCTCGAGTCGATCGGCCTCTTCAGCAACACGCCGAAGTAGCGCCCTTGCACGAGTCGCATCATATTGGGGCTCTGCAAGCAGAACGTCCTCCTGAACCGTGAGGTTGTAAGAGCCTTGGTCGCATTCCTCCACTGCACCAAGACGCACACGATGCGATGCGACACTAGATACGATTGCTTCGAGCATGTTAACAAAGTCAACGATGCCGACAGGACTGACACACCGAAGCAGTAACCGGCTCCCGAGAGAATCAAGGAAGAGCGTGAATGGCTGAATACGTCCACTGTTCAACTTCATAGTCCCGAGCAACTGCCCGGAATGGAGGTCTGGTGACCACTCGATGCTCAGCAGGTTCCCCATGAGCCACCGCAATGATTCAAGCCGCTGAATGCTGGTCATAGCAAAATCCGGCGTTACGTCGAGCTCTTGGACTTCTCCCTTTAATACGTCCTTTCTAATTTGAAAGGCCGATTCGAGCCTCTTCGTGATGACCTCGACGGGCCGACGCCCTCGGGCAAGAGTCTCCTGAACATCGATATGTTTGTCCTCTGACTCGTTTGTGCCCAATCCCTCATGCATGAGGCGGAGAAATACGTTCATCCGTTCGAGTATGCGTTCGACCTGCAAGATCTCGACGGTGTCCTGAAGGTGCGGGAAGTGTACCTGCAGTAGATCCTCTCCATCAGGCGCTCGTTGGAGATCCGACAAGCGCCGATCCGTCTGAGATCGCACGCGGTCAATTCGACCAATCCGCTGCTCCATTGACGACGGCGTCCATGAAATGCCGTAGTGATGAATCGAAGAACAGAATGTGTGCAGGTCTTCACCTTCCTGCAACAAGTCCGTGGTCACCAACACGAACGGATACCCGGGCATTCTGAATTGCTGAACAAGCTGCTTGCTCACTTTTCCAAACATTCCACCAACGGGTTGCTGTTGCCCCAACAGCGTTCCAAACAGCCTGGCCACCTCGCTAAACGTCTTCGCCCGAACCTCAGGTACATTGACATCGAGCACCAACCGGAAGTTCGAAGCCACCTCGCGCAACTCATCGAACGCCGCCCATCGGCGATTGGACAACGAAGTCACCCTCTGTTGCTCGAGCCTTTCGAGATATTCCACAAGCCGACGCGACTCCAAGTCCGAGCCTGCATCGTCATCTGACTCCAGACTCCGCAGAGCGAGGGTCTTCAGGCGCCCGATGGTCAGCAGGTAGATGTCGATTAGACCGTGTCCGAGCCGAGCCGTCGTTGCCAACATTTTCGCCCTGAGCTCTGACTCTTGGAAACTATCCTGTAGCTCTTCTTTCGCTGATTGCGGCCAGAGGTCCATACGCAGGGCCTGCCATTGGGGCTTGAGCAATTCGGTAAAGAAAGTCCGCTCCTCAAGGCTCGGCAAAACATCCAAGGGCTGGTTCGCAGCCGGCCTCTTAGCTTCGCTCAGGTAAACCTGCCCGAATACCAGTCGTGCGAACTCAGCCTTTGTGCTCTTACTCTCGCCCAGAAGTTCAAGCGCGGCGGCCTGAGCCGCAACGAAACGGGCGTATGCCGAATGCTTGGTCGCCCGGGCACTCAGAAAGCATACCGCGCGCTTTTGAATTTCCGCCTTGAGTTCCGCCCGGGAGTATCCCGTCGCCAAGGCCAACCCGTCCACCACCTGACCCGGCTCAACGGTAAGCACCTCGGCCACATGATTTCTCTCGAAGAAGCTTCGGTAAGCAGATCCAGACCGAATGAACCGTTGGGCAATGCGTGCACCGCTGACAAACCCCTTCGGCCCCTTACCCCGGAAGAACCAGGCGAAAAACGTGTCTGTGCCTCCCCGATTATCCTCGGAATCATCAGCAGCCTCCATACTCCCTGTCATTCGAGCTTGCCGAGCCTCGTCAATCGCCTTCTTTTCTGCGCGGTAGCGAACCACAGCGGAATCGAACGCACCTGTTACTTCTTGCGGCAGATTCTCTCGGAGGTACGGAATGAGCCACTTGTCGTACCGCTCATCAAGTTTCTGTTTCAGTTCCTTGACCGAGGCAACTCGGCGGACAAACACCAGTGTCTTCTTGCCTGTCAGCCACGCCGTTGAGAGAGCCTCAACCACCTCATCCATCTTGGGATGTGGAAGGTGTTCCTGAAAACGATTGTAGTAGTCTTGAGCGAGGCGATTGACATCCTGCACGTCAAGCCCTTCCTTGACCGCTTCACTGAGGTCCCGAGCCTGGTCTGGATCATCAAAGTTGCTGGTTTCATCGTCCCGTCGCAACTTGCTGGTCTGCAGAAAACTTTCGAATGAGGCAAGCATACCGATTTGGAACGACATGTTGAACTTACCCGACCCCAGAAGTTCAGCCACCTTCTTCTGTACTAACGCCACGACAAGTCGCTTCCGAGGATCCGTGACCTTGATTGCCTTGTCGTGCTCGAGAACGCCGCCCTGCCGCCACTCACGACGGTACTGGTTCTTGGTCAACTCAGCGCCGTTGACTTGCATCGAAGTCACCCGACGAACAAGAAACCGGGAGGCCGTTTCCTTCTTTGACTCGTCCGTGACATCGCGTTTCTTCAATTCGGTGTAAGGCCCAGCGATACCGAACACATCCAACTGATTCCAGAGTTGCTGATACGATTCCTCGATCGGCGTGGCGGACAGAAACAATACTCTCTTGGCCCTTCGACCGTAGCCGGGAAACAACCTGGGATCCGCCTCGACATCTCGGCCCATCGCCAGGGCCAGCATTCGATTTCTGGCGGCGACACCCTCGCGGAAACCATGCTTCAGTTTGTGCCCCTCGTCAATAATCACCAAGTCAAACGATGGAATGGCACAGCACACCGCACGCGCATAATTGTCCTTGAAGGCCTCTTTACTTCGGAGGACGAACACCTCATCGGCCAACCAAGGCAGTTCACACCGAATCTGCTCACGTTGAACCTTCCAGCCTTCCTTGTCGCCCTTCAGCCCCATGCTGAAGGACGTCATCCTGAGAAAGAAGTCCCGGCGCGCGTCTACACCGACTTCGTGAACGAAACTGTGCAGGTTGCTGCACAACACCATCGGTCTGGCCGGCCCGCCTCGGATGGACTTCACGCGAAGATCAGGGAACCGCACATTATTCGCACAGAAATTGCCAAGCTCCTTCATCCATTTGTTCTGGATATTCTCGCTTGGCGCGATCACCAGAACCCGGAACTCCGGATTGAAATGCCTGAACACTGCCATCGCGCCAAGAGCCACATAGGTCTTGCCCATGCCAACTTCGTCAGCAAGATAGGCTACATTGTACTTCTCTAAAATATTGTGGATAGCAACGGCTCCCTCAAGCTGTTCATCAGCTCGACGGCCTTCGCCAATACTGGCGCCGAAATTGAGGAGCTGCCCGGCGGCTTGGAGATTGATCACGCCTCCGCCTCCTGCTTAACCGGCTTTGCCCGCTTCAGAAACCACTCTTCGAACCATAGAAGGAATTCGGCCATTGTGCGGTTCTTACCCTCACTCAGCCGCGCTCGCAGTTCGACTGCGATACCAAGTTGTTGCTCCAGCCGCTTAGCCTCCTCAGGATGCTTACCAAAGAAGTGAGGCCAATCATTACGCAGCTCTGTGACCATCTGTCTAGCGCAGAGCGCCATCACATAGTGCTCTATCAGATTGTCGGTGTTCTTAGCTCCATCGTCTTGAATACGCGTGAGAAGGCGCCCGAGTGAGTCGTACTTCTGCCCAAACATGCGATACTCGGCAGCCCGATCCTTGCCGGCAGCCAGCGACTCTCGCACGCTCTGCTCAAGCTGACCGAACGAGATGAAGATTCCGGCAAATCGGTCGAAGAAACTGTCGCGATCATCGAGACGCTCGTGCTTCGCCACCAGGTCAGCACCTTCGCCCGTCAGCGCAATCTCTGGCGCGTGAGCCTCGAGGAACGCGGCTCGCTGCTCCGTCGTTAGCAACGACCAGTAACGCAGGATCTCCGCCGGCGTGAGGTCGAACAGCAGCGACGGGCGCTGGGTCATGCCCTCTTCCTGGACAAGTACGGCAGCAGGCTCGGGACGATCTCCTTCGACCATGAAGATGGACGTAGACTGAAGCGTCCCCTTTATCGCGGTGGCATTCGAGGTCTCCAACTGAACCCACTGCCTTGCTAAGATCGGGTCGACGGCAAACAGCGGTACGCCGCCCCGCGAAATCTGAAGCCGCGGCGACTTCTCTCCACTGTCCCAGTAGGCCTCCGCACGTTTTGAATCCCACCAGTACCGAAGCGACAGCCTGGAACCGGCTGTACTAGCAGCGCCTTCATCCTCGCCCCGAGGCTCGTAGATCGTTGGTTTGGTTCGGTCAGCCTCCAGCCACCAGTCCGGACGACAAACTGGATCTAGCTCAACGAGAAATCCGGTCTCGAGGTTGCCTCCTTTGCGATGCGCGGGTCCAGTCAGATTGACTGAACCCACGAATAGATACTCGCGCTTCGGGTTAGCTTGAAAGAACCGGTATACCTTTGCATGCACTGTCCGGGACTTCACGTCGTCCGACTTGCCGCCACGAATCACATCTTTCGGCAGCCGGCCCCAGCTGACATCTGACTGTAATCGGACCCATTCGAACAGCTCGGCCGAACACAGTGCCTCGCCGGTCTCCTTCCGCGGCAGGAACACCCGCACTTCCTTGGGAGCAAATTCGGCAATGAGGTCGCTGAGCGGCTTCGATTCAGGGCCAGCGTCGAAGTAGGGCGAGATTACTTCGAGATAGAGACCATCGATCGCGCTGCCTGTGGCCTCCCGAATGAACTTGGGCACGGTTGTGGTGCCGTCAAAGAAGTGGGTGTGGAGCCGCCCGCCGGACGAACGCACAAGGCGTTGGTCCGTGGTGCGCAGGAAGCTCTTGATTGCTTTGATTGACGCGTGCCCATCCGCGGCCTTATCGCCCGCCTTTCGCTCAAGACCCTCGAGGAAGCGGAACAGGTCTTCCTTGAGACGGGTACCTTCGCCTTGAGCAATTGTCTCAATATGACAAACCTCGACGTTCTCCCACCAGCCAGCACGCGTCAAGTTCGCAGACATACATGCGACCACGAGCGACTGGGCGCGGTGGCCGTCATTGTCGGGGTCCAGCTCTTCGACGAGGGCAAAGACGTTTTTGGGATGAAAGATCCCTGTGCGGTGAACGATCGGAACTCGCGACACATCCTGCCGGGCTGGTCCTGCATTAGGAGCTAGGCCGTTCTGGTCGTAGTACACCGCAACCCGGTGGCGAACGTCCTTTAGTACGTCCTCCAACTGTACACGCCGGATCGCCTCGGAGTGACTTGTCGCCACATTGAGGAATACCGGAAGTACTTGCTGCTCAAAGAACTCCGGCTCGAACCGAAACGTGACAAACACCGCGGCCAAAAGGCGCCGACCGCCGAGGTGTTCTTCAATCTGCTCAGAGAGGACTGCACGGGGAATGTCCGGCATCGCCTATACCTCAAGCTCTTTCGTAACAGTTCGGAGCGAGTCCAGGAAGTAGGAATGGATCCAATGCGTGGGCAGATCTTTCTTCGTCGGCAAATAGCCGGTTTCTACGGCCAACTTCACATGTAACTTGCCATCTCGAATTTCCAACCACGGCGCCGCGCCTCCGCGCATCACCATTACTTCGCGGTTCTGGTCGATGAGCTGCGTGATGACCTTGGCATAGTCTCCTTGCGCCAAATCCCCGGCAATGGTCAGCCACCGCCGAGCAGACTCACGCTCGCCGGAGGCGCCAATTAGTTCAGGCTCGATGGCCTCGAGGGCTTTTGGATCCACTGACCGAAGTTCGGGTCCCCACTCCTTACGAATAGTGACGGCCACGTCATCAAGGCGCTGGTTATCACTGCTCAGGGAATAAGCAAAGAGGCTCACGCATGGAGCCAAGAGTTGCTCCGCGAGCCTGATGTGCTCGAGGTAGTCGGCCACTTTCCTGCCGGTGTCGCCAGACTTGGCACGACACTGCTTCGCCAAGTGGCTCACCACAACCGGAGAAAGCTGCCAGTCTTTGACGTCGAAGGTCGTCTTCATTGCCTCGGCAAGAAGACGCTGGCCGCCCTGAGTTGAATCTTTCGGGCCTCCCTCGATCAGGTGTCGGACATACAGGGAGCGCTCGGCGCTGCTGAACTTCCGGCGCAGCACTTTGGCAACGGAGCCGAATAACACGCGGTCCCGATCTTTCGGTCGCAGCTCGACCGATCGTTTACCCAGAATATCGACCAGCCCTTCCCCGCGTGCCATCGACTTTCCGTCAAGAACTGGGAGGTAGTTCTCCTCAACGAACTGCCTGGCCTCGGCTGTCAATCGGGTTGGGCTGCCCTCAACGAGACCTGAGGATCGAGAAGGCACGCTATAAAGACCCCAAAGCCCGTAGGTCTTCTGATCGCTAAGGATGAAAGAGCCAGAGTCCGCTCCAAGCCGAACTCGGTCGGCCGAGTTCCAATAGTTCTTCGTACGCTCAGTGCCACGGAACGCCCAATCGTTGTTCCCTCCACCTCGTGCATATGCCGATAGCTGCTCCCACCGCAGGAAGACGTTGAGATCGTCACTGGCGGCCGTCTCCTCAGCCACGCGCTCGGCGAAGTAGTAGCCGAGCATCGTTACAGTGAAGTCCCGGACGGAGGTGCTAACAGTCGTTAGGTTGCCAACAACGTGCCTGCCCATGCGGGTCCAGATGGACTGAACGCCAAGTGGATCGCGGGAGCCCTTGATGGCTGCGCGCGAATCGAGGTCGGTAAGAAATGGCATCGAGAGCTTTATGGTTTATATTTATATTTGAGCTTGACCCATTTCGGCGACCAGTGCGGCATGGCCCATGTTTCGCAGAAATGGCTGATCGGGATTACGGTGCCTGGCACACCTAACCCAGGATATGCGAAACTGATACCAGTAACGGATCGACGTACCTTCAGCCTTATGGCGCAGTTCTTCCAGTAACTCTTCAGCAACCGAACGAGGCCGCTTTTTGTCGGTGGCATCACGCATCAGAATTCCCTTTGAATGCCTTGTCAAGAATGGAGGCTAGCGGCGCATCCTGTTCGGCGTCGTGCTCAGCCTTTGGAGATGAGGCGGAGCCTAGTTCACACCAAACAAAGTAGCCTGCCCCGTTTTTCTTCCCTCAACGGATATCGAGACCCTGCTCATTCATCCATAATGCCGTGGTGGTGATCTCTTTAGAAAAGTCAGCAGAAACGAGGACTAATCTGACGACCTCGGCAAATCGTCTTTCCGCTTCCTCTTCCCACCCTAAGAATTCTAGAATCGCCTCTTTGGCATTGGCAAAGGAGCCTCGTGAATGAAGATATTCTTCATGGGCCTCGACGGCTTAAGCGAACGTCATGGTCGATACCATTGCGGCGTAACGGAGGGCCTGTAGCTCCATGTGCCCGCCACTATCGGTCAGCTTGAGTTCCACAACCACAAGGTTGGCATCCTTGTCGAGAACCAGCAAATCGATTCGTCGGGACGAATCTTCCCATGAGCCAAACTCCTCAGCAAGCACCATTCCATCTTCAACAACAATGTCAGTTTGGTCGCGAAAGAGACGCTGAAGATCACCCCGTTCTTTGAGGTGTATCTGTTCGAACTTTACTGGTTGCAGCAAACGAATGCCGTTGTTTTCAATGGAGTGCCATGCCAACCTCGCAGGACTGATCACACGACTCCAGCAATTGCTCTCTGCAGAATAGCAAGTTTCTTTGAGCTGTAAATCTTTAGTGGATTTGGAGGCTGCAGGTTCTCTTACAATTTCGGGAGATTACTGAATCGCCGGTGATTTGGACATCCAACAAGGTTCGGCAATGGGATACGCCGTTCTCACCAAACCGGTTGAGATAGGGTAACGATTTAGCAAAGAGTGCTGCCGAATAAGTGGCCTATAATTAAATCTCACGTTGCGTACCGTGCAACCCGCCAACAAAGGTATCCGCCACCTTTGCTCTTCTCCTCATGCCTATGAATGGTTATCGCCAAAGCGCTTAGTACCAGGTAAACGGGGATGAACGTCCGGCTTTCGGTCCGGCGTTGTTTACGGATTCTCGACATGCAGTTTGTTTTTCCTGAGATCAGACAGGGGGCCATCTTATTGCCCGTGCTGTGCGAACACCGAGACGGATATGATCAAGATCGTTGGCTTAGCCGACGTGTGAGCGTGATTGACAATGACACTCTGACCTAAGCGTCCCATGAAGTCTCAATATTGAGGGGCGCGAATGTCAACGTCGAGTGACTCAAGTCAGTACACCACAATGCCCAGCTTTCTCGCACCGGCTAACAGTAGCTCCTCAGTGATGATGTAGTGGATGGCAGGGGTAAACCAGCCTTCGAACGTCGACCGGAGTTCATCGGTAGGGATGAACTCGAGCTAAATTGCATAATATACAGCTCATATTGGCTTGATTTAGCTAATATGACTAGTATGTTGGTCACATGCTAACCATGCCTTCTATAGGGGAAGTGATCGCGAAAAAGCGCAAGTCGCTGGGCTGGAGTCAGCCCATCCTGGCGAAGAAGGCCCGAGTGGCACGCTCCACGCTCGAGGCGTTGGAGAATGCGCGACTGGGCAAGCTCGGCTATTCGAAGATCACCAACATTCTGACGGCGCTGGGGCTGGAACTTACCCTGCAGGACTCCCGTACGCGCCGCCTCAGGCTCGACGATCTGATGAACGAGGCGCCTGATGATCAAGGTCTGGACCGACGCCGCTGACGTTGGCCTACGGAATGGCTTCGGCGCACGTGGCAGTACCTTCGCCTCTCAGACCAAAAAGACCATCCGAATTTCGAAGCCATCGGCACCCGCATGCTGGCGCAATGGGAGGAAGGCATGGTCACCTCGCTTCGTTCTTACCTGAGCGAAGTCGCGAAGAGAACACGACTGGAACACTTGACCTCAAGGCTGAGAGTCTGTAAAAGTGTACCGCTTTCAAATCATTGAGATGCTGGCGTAGCTCAATCGGCAGAGCAGCGGTTTTGTAAACCGCAGGTTGGAGGTTCGATTCCTCTCGCCAGCTCCACTATCCTCTGATCAATCCAACGAGTCCAGGCTCTTCCTCGTAAGCCGACGAAATGGGTGCTCGCGGCAGTCCACTCTTATTCCCCTGCATTCTTCTCGTGCCCGCATCTCATGCTGGTGTATTTTGCAACCGCAGCCATAAGATTGTTTTTCACAGTGCTGGCTCTCAACAGGAATCGATGCTCCTGTGAGGGAGACTTACGATCTGTTGAACCTATACGTATGCGGTGCCATCCACGGAATCACAGCAACACCCAGTTTTACATTGATAAGTTGGATGGGCGGGTCGACTTGCTGGTGTGTAACCGCTGTTGCACCTCAACCACATTGAACGCACAGCCTACCGCAAAATGAAGCCGGTCTTGAAAGTAGAAGGAATTGAACTTTTTGGCCCCCTCATCGAGTTCTTTAATCGTGATGTCGGTCTGCCGTTCCACAATATTTCCTATAGCGAGCAAACCATTCATCACCGTCTGCTCAGGAGTTAACACTCACAACATCATATAGCCGGGAGGTACATAGATAGTAATAGTTCAGCGCCAGTCTCAAGGCCTCACGCTCACCTGCAGTCATTTTGCAATGCGGTAGACATCCCGCCACCAGCCCCTCCTACCACCCTGCCCTGTGGCGATGGCTACGTCGCTACAACAATGATGCTCGCCGCAATAAATATGCCGTGTCGACCACACCTATTTTCCTTGTTTGAATCTGACACACACAAGATAACCATGGCCTGCAGGCGAGTGAATCCAAAAGGATACAGAGCTGAATCTAAAAAGATACGTACGCAGGTTCAATTCTAATGCGGCCGATTGTCAGAATTCGTG